>NZ_AP026945.1:960681-1280909 GCF_026000695.1 Limnospira platensis NIES-39
AAGCGATCGCATTGATTATATGGTGATTGAAACTACAGGGGTGGCTGACCCTCTGCCGATTATTTTAACGTTTTTAGGTACGGAATTAAGAGATTTAACTAACCTGGATTCTGTGATTGGTGTGGTGGACTCGGAAAGTTTTACGCCAGATCACTTTGACAGTGAAGCGGCTTTAAAACAAATCTCCTACAGTGATATGATTATCCTGAATAAAACTGACTTGGCGACTGCTGAGAAGCTGCAAGAATTGGAGGCTTATATTAGCACCGTTAAACGGGGTGCAAGAATTATTAGAAGTGAATATGGTAGGGTTCCATTACCGTTAATTTTGGATGTGGGTTTAACGCCTACTGAAGAGTATCAAGACCACGACCACGACCACGACCACGACCACGACCACGACCACGACCACGACCACGACCACCATCATCATCATCACCATTCCGATCATTTAGCAAATGATGGTTTTGTGTCTATTGCATTTGAAAGCGATCGCCCTTTTGATGTCAAGAAATTCGAGCAATTTTTAACTGAAAAAATGCCAACTGGAGTATTTCGGGCTAAAGGGATTCTCTGGTTTAGCGAGAGTGAAATACCCTATATTTTTCAACTCAGCGGTCCCCGGTATGATATTCAACTAGGGGAAACTTTGAGAAAATCTAAAAACCAGGTGGTTTTTATTGGTCGTCATCTCAATAGCGAGGAAATTAAGCAGCAGTTAAATAGTTGCTTAGTCTGACCTAATTAGGGGGTGGTTTAGTCAGGTTAACGGAATTAATCACTGAATTAATCACTGAGAGTATAACCCCCCCTAGCAGATAATTATTTTAAATAAATTAATAGGTTTAACCCGGGGATGGTGCGAGAAAGGGTCCATAATAGCAGAATCAAATAGAGGACTCCTAAACTCCACTGATACCAAACTAAAGTGGTGACTAAACCGGGGATAAATTCATCACGCATTCGCAGGTCATTAAAGCCAAATTTGAGCAAATTATTCAAACTGAAATCATAGTAATTTAACCAATTCCAACGCCGATCCCATAAAATCGGTAAATACCTTTCACGGAAGAGAGGATAACGCGGCATTATGGGAAGACGACCAATCATTAATCGTAACTGTCGCAGGCTACCATCTTCTGTCAAATAGGAGGTATTCAATAAATTATGATAGCGTCCGCGCCGATAAATAATGCCTAAAATTAGACCCGGAATAGGAAGGAGAAACACACCTAAACAGAGGAGGGTAAGTCCTGGTTGAGTAGAAGCGGAGAAAATTTCTAATAAACCGATCGCCGTAAATATAGCATAACTTCCCAACATCCAAGTAGTTTCTAAAGCGGTGGGAAGAATGGGAGATGGTCGCCAGCGTCTGACCCTATCTACCAGCCAAAACAATAAGCCAAAATAGGCGATCGCCACTATTCCCACCCCAAAAATCAGGGGGAAATTCGTCCCATATCCAGTTAACAATAGCAAAATTTCCAACTGTAACCATTGTTGGATAGTTAACAGTTTTTCGACCCCATATTTGAGATGAGTTATCCTCAAAAAACGCTGCCAACAACTACTATAGTTATCAGCTATAGTCGCTTCTTTACTATTAGCGATCGCTCGATTATATACCTTAATATAAGTCGCTAAATTAATATCTTCCAGCCTGAGAATTTCCACCAAATTCCGAAAAGGTTGTTCTTCCCTAACTCGGACAATAGTTTCCGCCTGTTTTGGTTCAAAACCAATAGCCACCAACCGGGAAGCGGAAGCGGTGTTAATATTCACCCCAAAAATCCGTCCCCACAAAGTATTTAATCGTAATTTAGCCCGCAAAAACTCGATATAATTAGCATCAACAATTTGTTCTTGTTCCCGAAAATTTCTAATCAACTTTCGCAGTAAATTCTCATTCCCCTGAAGAGTTGGAACAGTTATAAATTGACCAATTATTCCGGGATCTCCCATGATTTGAGCAGATTTAGAGTCAAACATAAAATGGTCAATATTCAACATTTTACCCTTATTAAAACCCACATCACTAAAATCCATTAATCCCTCAATACTGGCTTCTCGGAGATTCAAGTTTTCACTAAAGCGAGTATCTCTAAAATCCATAGAACCGGAAAATCGAGACTGATTAAAACTCACCGAGGCATTAAATATAGACTTAGTAAAACTCCCCCTATCCGACCACCAAGACTCACTAAAATCTGTGCTTTCATCCCAAACCGTTTTGTCAAAATCCGCCGCCCCATGAAATCGTACTTTGGAAAAGTTACCCCCCTGAAAATGACTGCCTTGGAAGTCAGTTAATCCTTCAAAATCGGCTTGCTTAAATTGTGCAGATGTGATAAAATAGCTACGTTGAAAATTCACAGATTCTCGAAAACTAGCACCGCCAAAATTCGCCAACAAACTAAACCGACAATCAGACCAATTAGCAGTTTTCTGAAAATTAGCAGAACGACTATCAACCCCTTTGAGAAAAAACGTATTGTGAAAATCAACTTTTCCCTGAAATTGTGTTTCTTCTAATTTCAATCGTCCCCGCCATACGGTTAATTTAGGCAAAGAAGTTGACGAAGATTGAGGAGATTTAAAAATCGATAAATTGACTGATTTGGATTTGATTTGCTCGACTTCTTCCTGGGAAAATACAGATTTAATAGTTTCTTCAATTAGGGGAACTTTCACCCCCAAGTTACCCCCATTAAAATCTCCTTGAATTTGAGAATAACTCAAATCTAATCCCAGAGGTTTAGTTGACTGATTAAGTGTAGTTTGTAATAGTCGATAAAACTGATTCCTAAACTCAGCATTTTCGGGGCGTATATCAATAATTAAATGCTGTAAATTAATGACGGCGACTCCCTCAATATTGCTAGGATTATTTAACCTTTCCTGAAGCAATTCTAAGGTCAATAAAGTGGGTTCTGGTTGACCATTTGCCGCCTGAAGAACAGATAGGGATGAACACAGCATAAAAACAGTCAACAGCAGAACACACAGGGCAATTTTAATTAGCCTCATCAAAACCCACTAACCTTCAGCATTATCATCATCATCTTTATCATTGATAACTAAGGCTAGTTTCCCCTTCATTCCCCCAGCTTCCAATAACTGATGAGAAGCCGCCGCTTCCGCCAGGGGAAAAGTTTGGTTAAGGCAAATATTCAACTTATTCTCATCAATTAACCTGGCACACTGCTGTAAAATCTTAGTTTGGTCTAACTGGTCATCCTCGCGATTTTGCAGCATGGGAGTTAACATCAATTCCAAAGAAATCCGCAGATTTTTAGTTCGGGCATCTTTGAGATTACCTATGCTAAAATCAGGCTCTAATAAAGTGACAATATCTCCATAATTGCGGACTGTGTAAACAGTTTGAAAAAATGTTTCTTTCCCGACTGTATCAAAGGCTAAATCTACGCCTTCACCTTGAGTCCAATGCAGAATAGCCTGGACAAAATCTTCCTGTTTATAATTAATGACTAAATCAGCCCCTAACTCCTGAACAAAAGCGGCATTTTCGGTTGAACTAACGGTAGTGGCTACTTCTGCCCCTTGCAGTTTAGCTAGTTGAATAGCGACATGACCAACACCTCCAGCCCCAGCATGAATTAGCACCTGCTGTCCGGGTTGTAACCTGCCGCGATCGTATAAAGCCTCCCAAGCAGTAATTAATACTAAAGGTGCGGCGGCAGCCTCAGCAAAGCCAAGGGAAATAGGTTTCCGGGTGATAAATTTTTCTTCTACCACTGTTAACTCGGCATAATTTCCGGTCTGTGCGCCGAGTCCGCCATCACAAAAATAGACTTCATCACCAACGGCAAAATCTTCAACTTCGCTACCGACAGCTTCAACTACCCCCGCACCATCACAGCCTAAAATAGCGGGCATTTGGTCAGGATAAAATGTGCCCCGACTGCGGAGTTTGGTATCAATAGGATTAACTCCGGCTGCTTTGAGTCGGACTAAAACTTGGGTGGCTGTTTTGATTTGGGGGTCGGGGACTTCTTGGAGTTGCAAAACCTCGGGTTTTCCAACTTTGCTCATGACAATGGCTTTCATCTGCTTTAATTTACTATTAGTAAAATTTGTCCTGAGTCGGTGCGTCACATCATCACATTGGTGGTTTGACCAGGTAATGATCCGGTGTGACGCACCCTACTTTTTTGGCTGGTGCGTCACATCATCACATTGGTGGTTTGACCAGGTAATGATTCAGTGTGACGCACCCTACTTTTTTGGCTGGTGCGTCACGTCATCACATTGGTGGTTTGACCAGGTAATGATTCAGTGTGACACACCCTACTTTTTTGGCTGGTGCGTCACATCATCACATTGGTGGTTTGACCAGGTAATGATTCAGTGTGACGCACCCTACTTTTTTGGCTGGTGCGTCACGTCATCACATTGGTGGTTTGACCAGGTAATGATTCAGTGTGACGCACCCTACTTTTTTGGCTGGTGCGTCACATCATCACATTGGTGGTTTGACCAGGTAATGATTCAGTGTGACGCACCCTACTTTTTTGGCTGGTGCGTCACATCATCACATTGGTGGTTTGACCAGGTAATGATTCAGTGTGACGCACCCTACTTTTTTGGCTGGTGCGTCACGTCATCACATTGGTGGTTTGACCAGGTAATGATTCAGTGTGACGCACCCTACTTTTTTGGCTGGTGCGTCACGTCATCACATTGGTGGTTTGACCAGGTAATGATTCAGTGTGACGCACCCTACTTTTTTGGCTGGTGCGTCACATCATCACATTGGTGGTTTGACCAGGTAATGATTCAGTGTGACGCACCCTACTTTTTTGGCTGGTGCGTCACGTCATCACATTGGTGGTTTGACCAGGTAATGATTCAGTGTGACGCACCCTACTTTTTTGGCTGGTGCGTCACGTCATCACATTGGTGGTTTGACCAGGTAATGTTCCAGTGTGACGCACCCTACTTTTTTGGCTGGTGCGTCACATCATCACATTGGTGGTTTGACCAGGTAATGATTCAGTGTGACGCACCCTACTTTTTTGGCTGGTGCGTCACATCATCACATTGGTGGTTTGACCAGGTAATGATTCAGTGTGACGCACCCTACTTTTTTGGCTGGTGCGTCACATCATCACATTGGTGGTTTGACCAGGTAATGATTCAGTGTGACGCACCCTACTTTTTTGGCTGGTGCGTCACATCATCACATTGGTGGTTTGACCAGGTAATGATCCGGTGTGACGCACCCTACTTTTTTGGCTGGTGCGTCACGTCATCACATTGGTGGTTTGACCAGGTAATGATTCAGTGTGACACACCCAACATCAGATGGGTTTCTACAGGGTTAATGATTGAGGGTTAGTTTCAATCAGTTGGGCGAGATATTGCAGGAAAGCTGCGGCATCTGCGCCGTAGATGATACGGTGATCGCAAGTAATGTTAACCTGCATTTGCCGTTTAATTCCCATCATGCCATCATCGGTGGCGACCACGGTGGGACGAGAGGCACCGATCGCCAAAATTGAGCCCTGACCGGGAGGCAAAATAGCATCAAAGCGATCGACCCCAAACATCCCCAAGTTAGAGAGAGTAAAAGTTCCGCTGCTGTATTCTTGGGGTTGTAATTGTTTGCTGCGGGCGCGGGCGACTAAATCTTTCCAAGTGCGAGAGAGGGAATAAATATCAATCTGATCAGCATTGGAGAGTACGGGAGTAATTAACCCCCCGTCCGGCATGGCTACTGCTACAGCAATATTAATGCCTTTATTGTACTGAATACCAGAGTCCACATAACTGGCATTGACAATAGGATATTTCTGTATAGCGATCGCCACAGCCTTAGCCAGCAAAGCCGTCATCGTCACACCCTTGGACTTAACCTGCTTATAGAGTTTATCCAAGTTGTCGGTAGTGATAGTGTAGCCCACATGGAAAGTAGGAACCTGCAAACTCACCAACATATTGCGGACTACCGCATTTTGTAGAGTATTCATCGCCACAACCTCTCCCAAGGGAACCGGGGCTGGTGCGGGGGTAGGAATGGTAGAAATAGGTGATGGAGTCGCAACAGGGGAAACAGTAGGTTGAGGCGCAACCGTAGGAGTCTGAGCCCTTCCCGTAGCCACTTCCACATCCTCCGCCACAATGCGACCGTGGGGGCCAGTACCCTGGAGATTATTTAAGTCTACATTAAGTTGTTTCGCCAATTTGCGAGCGCGAGGAGAAGCCACAATGCGACCATTACGACGGCTAGGCGTATTCTCTATCGCAACCGTCGCCGCCACTGGTTCTGGGGTCGCTACAGAGGGGGTAGGGGTAGCTTTTGGTGGTGGGGTAGTGGTGCTGGTGGTAGCGGTGGTGGTGGCTTGTTTTTTCGCCTCCTCAATTTCCGCTTCTGTTTCGGCAATGAGGGCGATCGTTTGACCGACCCCAGCGGTTCCCCCTTCAGGAACAATAATCGTAGCTAAAAAGCCTTCATAAAAGGCTTCTACGTCCATATCAGCCTTATCGGATTCTACAATCAGGACGGTTTCCCCTTTCCCGACGCGATCGCCTGGGGATTTTTGCCACGATACAATTTTACCCTCTGTCATAGTCGAACTGAGGGCGGGCATAAACACTTCGTGAATCATAATAGCCTCCTATTAGCTTGGAAAACCCGGCATAAAAATACCGGGGAGGAAAAGCCAGCCATCAATTTTAGCGGCTAGTCAACCTATTTATATCCATGTTTCCCCATTTTAAAATAGGATGGGATAAAATAGGCAATCATTAATGATTGATGGGCTAGAGCCTGCAGAGGGCCTGCCGCCGTTCAGTTAATTAAATATCACCGCGTATTTCCTCAACCACACCATCTCGCAGGAGAATTTCTACCTGCATTTTACGGATTAAGTTATCGCCCTTTTCCACAGTAAATACACTTTCAATTTGACCTTGGCTGACTTCCTGTTCTAGTTCCAAAGTTTGCAATTGCTGAAGTTGTTGGAGGATCTGATTTTTCTGATCAAGAAGTTTACTTTTTTGTTCATTCACCTGATTTTGGATATTCTCAATTTGAGTCAAAGCCTCTGGACCAGGAGGTTGTAGGCTTTGTTTTTTGAGTTCCCCAATCATGCGTTGTCCTTGCATTTCCAATTGTTGAAGCTGACTATCAAGCTGATTAATTTGAGCTTGTAGCTGTTGTTGTGCTTCTTCTTTCCAGCGAGGGGTAACCACTGCTTTCACGTTGATAGGACGTTTGAGAAGCAGTTGATTTTTAGAAATCTCCATGTATAGTGTCCTGTAGTTTTCACCAATTCAGTAATCGAGAGTCAGGGGGTGTTTTAGACAGTCTAAACCACGAAATAATCATAACGATCGCCAATAACTTATGTTCAGAAGTTGACAAGAGTTAGGCGATCGCAACCCAGCAGAAGTTATCTTAGTTGCCTAAAGGCCATCAAGCCGGCCATGGTTGAGGCAATATTTAACTGCTGACCCCGTTTAATACATCTCGTCAATCATATCGCGGTAACGTTCCATTACAACCGGGCGCTTGATTTTCAAAGTCTGAGTCAGTAGGCCATTATCAATAGTAAAGGGTTCCAAAATCAACCTAAACGGACCAATGCGATCATCAGGTCGGAAACTAGGGCGGTTTTTCACCTGTAGGGTCAACTCCTGACGAAACAGACTTTGTATAGGTTGACTATCGATAGCGATCGCATTTTCAGCCTCCCCCTGTTGTTCTTCCCCAGGTACTTGCAGACCCAAACCCTGCCCACTAGCCCACTGTTTCAGCGCATCCAAATTAGGCACAATTAGCGCTCCCAGGGACTTCTGGTCTTGACCAACCAAAACAATTTGGTCAATATACGGACTACGAACACAAGCATCCTCAATCGGTTGAGGTTCGATATTCTCCCCATTAGTTAACACAATCGTATCTTTAGCCCGTCCCGTCAACACCAAATCCTTCTGAGGAGTCAGCCAACCGAGGTCTCCCGTATCAAACCACCCCTCCGGGTCAATAGCCTTATCAGTGGCTTCAGGATTTTGAAAATAGCCCCTCATCACCTGGGGACCCCGCGCCAAAACCAACCCCTTATGTCCCGGTTCATAGGTTTGGCGAGTCTCCGGGTCAATAATCCTAATTTCCGTTTCAGGGATAGGTCGCCCCGCAGAACCCCGTAAATTATGGCCAGGTCGTCGCGCCGTCAAAACCGGAGCAGTTTCCGTCAACCCATAACCCACTAACAGGTCAATTCCCACAATTTCATAGAAATTTTCCAAGTGCATGGCTAGGGACCCACCACCACTAATAGCAAACTTGAGTTTTCCCCCCACAGCCTGGCGCACCTTCTGATAAATCAATTTATCCCCCAAAGCGTGAACAGGAGTTAACACGATAGTTTGCAATTTAGCCAAAGCTGTCGATGAGTTATTGTTACTCTCTTGTCCGGGAATTGTCAATTTTTGTACAATGCGGCGGGCTTCAATATAGCGGTTGCTCATTCCAAAGAAGAAATTAACCAACTTTTGCCGGGTGGCGGGTCCATCACGAAACTGCTTCTGCGCCGCCTCATAAATCGATTCCCAAATGCGAGGAACACTAACCATGTACTGAGGCTTAAACTCCTGCAAATCCTGCTTAAAATAGCGGATATTAGTGTAAATCACCATCGTTCCCCGGGACAGAAAATAATATTGTCCACTCCGCCCCAAACTATGCCAAGTCGGCAGAATACTCAGGACAATTTCCCCCGGTTGTGGCGCAATCACATCAGCAATAGTAATCAGTTGGTGCAAAAAATTCCGGTGAGTTAACATCACCCCCTTGGGTTTCCCCGTCGTCCCAGAGGTATAAAGCAGAGTCGCTAAATCTTCCAGTTTCGTAGTGGGGGGATTTAACAAAGTCATATCCTCACCCTTAGTCATCAGTTGACTAAAATTGACAATCGGTATACTGAGGCTATCCTCTGCAGTTATGTCTTCATCAGACAGCAACACCACAAACCGAATCGGCAAATCTTGGATCGCCTTTTCTAACTTGTGGAGTAGGGCTAGGTTATCTACCACTAACCCGGTACTCCCACTATTTTGGAGAATATAGGCGAGTTCTTGGGGGTCGGCGGTCGCACCTCTCACCACATTAGCAGCCCCGGCGGTGAGAATACCTTGATCAGCAATCATCCACCGGGGACTATCATCAGCAAATAAGGCGACCCGACTAGGTAAGTCCTCGGCGGGTTCAACTCCTAATTGTTGCAGTCCGGCGGCAAATTGTTGGATCTGAGTCCACAGGTCGCTATAGGTGATTTGCACTTCTGGCTGACTGTGGGGGTTAAATAGGGCGACTTGTTGCGGGATCTGTTGGGCGAGAATTGGCCAAATTTCGGGCAAGGATTGAACAGATTGATACTGGGCGGTTAGGTTAGAGTTATCCATCATAAGTTAATTGGGTCTGTAGTTATGTTATTGGGCGATCGCTATCTTTATCGTCCTTAGCAGCATATATTTCGATTATGGTATCCTTATGTAATCACTAAAGATACCCAAGGGGACAGATATATAATTGTCCCTAGGACAGTTAAAACCCAATTTTAGATAAAATTTGTTAATCATAGAAACGGCGATCGGTTCAAACAATCGCATAATATTAATCGATATAGGTTGATCCAATGGGTCGGGAGGATATAAAGGGATGGTTCAGGAAATCCAACGTCAAAACTCTGATGTCAATTTAGCAGAACAAGTACCAATGGAACCATTGGCGATCGATGTTCATGCCGATCAGTTCATTGATGACATCTTTCAGGATATCGATCGCAGTCTCAGTGGTATAACTAAGCTGCCTAAAGACCCTGTACAGCCGGAGTTTGTCTCTCTACAATCTATTAAGGTTCCTCAGATTATTCTGCCTTCGGTGGAAACTGAGGCTGATAGTGAGGTGGCTATTTCCGCAGAAACTCAACTGCGCGATGCCAACGCCGATCGCTCTCATTCCTTTGATAGAATTCTATTAGCCGCCGCCTGTGCTTCCCTGGTCGTTACTTTGTCCCTGTGGATGGCAACTAGAGGCGGTCTAGGGCGACTGTTTGCCCCCGCACCCGTAGCCGTAGATCCTCAATTGAGCCAACAAACCCAGGCAGATGCTAAATTTGTCAATTATTTACAGCGATCGCTTGAAGCCATTAGCCGCAACAAAGCTGGCGCTACTCAACCAGGTATGGCTCAAGGCATCCCCGGCGCTCCCCCAATGATGGAACTCCCTACCCTAGCAATTCCTGACACTCCAGCCCCAGCCCCAGCCCCTGATACCGCCGCCCTCGCTAATACCAATAATTTAATTGCTGCCATTAACCGAGTCGCTGAGGCAGTTCAAGAAGCCTCTAATCAGACCGCAGCCTTATCTAATCAAGTCATGGCTAGTCTGCAAGCCCAAAATCAGCAAAATCAACAACCAGCACCACAGCCACAGGCTACTACCCCAGGGGGTCAAGCATCGGGGGTAGTTCCTGAAACCACCGCCTCTAGTTCTCCGGCTCCCACCACCACCGAGGAAACCACCGCCTCTACTCCCGTCAGCATTCCTGACCCTCCAGCAATTCCTACCCCCCCCACTGCGCCTCCTGAAGAAACGGCCGCCGTGTCACCAGATACTACTACTTCCCCCGCTGCTGCTATTCATACCTTAGTCGGGATTTTGGAATTAGGCGATCGTTCCGCCGCCTTATTTGAAGTAAATGGAGTAGCGCGCCGTATTTATGTCGGTGAAAGTATTGCAGCCAGCGGCTGGAGTTTATCATCAGTTGCTAACCAGGAAGCCGTCATTCGTCGCAATGGAGAAGTCCGCAGTATCGTTGTCGGCGAGAGATTTTGAACCCAAAACCTCTCCAAATATGCAGGCGGGTATATTGTCGTTATTTGACACCATATAACCCGCCTTTTATTTTTCATTCAAGCAAACCGGAAGATATTACTATCTTCTAAATTAACATTTGTTACCCCCTCTAAAATACTCACCATTTGGTCAGTTCCCCTTTCATAAATAGCTGTAGCATTAGTTAATCCCTGTGGGAAATTACCCAGATAATAATTACTCGCATTTCCCGGTAAAATAATTAAATCTTGATTAATTTGGAAGTCAGCCACCACACTATAGCCATCCCCTGGAAATAACATGAAGATATCATTACCTTCTCCCCCTCGCAGAGTATCTATCCCCTGTGTTCCAGCATAGAGAATATCATTACCTTTATCACCCCACAACTCATTATTACCATTACCAGCCACCAAGGTATCATTACCCTGACCTCCAAACAGGAAATTATTGCCATGTTCTCCCCATAAAAAATCATCACCTTTAAAACCTAGCAATATTTCATCCGACATACTACCGGCAATGAAATCAGCATTGTCAGTACCAAAAAACTGATTAGGGAATCCTGGTAAAGGTTCCGTGATTGGGTTCAAATCATCAGGGTTAATCGGTTCCGGGTCAGATTCTATGGGGTTATTAGTCTCAAATTTGATCACATAAACATCATGATTTTCTCCAGAAATTAGGTCAAAATTACCATTACCATTGACATCAATACCGCCCTTAAATTCACCAATCACATAAATATTGCCAGCATTATCAATAGCAATACCATTTCCATAGTCGTTATCAATGCCGCCAATATTGGTAGCCCAAACTAAACCCCCATCACCATTAAATTGGGCAATATAAGCATCCAATTCACCCTCGGAAACTAGGTCAATAATACCATTATTATTAATGTCTAAACCATCTACAAAAGTCCCCGCTACATACACAGAATCATCGGGATCTACAGCCAGACCATAGCCAAAATTACCACCCAGAGACTCCGCCCAAACTAAACCGCCATCACTATTAAATTTAACAAGATAAGCACCATAATCTAAACCGGGAAGTGGGATAAAAAAGTGACCAGCAACATAAACATTGCTATCACTATCTATAGTCATCCCATAGCCAAATTCAAATATCTGATCTACTGGCAGACTTTCCGCCCAAACTAAACCACCATCACCATCAAATTTGACAATATAAGCACCTCCTAAACCCGGTTGAGAAACTAGGTCAAAATTACCATCACCGTTGATGTCTATGCTACCTTGAAAATCCCCAAGACTATAGATATTGCCATCACTATCTACAGCGATACCATAGTTATAATCCGAATTAGATCCGCCAATACTTTGCGCCCAAACTAAACCCCCATCACTGTTGAATTTAGCTATATAGCTATCAACATTTCCAAAAGTTCCCGCCGAAACTAGGTCAAAATTACCGTCGCCATTGATGTCTGCACTACCGTTAAATACACCACTAACATGGACATTTTCATCAACATCAACAGCGATCGCATAGGTATGAGAATAATCCCCACCAATAGTTTCTGCCCAAACTAAACTCCCGTCCTGATTAAATTTAATGATAAAACTACTGATTCCCTCCTCAGAAACTAGGTCAAAATTGCCGTCACCATTGATGTCTATGCTACCTCCAAAACTTCCGGTAGCATAGATATTGCCATTGGGATCAACAGTAATAGCATAGCCATTAGCAGAGTCACTATTACTTCCCCCAATAGTTTCCGTCCAAACTAGACTGCCAGCCTGATTAAATTTCACAATAAACCCACTAATTCCGTCCTCAGAAATTAGATCAAAATTGCCGTCATCATTGATGTCTATGCTACCTTGAAACCAACCAGTAACATAAACATTACCATCATGATCAACCGCAATATCTGCACCACCATCCCAACCACTTCCCCCTATACTGTTTGCCCAAGCGAAATCAAAGGGAACCCCTGCCACAGTCGGGTCAGACCCTTCGCGGTCTGTGACTCCAGAGTTTTCCATATAGTTGCTGGTGTGGTTATTCATGATTTTTTACCAGTTAGATTATATGTTTGATATATTTATTGATTATTATACATGATAAAATTGTCGGATATTTTTTTGCCTTTTCTTTAGATTTGGCTATAGGTTTATTAACATTTATGTTGAGATTAATTAAGTCTTCTTTCAAGATTGACCCCCCTCCGGTATAATCCCCCGGTGACTGTGAGAGGAAACTCAAACAGGAATAGTTATCAAAGGGGACTCAATACCTAAGTCGCAAAGCTGCTGCTTGTAGAGCCAATTAACTTGATTCACAAAACTGGATTGGGGGTAGATTGTTTAGAGTAATGTGCGGAAAATTATGATTTAATTATACAGAGTAAACCAGGGTTAGGGACTCGTTTTGCTGAGGTCCATCTGGGGGAAAATTGACCTCACATTCAGCATGGAGTCATCGGTAGCACCAGCGCCCAAATCTTGATAAGCAGCAAGACCCCAGTTTTATGGTTCCTTTAATTGCACGATTGCCTCAGTTAAATTAACTTAGATTTAGCTGAATTTTCACGGTTTAGCATCATCATAAAAACAAGGATATTTGGTTTATGCAGATTATTAATACCATACATTTTCGTAATCTCAAAGGCGACCTTTTTGGTGGTTTAACCGCCGCCGTCGTCGCCTTGCCTATGGCCCTAGCCTTCGGAATCGCCTCTGGTGCCGGGGCTTCCGCTGGTTTATGGGGCGCAATATTAATCGGATTTTTTGCTTCCTTATTTGGCGGAACTCCTAGCCTAATTTCTGAACCCACAGGCCCCATGACCGTTATTATCACAGCAGTAATAGCCGAATTAATGGCTAAGAACCCCGAAAACGGTTTAGCTATGGCTTTTACCGTCGTGATGCTCGCGGGTATCTTTCAAATTATCTTTGGGGTCTTAAAATTAGGTAAGTATATTACCATGCTGCCCTATAACGTGATTTCCGGGTTTATGACCGGAATTGGCGTGATTCTGATTTTTCTACAAATAGCCCCCTTCCTGGGTCAAGCCACCCCTTCTGGTGGCGTAATTGGTGTCATCAGAAATTTTCCTGAGATTATTTCTAATATTAATCCTTGGGAAACTTTTTTAGGGTTAATTACTTTAGCTATTCTGTTGTTTTACCCAGCCAATCTCAAAAAAGTTGTACCTCCTCAACTCGTCGCTTTAGTCATTGGCACAATCATTTCCTTGGTCGTATTTAGTGGCGTAGAAATTCGGACAATTTCCACCATTGGTGAAATTACCCCCGGTTTCCCTCAACCGCAAATGCCCACATTTACCCAACAAGATTTGCGGTTAATGTTTGTCAATGGTATGATCTTAGGAATGGTCGGTTCTATTGATTGTCTGTTAACTTGTTTAGTATCAGATAGTCTCACCCGCACCGAACATAACTCCAATAAAGAATTAATCGGTCAGGGTACAGCCAATTTAATTACTGGTTTGTGCGGTGGTATTCCTGGTTCAGGAGCCACCACAGCCACAGTCGTCAGTATTTACGCCGGAGGACGCACCGCCTTAGCTGGCATTACTCGCGCTGTGGTATTGTTAATTGTCGTCTTATGGGCAGCACCTTTAACCTCTGGTATTCCTTTATCAGTTTTGGCAGCCATTGTCCTCAAAGTCGGTATTAATATCATTGATTGGGGATTTTTAAAACGGGTTCACCAAATTTCTTGGAAAGCAGCCGGCATTGTTTATGGTGTAGTTCTCCTCACCGTATTTGTTGATTTAATGGTAGCTGTCGCTGTCGGTGTCTTTATTGCCAATATCTTGACTATTGAACGCCTGAATGAGTTTCAGTCTCAGTCTGTTAAAGCCATTACTGATGCCGATGACCAAATTGTTTTAACTCCTCAAGAAAAGGAAATTTTAGACTTTGCCAATGGCCGGGTTTTGCTGTTCCATTTGAGTGGGCCGATGATTTTTGGGGTGGCGAAAGCTATTTCCCGAGAACATCAGGCTATTAATAATTATGATGTGTTGATTGTTGATTTAAGTGAAGTGCCAATTTTGGGGGTGACTTCTTCTTTGGCTATTGAAAGTTCCATTAAAGAGGCAATTGATGCCGGTCGTGATGTGATTGTAGTTGGTGCGACTGGTAAGGTGAAATCCAGGTTAGAAAAATTGGGAATTGCTGGGTTAATTCCTGGTAATTATTGGATGGGCGATCGCCTAACAGCACTTAAAGAAGGTTTAGCGATCGTTAAGCAAAAACAGCCCAGCATCACATAACCCGATCACTCCTAGGGTGCTGTAGTGCCAGTCAGACCCAATTTTCTGGTGCGTCAGTAATCAATTATTGGGTATTAATTCCAATTTTCTGTATCTGACGCACCCTACAAGCCAACACACCCGGCCCCCCGTACCGAGCCTAAAGCACTGAAACACCCTATAAGCTAGTCAGGGGTAGCTGTATCAGAAAAAATTAAGAAAATATGTAGACAAATATTTATTTTAGCTATATGATTCATCACAATCTATGAATAATAGCCTGTTTATAGATGAATAGCGATAAATACCTGGTTGTTAACTGTTTTCCCTGATTATGCAACTCCTGAATCATATTCACTTTAGAAACGTTCGGGGCGATATATTTGGTGGCATGACTGCCGCCATCATCGCCCTGCCGATGGCCCTAGCCTTTGGTGTGGCTTCCGGTGCTGGTCCTGCTGCTGGCTTATATGGAGCCGTCCTAGTTGGTTTTTTTGCCGCTCTGTTTGGGGGAACCCCAACCCTCATTTCTGAGCCTACCGGTCCCATGACCGTGGTTATGACTGCTGTTATTGCTAGCCTCACCGCTGCTAATCCTGACAACGGCATGGCCATGGCTTTTACCGTGGTGATGATGGCAGGAATTGTCCAAATTGTATTTGGTTTTCTGCGTCTGGGTAAATATGTCACCCTCATGCCCTATACAGTTATCTCTGGCTTTATGTCCGGGATTGGTATAATTCTCGTAGTTCTGCAAATTGGGCCTTTTTTGGGGCAGGCTCCCCCCAGAGGCGGTGTCATTGGTACTATTCAAAATATCCCATCACTGCTGACTAATATTAGCCCCTCTGAAACTATCTTGGGTTTCATCACCATAGCCATTCTGGTGTTTATGCCCAGTAAGCTAAAACGCTTAGTTCCTCCTCAGTTATTAGCCTTGGTTGCGGTTACAATATTTTCCTTAATTGCTTTTCCTGATATTGATATTCGTCGAATTGGTGAAATTCCTACCGGTCTTCCCTCTCTGCAAGTTCCTACATTTAGTGCAGGGCAAATTCAGACCATGTTCATTGATTCCTTGGTATTGGGGATGTTGGGCTGTATTGATGCTCTCCTCACCTCTGTGATTTCTGACAGTCTCACCCGCTATCAACACGACTCTGATAAAGAATTGATTGGTCAAGGATTAGGAAACCTCGCTTCTGGCTTGTTTGGCGGTATTCCTGGGGCGGGAGCTACTATGGGAACAGTCGTTAATATTCAAGCTGGCGGTCGCACGGCTTTATCCGGTCTCACCCGTTCAATTATTCTGTTAGTTGTGGTGCTGTGGGCGGCTCCTTTAACTCAAAGTATCCCTATGGCGGTTTTGGCTGGTATTGCCTTAAAAGTTGGTGTTGATATCATCGATTGGGGCTTCTTGAAACGTGCCCACAAGGTATCTGTGAAAGCTGCCTTGATTATGTATGGGGTGATTGGTTTAACTGTTTTTGTTGACTTGATTATGGCTGTTGGTTTGGGGCTGTTTGTGGCTAATATCCTCACTATTCAGCGCCTCACAGATTTACGTTCTAAGGATGTTAAAGCTATTACTGATGCTGATGATAACATTGTTCTGAGTGCTGATGAAAAAGCATTGCTCAAGCAGGCTAATGGTCGCATTCTACTTTTCCACCTTAGCGGTCCGATGATTTTTGGTGTATCCAAAGCGATCGCCCGTGAACACGCCGTTATTGGTGCTTATGATGTTCTCATTTTAGATTTGAGTGATGTGCCTCTGTTGGGCGTAACTTCTTCTCTCGCCTTGGAAAATGCTATTAAAGAAGCTATTGATCTCGGTCGTCATGTTTTCATTGTCGGCGCTTCTGGACAGTGTAAACAGCGCTTACAGAAGTTGGGAGTTTTTGAAATTATCACTCCCGATCATTTGGTCATGGATAGAATGCAAGCTCTACAGACTGCAGTGGCTATGGTTCGTTCCTCTACTGGTAATATTCCAGAGGTTGCCGAAGTTAATTATCCTCATGGTTCTTCCATTATTCCCGATGATTTGACCATCAATAATTGAACCCTACCCCCAAACCGGGTTTCTCTCCAGGAACTCGGTTTTACCTATTACCTATTATCATGCGATCGCGACTTAATATCACACCCTATTTATTTTTATTACCCGCATTACTAATTTTAAGCCTTACCGTATTTTGGCCGTCCTTACAGGCCTTTTATCTCAGCTTTTTTGATTATGACTTAATTCGAGAACCTCGGTGGGTAGGCTGGGGTAATTTTCACAGACTTTGGCAAGATCAAGTATTTTGGCAAACCCTAAAAAACACCGGACTTTATATAATCGTAGTCGTTCCTATTTTAGCGATCGCACCCTTGGGGTTAGCCATTTTAGTCAATCAAAAACTCCGTGGTATTCACTGGTTTAGAACTGCCTATTATGTGCCAGTTATCATTTCCATGGTCGTAGCCGGACTAGCTTGGAAATGGTTATATGCAGAAAATGGATTACTTAATCAACTTCTCCAATATTTTACCTCATTTTTGCTCCCCTCATCTACTCAATTCCGTATTCCCTGGCTAACCGATCCTAATTTAGCCTTATTTTCAGTTATGGCAGTTACCATTTGGAAAGGGTTAGGTTATTATATGGTAATTTATCTCGCTGGCTTACAATCTATCCCCGCCGAACTTTACGAAGCCGCGAGTTTAGACGGTTCCGACGGGTGGCAAAGTCATTGGGATATAACCTTACCTTTAATGACACCCTATATAGTTTTAGTCTCGATAATTTCTGCCATTTCTGCTACCAAAGTCTTTGAAGAAGTTTATATCATGACTCAGGGCGGCCCTTTAAACAGCTCTAAAACCATTGTTTATTATCTCTATGAAAGAGCCTTTCAAAACTTAGATATTGGTTATGCCTGCACCATTGGATTAGTGCTATTTGGGATAGTTTTTAGTTTATCCTTACTACGGTTAATTATTGACCGTTTAACAGGTGGTAAAAACCAGGCCACTTGGTGAAATCATCCCCCAGCAGTAGGGACCGACCCCCCGCCATAATTCATACTTCACCCTAATTTTTTGCTAAATTCCTGAAACTAAGCCATAATAGAAGTAGGTGGAATTGCCCGTCAATATATAGGGTTAGGGTCAGCAGACCCAGGATAAATAATATCTTAACCACACTGAAAGGGGGATTCTTCAACCGTAGTACCAACAACGTAACTTAGGGTCAATAAGGAGAAATATCATCATGGCTGATCTCGACTGGCTGAGAATGTTAATCCCAGCGGTGTTTTATTTAGGCTGCATCTACTTACTGCTAGGTTGGATACCCGAAAACACGGAAAGTTAAAATTTTTCACACAAACAGCCAATTGTTAGACAAAATAGGGTAAGTAAATGGTGTGAGAGACGCAACAAATAACGAATTATGAAAACCAATCGATGGCATATCATACTTACCTTAGTCGCAGCGATCGCAGTTTTGATAACCCACCCATCCCAAACTAGCCCAGCTTTCCCTGTCGGGGAGGCTGGTTTTACAGATGTCCAAAACCATTGGGCGCAGCCTTGTATTAAGGAATTAGCCGATCGCCAAATTATCACCGGCTACAGTGACAATACCTTCCGCCCTAATAACCCCATTACCCGCGCTGAATTCGCCGCCCTGGTTAATCAAGCATTTCCGGCAGTACAACCCACCCGCCGCCGCCAGAATTTTGTCGATATACCCACAGATTTTTGGGCTTATGATGCCATTAATAGGGCGAGTCAAAAAGGGTTTTTATCAGGATATATCGGCAGCGTTTTTAATCCTCTGGTTAATATTCCTAGGGTGCAAGCCTTAGTAGCCATTAGTAATGGTTTAGGATTTAAGCCCCAGCAGTTATCTCCTGAACAATTGGGAGATGTTTTTCTCGATAGCGCCACCATTCCTGATTATGCTAAAGAGGCGATCGCCGCCGCCACCGAAAATTGGTTAGTCGTTAACTATCCTAATGTTAGACAATTGCAGCCTAACCGTCCGGCGACTAGGGCTGATGTCGCTACATTCATCTGTCAAACTATCACTAACTTTGGTGAAAATGCCTTAGTCCCCTCTCAGTATATTGCCCGCATTTCCGTAGATGATCAACCCTTGGCACAAATGCCACTGACCACCCCAGAAACCGAAGCAGTTACCGAGTCCGACCCCCCCGAAACCCCATCAATTACCCCTGATATTACCCTAAATAAACCCCCCGAAACCTCATCACCAGAACCTCAACAAATACCCGATTCTCCACCTCCTGAAAACCAATTATTTCAACCACAGGCTGAAGCCTTACCCCCACAAGAACCTATTGAAAAAAACATTGAATTTGATAATTTACTGGCAGAATTTGCTTTTAACCCTCGTCCTACTCCTAAATTTAGCTTGAAAATGACCCGGCGCGGAGAGGTTGTTTTAGATGATAAAATCCCAGAAGATATCCTCAAAAATTTAACATCTAGTAACTTGGATACAATTAGAGTTTTAGATATCCGCACCATCGATTTAGATGGAGATCGGGAACCTGAGTTAATTGTAGACCTCCAAAGTCGCGGTTATTACTCCCTTATTTATCATTATAGACCCTTAGCAAGGCAATATGGTATTATTCCTAAAAGTTGGGGTATTTGGCGCTATGATTTAACCGAAATAACTGATGATGGCTTACCAAGATTTGTGGGGTATGATTACCGATTTGCGCGGGAATTTAATCTACAATCTCAATCACAGGTTCCGATACAAGTTTGGGAATATCGCGGCGGACAATTGCACAATGTTACTGCTAATTATCCGGAATTTGTCACCCGTCGCCTCGCTCGCGTTTGGCGAGATATTGAACAGCGATACCGCCAAAATCAGGAGATTCGCGGGCTTCTGGCGGCTTATATGGCTAATCAATATTCCCTCGGTCAGGGAGAGTTGGGATGGCGGAAAGTGCGATCGCTTTTTGAGGACAGAAATATATCCGATTTGTTAGCAGATTTAACACAGTTTTTGCAAGATACCGGCTATATTCAATCCTAGCAAATTTCGCCTATTTCCTAGCTTAGGTTAATCTCAACTATATTAGCCTAGGCTACAACCCCTATAACCGGATTAACAGTTGCTGAGTTTTTCTAAGTCTTCCGGTCTGTCAATATCAGTCAAAACCGTTAAATTAGCAACCGCTATGTTAAGATGATGACAGATAGAAATAGTTTGTTTCCAGACTAATTCGGTTCCCCAATTCACTCCCTCAAATATTTCGGGGATAAACCTTGATAGTCCGATTAAATAATATCCGCCGTCCGTCGCGGGTCCTAGGACTATATCAAACTGCTGGAGTAGCTGGAAGGCTTGACTAAGTATATGGGAAGTTATGGCTGGACAGTCGGTTCCGATCATCACTACCGGGGTATATTTACGGTTAAATGCTGACTGGAATGCTTCCGACATTCTCTCGCCTAAATCTCCTCCTACTTGAGGATTATAACACAGATCATGCCCTAGCCAATCTTGCATTTTAACTAGGGTAGTTCCTGTGAATTTAATTTCTGTGGAAATTGGACGCAATTCCTGGAGTTTTTCCACTGTGGCGATCGCCTTTTCGGTCATTTGGCGATGTAGTTTCGCAGCGCCTTCAATACCCAGCGCCGGAATTAGTCGCGTTTTGGTTTGAGCGGGTTCTGGGTAACGGGTGAAAACAATTAAATGTTCCATAATTTGACAATTCTACCAGGTCATATAATCACGGTTACAATAGGCTAGGTTTCCCCCAATATAGGTAGCATCAATGCTGCGATCGTCCCCTAAAATCATCAGAGAAAATAGGATTTCGTTGAGTTTTTCCACTGATTCTATGCTATGCTGAGGGTGGCGGAATGCCATTAATGGTGTGGCTTGCCAATTTAATACAATAAAATCGGATTCTTTACCTACCTTAAAGTTGCCGATATATGAGTCTAAATGAATGGCTTTCGCACCACCTAGCGTGGCTAAATAAAAGGCTTGCAATGGCGACAGAGTTTGCTTTTGTAGTTGGGTGACTTTATAGGCGGCTGACATCGTTTTTAGCATGGAAAAACTGGTTCCCGCACCCACATCACTCCCTAAACCTACCGCTATTGGGTGCGCCGGTGATTTCGCCTCTTTCAGATTAAATAATCCACTACCAATGAACATATTGGAAGTTGGACAGAAGGCTATGGCTGAACCAGCTTCGGACAGACGTTTAAACTCGGAATTGCTTAGATAAATGCCATGGGCAAAAATTGAGCGATCGCCTACTAAACCCGCCTTTTCGTATACCTCCAAATAATCTTGACAATTAGGAAACAATTGGGAAACCGTCACTAATTCTTCTGGATTTTCTGATAAATGAGTATGAACATACACATCAGGAAATTCTCGTTTTAGTTGTCCGGCTACTTCCAACTGTTCTGGGGTCGAAGTTATCGCAAACCTTGGAGTAATTGTATAGCACAACCGACCGCGATTATGCCATTCTTTAATCAAATCTTTATTATTGTCATAGGCAGTTTCCGGGTTATCCAGCAGGGAGTTAGGCGCATTCCTATCCATCATCACCTGACCAGCGATCGCCCGAATATTACGACTTTGTGCCTCCTCAAAAAATACCCGAGTTGACTCTGGGAAAACCGTTGTCATTACCACCGCTGTAGTCGTGCCATTCCGCGCCAATTCATCAAAAAAGAACCCAGCCACCTCGCGGGCGTGTAATGGGTCTTTAAACCTTTGTTCACCCGGGAAAGCATATTTTTCTAACCACTGCAAAAGCTGTTCCCCATAGGAAGCAATAATCTCCGTTTGTGGATAGTGAACATGAGTATCAACAAATCCAGGTATAATCAATCTCTGGCTATAGTGGATAATCTCCACTTCTGGATAATCGGTTCGGATATTGTCATAGGAACCGAAAGCCTGAATTTTGCCATCATCAACAATTAATAAACCATCCTGAATATAGCGATAGCTATCCGTGGGAGACACCACAAACGCCTCATCAACAAAATCCAGAAAAGCGCCGCGAACTCCGTACATATTTACAACTCGTGGAAATCATAAATCACAATACCAGACTCCGGGTCATTGGTAATAGTAACATAACCCCTTTTGAACATATCATTTAAAACATTTTCCACCCGTTCAAAGTCCGCCCCAGTTGCCATTACTCCCTGAGTAACTGACAGTTTACCACCCCGCGCCGCCGCTGCCTGTAGTAATCTCATTCGCAGACGTTCCTGCAAGTCCCCAGTCACATTTAACGTCACCGGGTTACTGTGGGGAAGTGGGGAACCGTCCGGCGCAACTCCCAGCTTCGCCTGTGCTTTAGCATTACATTCCTCCACCATACTCGGAATCAAAAATACATCCACCAACTGGCCAACTCGGAACAGTCCCAAAGTACACATCCAAATTACACCCGTGACAATTTGGCCATTGTACAGGCGATGTAAACCACTGATGGGAGTAATCAAGCCGATCGCCCATAATATATAACTCGTGGTAATTTTTTTCACGATAACCTCCAAGTCCTGACATCAAGGGACTATAACCATGATCGCACATCTGAAATATCTTTGGTGCAGATCAGTGGGTGTAGCAATTCTTAACGGAATTGATTGTGCAGGCGACACCATTACTTGCTAGACTGGAATACGTTGCATATTAAACGCTTTTGATTGCAGCCCTCAACGGGTTGGTCATTTTAACTAAAGGGCGATGTACAGCCCATAGTAGCCCATCGCCCACACCAAGTCCCTGGCAATAATTAATAAAACACGAGCATTATGGTAGATTCCCTGAAAAAACCCACATTTGAGGAGATACGTCCTGGAGTTAAGGTTCCAGCTAAGGAAACCATCCTGACACCTCGTTTCTACACCACAGATTTTGAAGAGATGGAAAAAATGGACATCTCTGCTAATGAAGAGGAAATCAGGGCGATCTTGGAAGAGTTCCGCATTGACTACAATCGCCATCACTTTGTCCGTGACGAAGAATTTGAGCAGTCCTGGGACCACATTGATGGTGAAACTCGGAAAGTTTTTGTAGAATTTTTAGAGCGTTCCTGCACCGCCGAATTTTCTGGCTTCCTGCTTTATAAAGAACTCAGCCGTCGCCTTAAAGAAAAAAGCCCTGTATTGGCTGAGTGCTTCTTGCTCATGTCACGAGATGAAGCACGCCATGCCGGTTTCCTTAACAAAGCTCTATCCGATTTTAACTTATCTCTGGATCTGGGTTTTCTGACTAAAAGCCGTAAGTACACCTTCTTTAAACCCAAGTTTATCTTCTACGCTACCTATCTTTCTGAGAAGATTGGTTACTGGCGTTACATCAAAATCTATCGCCATTTAGAAGCTCATCCAGAAGACCGGATTTACCCGATTTTCCGTTTCTTTGAAAACTGGTGTCAGGATGAAAACCGCCACGGTGATTTCTTTGATGCCATGCTCAAGTCTCAACCTAGTCTGTTGAACGACTGGAAAGCTCGCCTATGGTGTCGCTTCTTCCTGCTGTCTGTATTCGCGACTATGTATCTAAACGACCTACAGCGTGCGGACTTCTATGCAGCTATTGGCTTGAATGCTCGCGATTATGACATCGAAGTAATCGAAAAAACTAACGAAACTGCTGGTCGGGTGTTCCCCATTGTCCTTAATGTCAATCACCCCAGTTTCTACCAACGTCT
The DNA here is from genome assembly GCF_026000695.1 of Limnospira platensis NIES-39. Lineage (GTDB taxonomy): Bacteria > Cyanobacteriota > Cyanobacteriia > Cyanobacteriales > Microcoleaceae > Limnospira > Limnospira platensis. Next base: position 984,527 of record NZ_AP026945.1, read on the forward strand.
TGATCATTGTGTGAAGACTAATGAGAAACTAAGTGCGATCGCTAATTCTAACGCACCTGGTTTTGTCAAGTTCTTCCAAAAACTACCCCACTACATCTCTAATGGTTGGCAGTTCTTAAACCTGTATCTGCTCAAACCCATTAATGTAGAACCCACTCATGGTGTAGCTCGCTAATTGTCACTGACCCCCCCTCAATTATTTCTGAGGTGGGGGTCTCTCGACTGAATATCAAACACTTAAAAGCAATTACCACCCTATCGGTTATGGCGATCACCCACGTTATTTATGATCTTGACGGTATACTATTAGATACTGAACCTCTCCATGCCAAAGTCAATCAGGCGATCGCTAACCGTTATGGTAAAACCATTGATAGAACCCTACAATATCAACTTTGTGGTCGTAAGTCTAAAGACTCCGCCGCCTTAATTGTAGAAACCCTGCAATTACCCCTAACCGCCGAAGCATTTTTGCAGGAAAAAGACGCAATTATCTATCAATACTATCCCCAAGTTCCCCCCTTACCCGGAATAGTTCGGCTTACCCATCACCTCGCCAACCACAATATCCCCCAAGCCGTCGCCACCAGTTCTGCTACCAGACCCTTTACCGCCAAAACCCAACCCCATCAAGCCTGGTTTTCCCTATTCCGCTGTATTGTCAGAGGAGATGACCCGGAATTAACCAGAGGAAAACCCGCACCAGATATATTTTTAATTACTGCTAAACGACTAGGCGCTAAACCTGAAAATTGCCTAGTTTTTGAAGACTCCCTCGCTGGCGTAATGGCGGCGCGACAAGCGGGAATGTGTGTTGTGGCTATTCCACCGCCAGAAATGGACTACAGCGCCTATCAACAAGCTAATCAAGTCCTGACTTCCCTAGAAGATTTTAACCCAGAATATTGGCATCTTCCAGCTTTTAAACCCCATAATCATCCGGTTTCCCCCGCGAAAGTTTAGGTCATCAACTCCCAACAGCCGTGATCACCCCCATAACATAAGTTTAACTAATTCATACCGCCAGATGAATTTGATATTACAAAGATTATTAAGATTTGTTACAATTTTATTGCTAATAGCTCGCAAATAGTTGACGAGATTATAGGGGTTGTGATACACTCAAATAAATCGCACCCAAGGGGTTACTGTGTCTATATGCAAAAATACAGGCTACAACCCTGATTCTATGGCGCTTAAAGTTATTCTCTGAGGAAAAAATTAAGCTGGCGATGCACGAGTTTTTTAGGAAGATGGGACGGCCGATTTTACACCTATTGACAAAAACGCGATTATGTGCATAGCACCTTCACAGAGAGAGGGGGAGTTGATTAATTTTGTCGTTGGGAGGCGATCGCTCTTCGATCCTAGTTTTGGTGTTCAACCCCCAACAGCCATGCTCACCCCCAAAAACATAAATTTAACTAATTCATACCGCCAGATGAATTTGATATTACAAAGATTGTTAAGATTTGTTACAATTTTATTGCTAATGGCTCGCAAATAGTTGACGAGATTATAGGGGTTGTGATACACTCAAATAAATCGCACCCAAGGGGTTACTGTGTCTATATGCAAAAATACAGGCTACAACCCTGATTCTATGGCGCTTAAAGTTATTCTCTGAGGAAAAAATTAAGCTGGCGATGCACGAGTTTTTTAGGAAAATGGGACAGCCGATTTTACACCTATTGACAAAAACGCGATTATGTGCATAGCCGCTTTCCCCAGCCTCTCCCGGACGGAGAGGAAGTCAAAATAAGAGGGAGTTCATTGGTTAATAATTAACAAACTTAGTGAGGAGAACCGGACCGATTAGGTAGTGATGACTCAAACAAGACAAACCCGCAGTATTAGCCAACTGTTCCCTTTTTTTGCGGCTGTACCACCGCAACTTACCAGGAGAGACAGCAACCTCTCGATATTCAGTCCAATCATTAACCGTATAATCAGCCAGATAAAAAACTCCCCCTGGTCGCAAAACCCGTTTAATTTCTGCTAACACCAATTCAGGGTGAGGATAATGGAGAAAACTGATAGTACAAAAAACGGCATCAAAACTCGACTCAGGAAAAGGTAAAGCCTCAACATTCCCCTGTAGAAATTGTAGGCGATCGCCATAGATATTTTTATTTTTAGCCTCTTTAATCATTTGAGGAGATAAGTCAAACCCCGTCCCCTCAAGGTCAGGAAACTGTTTAGCCAAACGCTGTAGCAGTCGTCCTGTACCACAGCCAATATCAAGAATATTAGCCGAATTAGGAAACTCCGCAAACTCCAATAAACGCTTATGTACAGCCTGATAGAAAACCGTTGTTAGCAGGAAATCATAAAAAGGAGCCCAGCGGTCAAAAAACCATTGTTTATTCTGAAAAAAGCTGTCAGTCATAGATTAAAGATATCCCCCACATACAAAATAGTACCGTAGCGTCAGACCCAGCAGCTTTTTGGTCACAAGAAATACTGGCAACTCTGACGCACCGGAATATATCTCTCTAACCCATGTTATCGCAGGGCTATAAATCCCAGAATATCAATTAATTTTGAATCTGGTTAACATATCCCCAGAGACTATAATCACGACTGAGCCAACCATGAAAGAAAGCCATTTGACTAGGCTTTTCCTGAACTCGCTTATAACGATAAAGGATGCGCTCATTCACAATTTGGAGAGCGGTAAACTTATTGTTACCCTGTTCCATAGCCGCGCGAGTTTCAGCATCAAATACCCCCGTTTGTGGCAACCCCAAGGCTTGTTGTAAAAAAGTAATGGAATTATGAATGCCAAAATTAACGGCGGTGTCAAACATGACGATCGCTAAAGCCGGGTGCATTGCGGGAGCGCCGCTACCTCTCCAATAGCCATCATAAATTTCCAGCATTTCCGCATCAGACATTTGTAGCACATCCAAGGGAGGTAAACCCCTGCTGGCACGATAGGCATTATATTCAGTTTGGAGAATACCCCTATAGGTGCGGCCGCCAATATCTGCTGGATGGTCACTAAAGCCACCCTCAAAATAGAGAGTAAATCCCAAAGCGGCATCAAAAAGTCGCTGTTCGTAATCGCTTTTACTGCGGGTACGAGCCAAGGTTTCGTGACCAATCAGCGGAATAGAAATAGCCACCAATAACCCCAAACCGCCAGCAATCAGGCGAGACTTGAGATTCATATGCTTCAGCTTACCAGTTGCTTGTTGTACATTCATAGCTCTAACGAGTCCTTTGGTCTGGTGAGTTCACTCAACTAAGGATAGTAGCAAAGCTGACCAATCCCTGCCAGCCGTCTCCTACCCAGGCTCAGAGGGGAAATACAGAGAGCCGGAAGTAGATGTTATCGGGTCAATAGTACCATGCCTTGACGGTTCCGAGCATCTACGCGAAACTTAACATATAATGAACCTACTGCTTCAGGCATTGATAACTTTTGTCAAGTTCTCAGGGGTTTTTGTTCAACTGATTACCCCTGATGTCTGAACAGTGCAGTCAGAACCATCTGATTTAGCTGACAGCCTGCCTATATCAGAGATCTTCTCTGGTGTCGGTATTGTATTAGACCACTTTGTGCAGTCGATTTAAGCTATGGAAACCCTAGAGTTTATCATCCATCCCGACGGCCGAGTTCAGGAACGAGTCACCGGAATTGTTGGTGCTTCCTGTGCTGAGGTTACGGCGGCGATCGAAGCTGAGTTAGGGGTGGTATTAAATCAGGAGACAACTTCTGAATATTTCGCCCAAGGGAATCACCAGTCTCAGAATGCCACTGCTCAAGTGGGTTTGAGTAACTGGTAAATTCTATCTATAAGTGCGAGACGTTCAGGCATGAAATAGGGTTGCAATACCCGAAATAACCGCCTGGTGGGGACTTCAACCCCTTGGTTGAATATAAGGAGCGCACTCCTGACCATCCTCATAACTGTTTATATGTCCCAACGATTAGTATCCTACGATACAAATCAAGGCAGGGAACCCAAGGTCAAAACAAACTAACTCATACAAATTCCTTATAGGATGTCCAAAAATGGATAAGTAAAAGTTAGGAAATTAGGGTAACGGCGATAGCCACCCCCAGTTTTGGGAATCACAACCCCAGGATTGAAGCGGGGAACGGAAGGCTCCGAGGTGCAACCTAACACCAGAAACGAGACCACTGCCAACCATCCATGATTAGGGAAACCGAATGTCTGGCTTGAACCATCGTAAAGAGTAAGTAGCGAAATAGGTTGATACGCTGCGCTCAAAAGAGTAAGGGGAAAAGTAGGGGTTTTTTTTTACTACCTACACAGACCTTTAAAAGTACCCCGGTGGAGAGGACAAATCTAAAGATGGAATGCCCATATAAACGGAACGTTTTAAGTCCTCCTGGACTCTGATTATCTGGTCGAGATATCAGTAGGGATAAGTGTAACCGCAAGTCCTAGAGGATGTGAGATGTGACCAGAAGCCAACGCCCTGCTGTAATGGTAGGGATATGCTAACAGGTCACGGTTTGATTGTAAGAATAGAGTCTAATAAGAGTCAAAATGGCGATAGCGAGTTTAAAGAAAGGATTTGGTAAACCCAAACCAATCAAGACTACGAACAACGCATGGAAGGCAATCCCATGGACTAAGGTTCAACGGAAAGTTTTCAAGCTCCAAAAGAGTATATTTCAAGCAGCTAAATCGGGACAAGACGCAAAGGCACGAAGGTTGCAACGTCTATTGGTGAAATCGTATTATGCCCGGCTCTTAGCAGTGCGGCGAGTGACCCAAGATAATCAAGGCAAGAAAACAGCCGGGGTTGATGGAGTAAGAGCAATCTCTCCAAGACAAAGGTTAGAAATTGTCAAAAACATTAAGGGAAACCTCAAAGCAAAACCACTGCGAAGGGTGTGGATTCCAAAACCTGGTAGGGATGAAAAACGCCCACTAGGCATACCCACAATCCAAGATAGAGCAAGGCAAGCTTTGGTTAAGTCGGCCCTCGAACCTGAATGGGAATCGAGGTTTGAAGGCACAAGCTATGGGTTCCGACCCGGACGGTCAGCACAAGATGCAATAAGTAGAATATATACTGCCATAAATCAAGGACAATACTATGTTCTTGATGCTGATATAGCAAAATGCTTTGACCGAATAAACCATGATTACCTATTGTCCAAAATTCATTGTCCAAGCAGCTTGAAGAGAGACCTGAAACAATGGCTCAAAGCTGGCGTGCTAGATAACGGTGTATTTGAGGATACAGAAGCAGGGACACCCCAAGGAGGAGTAATAAGTCCACTACTAGCCAACATCGCACTGGATGGAATAGAAAGGTTAGTCAAAGAAATGTATCCAAATAAAGGCAGCACCAATCAGGTAAACCTTATAAGATATGCCGATGATTTTGTGGTCATCTCCAAAGACCTAGGAATCATTGAACAGTGCATGACTGCTATTTCTATATGGCTAAAACCTGTAGGACTAGAGATTAGACCTGAAAAAACCCGAATATGTCACACACTCAATCCTATTGAGTATAATGGCAAGATTGAGGAACCTGGGTTTGATTTTCTAGGATTCAATATCAGGCAATATCCCGTAGGAAAGTATAAATCTGGGAAAACAGGGGGGCCTAAGAGTCGATTAATCGGACATAAAACCCACATAAAACCCAGCAACAAAGCAGTTAAAGCCCACACAGAAGTGATTAAAGGTGTGATTAAACAACATAGAACAGCACCTCAATCAGCCTTGATTAGTAGACTAAATCCAATTATTCGGGGATGGTCAAATTATTACTCAGCGGTAGTCTCAACAGAGACCTTCAATAAGCTAGACAAAACAATCTGGCAAATGTTAAAGGCATGGACAGTATCAAGATGCGGAAAGGCAAATCACGAAAAGCTAAGTAATTATTTCAGACATGGAACAATTAAACTTAGCAATGGGAAAGAAAGACACGAAAATTGGCTATTCCAAACCAAAGATGGGTTACATCTATTCAAACATAACTGGACTCCAATTGTCAGACATACCCTAATACGCCCCGACGCAACACCATACGACGGAAATTGGACTTACTGGGCAACCAGGAAAGGACAAGCAATCGACACGCCAATTAGGGTAGCAAAACTACTCAAAAAACAAAAAGGTAGATGTACCTGGTGTGGGCAATTCTTTACCCCATCAGACTTAATTGAAATAGACCACATTGTACCTAGAAGCCAAGGCGGAAAGGATGACTACAAGAATCTTCAATTATTACACCGCCATTGTCACGACGATAAAACAGCTCTTGATGAAGAGATGATGCTGTACTCTTAACAAGGAGACGGTCAAACTAGGAGCCGTATGAGGTGAAAGTCTCATGTACGGTTTTGTATGGGAGGGGGAGATGGCGACATCTCTCTCGACCCCTACTCCGTTCAAGCAATTCATTCACAATTTACCAACTATGTCACACTTTAGCCAAATCAAAACCCAAATTCGGAATCTCACCTCTTTAAAAGCTGCTTTGACTGATTTAGGTATTGACTGGAAGCCAGGACCCCGTGAGGTTCGAGGTTATCGTGGTCAAACTATGGCGGCGGAAGTGGTTATCAAACAAGAGAATGGTTATGATATCGGCTTCGCTTGGAATGGTCAGGAATATGAACTGGTGGCAGATTTGCAATTTTGGCAACAAGCTACCCCGGTTGATCATTTCCTGAGAAAAGTTACTCAACGTTATGCTTTCCACACTGTGGTTAGCGCGAGTAGCGCCCAAGGTTTCCAAGTTTCCGAACAGCACAATAATCAAGATGGCTCGATCCGCTTAGTTGTTCAACGCTGGAGTGCTTAATGTCTCAATTGTCTGCATCATCACAACAGTCTCACTCAGAACGTTCGGGGTTAGAACCGGAATTGGGTGGGTTTTTGCGGGATGCACCTGAGCGTTCTGGTTTTGAGCCAGAGTTGGGGGGTACACTCCGCCAAAAAGGGGTTTATGTTGATGAACCTACTTGTATTGGCTGTAAGCATTGCGCTCATGTGGCTAGAAACACATTCTATATTGAGCCAGACCATGGCCGATCGCGAGTGTTTCGCCAGGATGGAGATTCCGAAGATGTCATTCAAGAGGCGATCGATACTTGTCCGGTTGATTGCATTCACTGGGTTGACTATACCGAACTCAAAGTCCTTGAACAAGAACGTCAAAATCAGGTGATCGCTAGGGTTGGTTTTCCGGCTGAGGCGGCGATCGCCCCCCGGAAACGTAAACAGTCCCGAAGGTAAACTACAATCAAACTAGGGGTAATTCCTATATTATCCCCTCATCCCTAGATTATTACAAGTTAAGCAAAAGTGAGAATATCTTGCTTTTGCTTTTTTGTCGGCTGCATATACCTAAAACATCCCAAATAGGTGCGATCGCTCTCTTCGCTCTCTCTTTAGCCACATCACTATACCAATCCATTCTACCAATTCCTATCACTGTTGACAACAGAGCAGATACTCCCTCAATACCGGACACACCTTAAACAACAGCCGATTTTCTCGAATTTTCGTAACTATATATCGCTGCTGTAAGGACTGTAACCCGTTAATTAAGTCCATTGATGATAACTGTAAACTCTCCGTTAAATCTTCTCTAGTTAAAGGTTTATCTAACTGGCTCAACTCTAAGATAAGTTGCTGTTCTATGGGTGAGAGTCGCTCAAATAGCTGCTGAAAACCAAACTGCATTTCTGGGGTGATTATCAAGCTATTCTCGGCCAAAAAATCAGCGACATGACCATCAAAAATGTTGTGGATGATAAAAGCAATCTGTTTCAAATAACCAGGATTTCCCTGATATAATTGGATTAACTTTAACCAATTATCCTCATCCTTCAGCAGTCCTCCTCCCATATTTCTCAGGATTTCTACATCCTCTAAACCGGATAACTCTAAAGATTTTATCGGATATAATTGCTCATCTAAACACTCCATCTCTCGACATTTCTCTCGACTGATTAATATAACATTACTCTGATGTTCTAAGTCGGCGATCGCCCGGAAAAAGTTTTGATAATCTTGATAGTCTCTTTCGTATTGTCCGACTAATGCGCCTCTCGTAAACAGATTTTGTACATCGTCCAGGATGATTAAACAGTGCTTTTCCGTCAAGAAACCTAATAGTTGTTTAAGGCGATCGCTCACAGTTACTTTTGGTTCTTCTTCGCTAACTTTCAATAAATCATTAACTAGCGATGTCAACGATTCGGGAAATTTTAAGTCCCTCCAAATTATTACTTCAAATCTATCTAAGTGCTTATCTACAAATCTTTTAACTAGAGTCGTTTTTCCAATCCCAGATACTCCTAACACCGCAATCAAACGACTCTTTCCCTTATTCAATAACCACTCTTCCAGCCTCTTTAATTCCGTTTCTCGGTTAGAAAAACAAATAATTTTAGGCGCTAAACTTAAATCGATTTTCTGGAATATATCATCATGTATTTGCTCCCTATTTGAGGGCTGACCAGGATATGAATAAAATTGTAAATTATGACTACTTTCTATGCTATTAATATTAATGAATTGTGATGAGTTAAATTCTAACCGTTCAAAGGTTGAGCGAAAGTTATTTTTTTTTATATCCTCACCTAATGCTTCAGATAATATTTGCCATAATTTATAACCAATATCTCTAACATGACGCTCACTCAAGTGACATGAATCAGCGATTTTATCATAGGTTTTACCTTCCCATACTCCCTTAATCACAGTTTGCTGAGAGTCGTCTAAGTGCTTTTCTGTTTGCTGAAACACTAGATGATCTGCCAATTGTAAAACTTTTGTTACATCCATTTAACTTAAACAGGCTAATCGATTTAATCATTATACCTTAGTTGATGCTCGTCATTTTGCGTCATTTTGCGTCATTGAGTTAATATTTATTCACAAAACTTCCGTCATAATCTGATTTTTAAGTATAGCCAAATACCTAAAGTTTGTGGCATTGTCGTAATTGAGCAAAGTGGAGATTTAACAATGTCAACAAAAGCACTTCATTCACGCCGTTATTTTATCCTGGGTTTAAGCAGTACATCTCTAGTATTGTTGCTGGCAGCCTGTAGTCATGTTTCCGAAAGTGAGCAGCTACGAGCAAAAAGTATTCTTAACAAAAAAATGCCTAATTTTGAAAGTCAAGCTAGAACAGCAATTAAAAATAAAAACCCTAAAGTTATAGGAAGATGGCGTTACAAATTTTCTCGAGACAAAAATACCAACGAAATTTTAATTCAGTATGGTATTCATGGGATAAACTGGCTCCAATTTCTGATTTCTATTATTGTTTCAATTATTACATTAGGGATATTTGAACCAGGATATCAGACCGGATCTTATGTAACAGTTGCGGTGAATTTACAAACGGAAAATGTTCGCTTTGTTTCCAGGTAATTAAGGAATAGTGGGCAGTTTTGAATTAATTACTAAATTACTCACCCGACAAGCATAGCGCTATTTTGAGCTAAACAATTATCTCAACTTAAGCCTTTACCTATCAGTGACTATCATTATAAATAAATGTTAAACCTTTAACAGTAGTAACACATTGAGCTAATTTTTGGGTTGAACATAAAAATGATAAAGAGTTTGTCAGGTATGCTAAAAAACTCTTCTTGTAGCCATACTTAAAATCCACCAACCTTAACAAGTATAATCACCAGATGAAATAGCGATCGCCTCCCTCAAAATTAACCCCAGAATTAACCCCAGAATTAACCTCACCCGAAGCGATCGCAATTATGAAGGAACCTTAATCAACCCTGTTCAGACAAAGCCTTTAATAACATATCGCCCATTTCCCGACAGCCTACCGCCTTCATACCCTCAGACATAATATCCCCCGTGCGGTATCCCCAATCAAGAACCTGTAACACCGCCGAATCAAGGCGATCGCTTGCTGCCGGTTCGTCCAAACCATAACGCAACATCATAGCAGCACTCAATACCTGAGCCAACGGGTTCGCCTTATCCTGTCCCGCGATATCTGGAGCCGAACCGTGTACAGGCTCAAACACCCCAGGACCAGAAGCACCCAAACTCGCCGAAGGTAGCATCCCAATACTTCCCGTTAGCATAGCCGCCGCGTCTGAGAGGATATCCCCAAACAAATTACCAGTCACAATAGTATCAAACTGTTTCGGCCAGCGCACCAATTGCATAGCCGCGTTATCCACATATAAATGAGACAATTCCACCTCTGGATAGTCCGCCGCCAGCGCCGTAATGCGATCGCGCCATAACTGAGAAACATCAAGAACATTAGCCTTATCCACCGAACACAGGCGACCCTGGCGTTTTTTCGCCGTTTCAAACCCCACCCGTCCAATCCGGTCTATTTCCGATTCTCCATAGGCCATCGTATTGACCCCCCGTTTTTCCCCCGTCTCCGTCTCAAAAATACCCCTGGGTTGACCGAAATAAATACCCCCCGTCAACTCTCGCACCACCATAATATCTACCCCTTCCACAACTTCCCGCTTCAGAGATGACGCATCAATCAAGTGAGGCAAAATAGTAGCCGGACGCAGGTTAGCAAATAGCCCCAAACCTGCTCTCAGTGCCAAAAGTCCCGTTTCTGGGCGTTGGTGACGCGGTAAATTATCCCACTTGTAGCCGCCGATCGCCGCCAACAACACCGCATCACTATCGCGACAAGCCTGTAATGATTCCTCTGGTAGCGGTTCTCCCGTAGCATCAATAGCCACTCCCCCCATGAGCGCTTCTTTAAATTCAAAACTTAGGTCTAATTGTTTACCAACAGCCTTGAGGACATCCACCGCCACCGCCATAATTTCGGGGCCGATGCCATCACCTGACAGAAGGGTAATGCGGTAGTTTTGGGTCATTTTGATATCGTTTCATATATTGTAGTGCAACCTTATATCATAACAGAAAATTTGATAATTTCATTTGATACTTCCAATAAAGGGGTATGATGAATCTAAGGCGTATTTGGTTCGGGTTATGGAATATTCTAAAATTTTGGTGGCCATTGATAGGTCATCCCAAAGTAAGCTCGTGTTCCAAAAAGCATTTCACCTCGCTAAAGTAGAACAGGCAGAACTGAAGATTTTTCATTGTGTGGGACTGTCTCCTCTGGCTTTTGGTTCTGCTGGGGATATTTATGGACAGGGTTTGGGACGGGCGGCGCAGGTGCAACAAGAACTAATGGCTAAGGAAGTTGAGGAGGTCAAAAATTGGCTACAAACTTTTTTAGATCAGTGTGAACATGAGGGGATTCGGGCTACATCTGAGTATAAAATTGGTGAGGCAGGTTATTGGATTAGAGAAGTGTCTTTATCCTGGAATGCTGATTTAGTCGTCATGGGAAGAAGGGGGCGCTCCGAACTGGCTGAACTGTTTCTTGGTAGTGTTAGTAATCATGTCATCCATCATCTCAGATGTTCGGTTTTAATAGTTCAGAACCCTTAATAAAAAAATAAACATTTGGGGGGCGATCGCCTTTTTAATGATTAGGATATCTCCCCTTCATCAATTATCCTATTACTCCCCCTAGGGTGAAAAAAGACACTTATCATTATACAATAAATTCTCAGGTAATCCCCAAGTGGTCGCCTCAATGCTAAAATTAAGCCACTGAATCTTACACATAACAAACACGCTTTCAATGACTTCATTACAGCAACCTCGCTCGCATCAGAAAGCCAAAGCCCTTAAACCAGGAAGCCGTCGCCCCGCTAAAGCCCTCTGTAGCGAATGCGGTCTTTGTGATACCTACTATATCCACTATGTCAAGGAAGCCTGTGCTTTTCTTAACGAACAGATCGCTAACCTCGAAGAACAAGCCCACGGGAGATCCCGTAATTTAGACAACTCAGATGACCTGTATTTTGGCGTACATCAGGATATGATGGCCGCCCGCAAAAAAGAACCTATACCAGGGGCACAGTGGACAGGCATTGTCAGCACGATCGCCTGTGAGATGCTTAACCAAGGTATAGTCGAAGGGGTGGTTTGTGTCCAAAATACTAAAGAGGATCGCTTTGGACCTATGCCAGTCCTCGCCCGGACCCCGGAGGAAGTTCTCGCCGCCAGGGTCAACAAGCCTACCCTCTCCCCTAACTTATCAGTTTTGGAAGAAGTAGAGCGATCGGGCATGAAAAAATTACTCGTTATCGGTGTAGGATGTCAGATCCAAGCCCTGCGCGCCGTTGAGAAACAAATGGGCTTAGAAAAACTCTATGTTCTCGGTACTCCCTGCGTTGACAATGTTACCCGCGCCGGTCTACAAAAGTTTTTGGAAACTACTAGCCGATCGCCGGAAACTGTTGTCCATTATGAATTTATGCAGGATTTCCGCGTCCACTTTAAGCACGAAGATGGTTCCACCGAAACCGTCCCATTTTTTGGCTTGAAAACTAACCAACTGAAAGATATTTTTGCCCCCTCCTGTCTCAGTTGTTTTGATTATGTGAACTCTCTGGCTGATTTGGTGGTAGGATATATGGGGGCTCCTTTTGGCTGGCAATGGATCGTCGTTCGTAACGATCGCGGACAGGAAATGCTCGATCTGATTCAAGACCAACTAGACACTCAACCCGTATCTTCCAAAGGCGATCGCCACCAAGCCGTTCAACAGAGCATTCCCGCCTACGATAAAGCAGTCACCATACCCATGTGGGCCGCTAAAATGATGGGGGTAGTTATTGAACGCATTGGACCCAAAGGCTTAGAATATGCTCGCTTTTCCATCGACTCTCACTACACCCGCAACTATCTCTATGTAAAACGCAATTACCCAGAAAAACTAGATAATCACGTCCCCGATTTTGCTAAACGGATTGTAGCACAGTACAAACTACCAGACTAAAAAAAAGACCCCCGTAAGGGCTGACTGGGGCAGGGGATAATTAGCCATAAAAAAACTGGCTAATTTTGTCAAAATCCCTGTCTCAGTTCTCGAAATATGTCATTTTTTCAGGAGAAAATCACGCAAATCTCTGTTATGCCAGTCGGAAAGCCAATACTGGAACAATTAAGACCAGCAAAACTGACCAAGGTGCATAAACCAGACTGATCAATAAACAGACAAATGCAGTCCCCCTCGCTCCAACTTTAACAACCTCCTCAGAAGTCTGAAAACTCAAGTAAATCGCCAAGCAAGCGACGGAAAAAGCCACCAAAGAAGGTACAAACATTGTACTTACTCCCTTCAACCAACTGTCAAAATGTGGCGCGTTCCTTCGGGCATGGGTCCCTACTTCCGTCTTCCTCAGAACGTTAAGCAATAACTGGACAAACAGACAGTTAAGTTAACGGGTGGGGGAGATGAACGTTTTGTATATTTTATCAATTATAACACAATTCATAATATGTCAATAACCTTTATTTAAATGGGGGTCAAGATTTCCTGACGGTTCCCTGTCCCCGGCCCAGAAAAATTTAGGGGCGGGTGCGCGCTGTATTGTGTAATAAACAGCTAGAGCAACCCCGCCCACTTAACCCTTGCCACAAGGCAGTTTTAGCTAGGTTTAGCGTTTAACCAACTTTTTACTCACCTTACGCAGACGCACGGACTCAGGAGTAACCTCCACCAACTCATCAGGGCCGATATATTCTAAGGCACGTTCTAAACTCATATCCATAGGAGTCTGTAATTGTACCAATTCATCCCCAGTAGCAGAACGGTGGTTAGTTAACTGCTTAGTTTTGCAGACATTTAACTCCAGGTCTTGGGGTCGGTTGTGTTCCCCAACAATCATACCTTTATAAACCTTAGTTCCTGGGGTAATGAAAAACACACCCCTATCCTCAGCATTTTTCAGGGCGTAGAAAGTGCTAACCCCCTCTTCAAAAGAAATTAACACCCCATTGCGTCGCGCTTCAATATCTCCACTCATGGGACGATATTCTAGGAAGCTATGGTTCATAATCCCTTCACCACGGGTCATCCGCATAAATTCCCCCCGGAAACCTACTAAACCACGGGCGGGAACTACAAATTCCAATTGGCCGCGACCATTAACCCCCATACGCATATCCTGCATTTCGGCGCGGCGCTGACCCAAACGTTCCATACAACTCCCTACAGCCTCTTCTGGAACATCTAAAACCAGATATTCAAAGGGTTCGCAGGGTTGACCGCTAACTTCTCGGTAAATTACCTGGGGTTGGGATACTTGGAACTCGTAACCCTCCCGGCGCATATTTTCAATTAAAATACCTAGATGGAGTTCCCCACGACCGGAAACCATGAATTTATCAGGGGAGTCGGTTTCTTCAACCCGCAGGGCGACGTTAGTTTCTAATTCTCGCATTAAGCGATCGCGCAATTGTCGAGAAGTCACATAAGTACCTTCCTGACCTGCAAACGGGGAATCATTCACCGAGAAAGCCATTTGCAAGGTCGGTTCATCAACCCGGATTAAAGGTAAAGCCTGGGGTTCATTAGGACAGGTAATCGTTTCCCCAATATTTGCATCACTGAAACCAGCCACAGCTACTAGGTTTCCGGCGCTAGAGGATTCTAAATCAATCCGGCTCAGGCCTTCAAATCCCATTAACTTGGTGATTTTGCTACGGACTACCTCGCCATTTTCCTTAACTAAAGCAGCCTGTTGTCCGGCTCTAATCACCCCATTATGGATTTTACCAATCACGATACGGCCGACATATTCGGAATAGTCTAGGGTGGTAACTTGCAGTTGTAGGGGCTTTTCTGGGTCGCCTACAGGTGGTGGTACATGGTCGATAATATACTCAAACAGGGGTTTCATATCTACCCCTTCCTCTTCCAAGTCCTGTTTGGCGTATCCTGCTAAACCTGATGCAAACAGATAGGGAAATTCGCACTGATCATCATCTGCCCCTAGTTCCAAGAATAGGTCGAGAACTTTATCAACTGCGCCATAGGGTTCGGCACGGGGGCGATCGATTTTGTTAATCACCACAATGGGGCGGAGTCCCTTTTCTAGCGCCTTTTTCAGGACAAAGCGCGTTTGAGGCATCGGGCCTTCGTTAGCATCGACAATCAGTATACAGCCATCAACCATACCTAGCACCCGTTCCACTTCTCCGCCAAAGTCGGCGTGGCCGGGGGTATCGACAATATTAATTAGTGTTTCTCCGTAGCGAACGGCGGTATTTTTAGAGAGAATCGTAATTCCCCTTTCCCGTTCAATATCATTGGAGTCCATAATACAGTCCGGGACATCTTCCCCTTCCCGGAAAATACCGGACTGTTTGAGAAGAGCATCTACTAATGTGGTTTTGCCGTGATCGACGTGAGCGATAATAGCAACGTTGCGAATGGGAAGAGACATACTTGATCAGTTGGGATAACAGAGATTATCTGGAAATGCAAAAATTTCACATCTCTTAATAATTTTAACCTATCTGGCCGAAACTCACAAAAAAACCTTTCCTTTCCCCCTCTCCCCCTCTCCCCCTCTCCCCCTCTCCCCAGAGGGCGGGTTTATTCATCTTCGCGCCCCTAGTGAAGACATTAGACAGGTTGAGAGAGAGGGCGGGTTTATTCATCTTCTCCCCCCTAGTGAAGAAATTAGACAGGTTGAGAGAGAGGGCGGGTTTATTCATCTTCGCGCCCCTAGTGAAGACATTAGACAGGTTGAGAGAGAGGACGGGTTTATTTATCTTCGCGCCCCTAGTGGAGGAATTAGACAGGTTGAGAGAGAGGGCGGGCGGGTTTATTCATCTTCGCGCCCCTAGTGGAGGAATTAGACAGGTTGAGAGAGAGGGCGGGCGGGTTTATTCATTTTCTCGCCCCTAGTGGAGGAATTAGACAGGTTGAGAGAGAGGGCGGGCGGGTTTATTCATCTTCGCGCCCCTAGTGGAGGAATTAGACAGGTTGAGAGAGAGGGCGGGCGGGTTTATTCATCTTCGCGCCCCTAGTGGAGGAATTAGACAGGTTTGGAGGGCGGGTTTATTCATCTTCGCGCCCCTAGTGGAGGAATTAGACAGGTTTGGAGGGCGGGTTTATTCATCTTCGCGCCCCTAGTGAAGACATTCGCCGAACCCGCCCCTACATGATATTGCCCTCTCCCAGAGGTAGACAGAGAAGGATTTACATTCCCTATTAATTAACTCATTTCTAACATCCGCTGAATAGGTCGCAATGCCGCCTCTATGGTAGATTGGGGTAAGGTGATTTCTGGCTGTCTATTTTTCATAGATAAATAGAGTTTTTCGAGGGTGTTTAGCCTCATGTGGGGACACTCATTGCAGGCGCAACTGTTCATGGGGGGCGCGGCAATAAACTGTTTGGCGGGAGCCTCTTTTTTCATTTGGTGAATAATTCCGGGTTCTGTAACTACAATAAAAGTGGAATTTGCACTTTCTTTGACGTACTTTAATAAAGCAGTGGTAGAACCGATATAATTAGCATGACGTAAAACTGGGGGTTCACATTCGGGGTGAGCAATAATTTCCGCGCCGGGATATTCAATCTGTAGCTGCACAATTTTCTTTTCGGAGAAATTCTCATGCACCATGCAAGCCCCCTCCCATAATAGCATTTCTCGTTGAGTTTCTGCCATGACATAGCGCCCTAAGTTGCGATCGGGTGCAAAAATAATTGGCTGATCTGCGGGAATTTGGCTAACTATTTTGACGGCATTAGCACTGGTGCAGATGATATCACTCATCGCCTTAATGTCGGCAGTGCAATTAATATAAGATACCACTAAATGGTCAGGATGGGCAGCTTTGAAGGCAGCGAAAGCATGGGGAGGACAACTATCAGCTAGAGAACATCCGGCATTAAGATCGGGGAGTAAAACCTGTTTTTCTGGATTGAGAATTTTAGCGGTTTCTGCCATGAAGTGAACCCCGGCAAATACAATAACATCTGCATGGGTTTCGGCAGCTTGGCGCGACAGTCCTAGGGAGTCGCCAATATAGTCGGCGATGTCCTGAATATCGGGGTCTTGGTAATAGTGGGCCAGCACGATCGCATTTAGGTCTTTCTTTAAAGTGGCGATCGCCTCAAACAAGTCCTCTGGCTTCTCATATTGGGTCGGTTGTCGGTCTAAAGTCGCTGCAAACATCAGTTGACCTCTGGTTTGTGATTCTCTAATTCCTAATTATAGTTGAATTCACCAAAAATAGTAAAGCCAGAAATCTCAACCTGGGGTCGCAACAACTTATCCTAGAAAAAAACGTACTATCAGATACAATGAGCCCATCACCGGAATTAACTATCAAAATTGCCCTAATTGGAGATATCCACGACCAATGGGAACCAGAAGATGAGATAGCCTTAAAACAGTTGGGGGTAGACTTAGCCCTATTTGTAGGTGATTTTGGTAATGAAGCCCTAGAGGTGGTTAAGGCGATCGCTCAGTTAGATTTACCCAAGGCGGTAGTGTTTGGAAACCATGACGCTTGGTATAGCATGACCGAGTGGGGTCGCCAAAAATGCCCTTACGATCGCACCCGGGAAGACCGGGTGCAAACCCAAATTGATCTGCTGGGACCCGCCCACGTGGGCTATGGAAAACGAGATTTTCCTGAGTTAGGATTAACGGTTGTCGGTACTCGGCCCTTTAGTTGGGGAGGGCCACAATGGACTAATCAAGAATTTTATCAAACCCGCTTTGGTGTCAACAGCAACCAAGAATCAAGCGATCGCATTTTAGCCCAAGTTAAAAACGCCGCCTATGACCAGATTATTTTTTTGGGACATAACGGCCCTAGTGGTTTAGGAGACACCCCAGAATCACCCTGTGGTAAAGACTGGAAACCCATTGGCGGTGACTATGGCGACCCCGACTTTGCCGAAGCTATTACCCAAACCCGCAATTACGGAAAAACTATCCCCCTAGTCGGTTTTGGTCATATGCACCACACCCTCCGCCATACTAAAGCCTATCTGCGGAAATCCCTAGCTGTCGATGAACATCAGACTATATATCTTAATGCTGCCAGTGTCCCACGCATTCAAGGCACAGGATCTGATAAATATAGACATTTTGCGATCGCTATACTGAAACAGGGTCAAATTCGGGAAGCCTCCCATATTTGGGTCAACTCTCAAGGTCAGATCATCCAACAACAACATCTATACCCATAGACCACAAAAACGAACCGCCCCCTTTTCTCACAGACCCACACCGACTTAGGGCGCGTTGTCCATAGAAATGGCGGCGGTTATAAATTCTTAGCCTGATTCCTAGCCTAGAATAGTTACATTTTAGCCATCAACTGATTCTCTACTCCAACCTAGTCATAGACTCCGGTATTGAGGCGGAAATCTCCTTCCTGTAGAATCGGCTCTACCGGAGTGATGGTAAACTCACCGATATAGCGTTCTATAATCTCTTTCTGGGCATCGGTTAACCCCGGAATTTCTAATACTTCCTGCACTGAATCATAGGGCGCTGCGTCAATGATCATTTTGGCCAATGTGGGAAACATTCCCGGATATTGACGGAATTCTCGGATTGAGCTATTATTCAAATCCAGTTTTTTCCCAAATTCAGTGCCCAGCTTTGCATCAGCTTTGTTTCTGCGGTTAACTTCCGCCAAAACTGGTGCTGGCAGACTTGGTAATTGAACAAAACTCAAATCCGCTGCCCATGCAGACTGAGGGGCACTCCATCCTAGCAAACCTACCAACAAGCCTACTAACGCTAATACCTGACCCAATCGTTTCATTAAATCTCTTCTCCCATTTGTTCTAAACTACATAGACAGAATCCACAAAATCTGTATTACGAATCCTGCAATATTGTTGAATATACCCCAACACCGGACATTTGCCGGAAAATAATTCGGAATTGTCGATCATGGATCGTTCCACCCCTTCCCCTCTCAATTGTCAATTCCTGCACAATTTGATATTCCTCAACCCGCCACCATTAGGCAATAGCCAATCTCCGGGAATTATTAATTGTTAATTGTCCTCGGAATTATGTTAAGTTTTGTAACAAGCCCCCTCGTCACAAGTAGGGGGGTGGGGGTTGCTTTCTGAGTTTATTTATGCTATTATGCTAAATGATGGGAGTATTGACATAATTTTATTGATGGCACAGATTACAATTATGTAATATATGTCAATATTGTATCAAGATTCGGGGCGACCTGTCAACCCTTCCCATAAATAAAGTTCAGCGATTAGCATAATAATCTAAAGCATAATCCCTAAAACGTTCCAAATCCTTAGCAATAGTAGACTCAACGACACCCCCCAAAAAAAGATTATCCATAATCTTACCTAACAGACCGGGAATAGCATAAGACACGGAGAGGCGGACAATACTACTACCATGGCGATCGTAAAAACGGATAGCGCCTCGGTTAGGCAACCCATCGACTGATTCCCATTGGATAATCTGATGTGGAATCTCTTTAAGAATGCGAGAAAGCCAGCTAAATTCAAAGTTACCACTAGCCAACTTCCACTTAGAAAGTTCTGGGTTTTCTTCCAATATATTCACGGACTCAATCCACTTCATCCACCGTGGCATTTGTTCTAAATCCGACCATAAATCCCATGCGATATCAATGGGAACATTAACTTCTATTTGCACGCTATGTTCTAACCAATCAGCCATTTGAGTTACTTAATTATTAAGGTGTGAGGTAGTTTATATTGAGGCATAGTCCCCGCCCTACTTATAGCAAGCCAGACAGGGACAATATTTTAGCTCTGTACCCCCAGCTTGCTTAGTTCCAAAAAGTTAGGGGCATTTTCCAGGATAACACGGGCAGCCTGTCGCCCGGAGAGGGTAGCACCTTCCATGCTATCAATATAATCCTGTTGTGTGTAACTACCAGCTAAGAAAAAGTTAGCAACGGGAGTTTTTTGGGGGGGACGGTAGGGGTCCATTCCGGGGGCTTCCCGATAGAGGGACTGGGCTAGTTTAACTACACTATACCAAGTCATATTTAACTCTCGGGAAGAGGGGAAAAGTTGGTGAACTTGCTGGAGAACATGATTGGCGATCGCCTCATTATTTTGTTTAATAAAAGGGTCGCCCGGAGTTAAAACCAACTGTAGCAGAGAACCCTGTCCTGAGCGGTAATAATCTCCCGGACTGGTTAAAGCCAAATCAGCAAAACAGGAGAAATCGGCATCAGCAGTATAGAGTAAGTTATCTATACCCACGGCTTTTTCTAACTGTTGGCGTGCGAGTGAGTCTTGGAGTTCTGTTACCCAACCATCAAAGCGTAATTGCACTGTGGCTACGGGAACAGTATCTAACTTGTAAATGTTGTCAAATTCCGGCCATTTTCGCCAAGCCTCTGGGAGCATTTTTTGAGCCCCAGGAACATCACAGGCGCAAACATAAGCATCTGCAATAATGGTTTCTTCGGCTTCCCCTTGGGCGACCACCAAGCCAGTGACACGGGTTTTACCGTCAATTTCTGTAAACTGAATTTCTCTGACCCGTCGTCGCAGATGAATTTTAGCGCCCCGTTGTTGGAGATAGTTAACAATAGGTTTATGGAGATATTCCGCCGGAGACCCTTCCAACATTCGCAAGACGGAGGCTTCGCTTTTGGCTGCGAAAAACTGGAAAATCGTGAGCATACAGCGCGCGGAGATATTTTCAGTATCGATAAAACCCAAAGCATAGGCGATGGGGTTCCACATCCGTTTTAGGCTACCTTCAGACCCTCCCTGGCGGCGAAACCAGTCCGCAAAACTGACTTTATCTAGGTCTCGAATGTTTCTCATGGCTCCCTCAAAGTCCACCAAACCCCGGACAATGGGGCTAGTTCCCAGGGCGATCGCATTTTGCAATTTATCCTGGACGGAAAGCTGAGAAGTGGTGAAAAAGGCTTTTAGTCCGTTGAAGGGTGCGCCAGTAAAGAAGCGAAAATCTAAACTTCCGATCACGCCGCCGGGGTTGACAAAGCAGTGAATATGGTCTTTTAATCGCAGATTCTCAAAGGCTCCCACCTTTTTCATTAAATCAAATAGTTGGTAGTAGCAGCCAAAAAAGACGTGCAGACCCATTTCGACATGATTACCTTCTGGGTCTACCCAACTACCTACTTTACCACCCACAAAGGGGCGGGACTCAAATAGTTCTACTTCATGTCCAGCATCAACCAGATCAACAGCCGTGGCCATGCCAGCTAATCCAGCTCCAGCGATCGCAACCCGCATCCTACATTATCCTTAACAGTTCCTTTACGAATTTTAACAATAAAGTGATGCTACTGATCGATTTTTCGTTCAATTTTCCAGTTATGGGACTTGCAGATTGATTCTAGCATCTCCACAAAGCTGTCGATCCTGGCTTTTCCCGCACCATAACCTAGATTTAAAAAACCGACATCTCCACCAGCAGTGATGACATCAATTTCACAATAGTCAAATTCGGCATAGTTTAAAATTATCGTGGTTGACAAATTGGCGGAAATTCGCGCCGAAAAGGACTCCTCGACTAAGATATTGACATTCCCAATAGTGCGGACAATGACATCAGGGAAGTAGTCGCGCAATTCATGAACTAGCTGATCTAAATAAGAACCCCGTAGGATAACTGTTTGAATATTCATAGGGTGATTGGCTTGTAAATCTTATTACCTGATAGGAGTTCACCGCTGAGAATTAGCCGAGAATTACCCGGCTGTCCTCAAAGTTTCACCTTGGTGGATCTAACCCTATCTCTGTTATTATCCTGCCATCTGGGAGAAAATGATTCAGTTTTCCAAAAAACTTAATATAGTGACCACAGAACCCCAGCCTTAATCATATCCGCCCTCATGCTGAACCAATTGTATAACTGAAAAGTTTTATGTAACTGAGAATACACTGAATGATTATGTCTATGGTACAATGCGATCGGGTTCTCAGTCAATTATCACAACTGGCAACTGGGTTCATATTATCACTTTTGAGAAGTTTTATCACTATGGTACTCAGTCTATGGGTTGAGACTATTCTGATTACCCGCTGTCTGGGGACGTTCTAAGTTGATGTCCATCAAATAAATTGCCGAAATCTATCCAATAAGTTATATTGGTTGTTGCTACACTGGATCTAGGGTAAGATTTATTGAGAACATGGCAGGGCTAATTTACCAACCAGCCCCTAAACTTCCGCCTACCAGATACATGGTTGCTGTCTGAACCCACATTTAATCAACATCAAGGTGCTTATGAAAACAATTTTATTTTTGTCTACAGGAAATGACTATCTGAGTCGATTTTCTGAGTATTTGTTTAATTATTTGGCGGAAACCAGGGGCTTGAGTTGGCGGGCTTATTCGGCTTTATTACCAGTAGATAAAAGCCATTATTCTAGTAATTATTCAATGGGGGCGATCGCCTTAGAAGTGATTTCGGAATTGGAGAAGCGGGGTATTTCCTTAGATTATTCTGTCCGAACCATCAGACCCGTATCCCAAATTAACTTTAAAAATGCCAATAAAATTATTGCCATTGAGGAATCAATATATCGTCCGTTAATGGTTAAACGATATCCTTCCTGGGTGAACACGGTGGAGTATTGGAATATATCCGATGTGAAACCAGCGAGCCGGGAGTTGTCTTTACAGCAGCTAGAAAAGCGGATTAACCAAATCATTGACCAGTTCACACCCAGTCGGGGAAATTTAGCCTCTGTGTGGGCGGGATATGATGACTAATGGCTTATAATTCTCGGCGGGAAAAAATAGCGATCGCCAAGGCTAATAGTAGGACGGTGTAAATGATACCATATCCAGCATTAGCCACGAGAATAGGAACATCAGGGATATCTGCATAAACGGCATCATTTTTGAGATTCAGACGGGCTAAATCCGGTAAAATGACATACATTGCCGTCATCACATTTTCAATGGTTTGACTATCGCTAATTTGACCCAATTCGAGTAAGTCTCGGCTGAGACTTCCCATTACATAAACCGCAAAAGTTAGGAGTGTAGCCAACAGAGAACTGGTTAACACGCCTAACAAAATGCCCGCCGCCCCAATTAGCCCAAACTTAATCCAAATCAACAGATTAGAAATGGCGATACTTGGTGCGGGGTATGGAATTTGGTTAAGACTTAAAACCCCCATATATATGGCTGTCATTACCACGACCAAAACTGCTAAGACCGCCCACAAACCCAAATGTTTACCAATAATCAATTCCGGGCGGCTAACCGGCTTAGAAAGCAGTAAATAAACGGTGCGTTTTTCAATTTCCTGGTTAATTAAAGTGGTACTGACAAAAACTGCCACAATTAAGCTAAGAAGGCTGATAGCAGCCAAACCGAGATCTAAGACAATTTTATCTTCTAAACTAGCAGCGACTTGGGGCATTAGTTCAACTGCTGCGACCATCAACAGCGCAAAGATACCCAAAATATAGAGAACCCTAGCGCGCATGACTTCCCAAAACACATTTTTGGCGATCGCCATTATCCTTCCCAACATGATGCTTGACCCTCCTATAACCACGATGGTTATCACTTGACTAGGATTCTGATACATTTACGCGACATTTATCCGGCTATTGCCTGACAATGCGACGATAGCACTATTACCCGTTAAGGTAACAGAGGCGGTATCCCGCAAAGCTTTTAGAAAGATTCCAAAAGCACCGTTCCAGTCCCTGGGTAGAGTGAACCCACACTCAGGACATCGGAACACTTTTGAGCCACCTAGCTGGGAATGGACATGACCACAGTGAGTACAGGTTTTGCTGGTGTATTCTTCCGTCACATCTACAACTGTGGTTCGAGTTATCTCGGCTTGATGTCTCAGGGTTAGTTTGAATCGATAATGCGCCCATGTCAGCATGGCTCGGGCAGTCTTGGATTTGATTTTCCGCTTGGCTTGGGCAACCATGTTGGAAGTCTCGAAGGTCGGCAGAAAAATTATGCTGTAGTCATTAGTCAAGTAATGAGCAATTTGCTTGTGGGCCTCATCCACTAAATTCCGGATTTTAGTTCTCATTCGTTGAGCCGCTTGCCTCATCCGGCGTCGCCGTGAACGATTAAGTTCCTTGGCGATTCGGCTCATCAAATCATCCAAATGTTGACATAACCTAGTAATGCGTCCTATATCTCCGGAGCCCAATTCCAGAAACCGAGAGCCATCAAACCCGGTCATAAAAGTTCGGACGCCTGGGTCTAATGCAATTACGCCATTCGCTTCAGTTGGGGTAACGGCAACTGGTTCAGGGAAAATCGCCAACCATCGACCTTTGGTAAACACCAACTGAGTCCCTTGCCCGCAAGTTTTAGGGATAGCTTAGGAAACCATGAAAGTTAATCCTTTCGTGAGTCTTGGATACCAACTCCCTGAAGAGAAATTAGTATTATTGAACTTAATCCCTTGAGAGCTGTCACGACAACTTCTAAACCTTGCATCAGGACTGGCGGTCAAAGCCTGATCGGCATCAAAGATGGCATTTTGCCGAATGTGGCCGGGTGTTTCTTTGACCCATTCGGGTAAGTCGCTCTGCATCACTTTGTTGCGTAATTTCAGTTTGCTTAGTCGTTTACCACTCCGGGATAATGCAATTGCTTGGTTGTAGCAATACCGACAAGCAGCCAGCCATTTACGCCAGACTTGATTTAGCTCTGGGCTGGGGTAAATCCGGATCTTCTTTGACCTGAGTTTTATATTGACTCCGTCCGTATAATCGGGAACTGAAGCAGTGGAGGATGGCGAGGATGTCCTCAACCATTTCTGGTTCTCGACTGAGACTTGTCTCGTTGAGAACCATGAGTGAGCACCTGTTTTGCTCACAGAGCCATCGAAACAAGTCCCATCCAAATCTGGCCAATCGGTCTGGGTGGGCAACGACAACCATGCGGACATCTCCTGACAAGACTTGTCCCAGTCAGGCCAGCATTTTCTTTCCCTTGAAGTTGAGCCCGCCTCCGATTTCGGAGACGACTTCTGCTTCGGGGTAGAGGTTGGACAGTGCGGCCACCTGTCGGTTGAGGTCGGACTGCTGGGCGCGGCTACTAACTCTGGCATAGATAACGACTTTGCGTTTGTCACTGCGTGATGGCATCAGAATATGACTCAACGTTGTATCGTCGTTGCCCAGCGGGGGTTCTGATGGTCTCGATTGAGCCATTTTCGTCCCATCTGCGGAGTGTTCTTTCATGGACTCCAAGGATTTAGGCCGCTTCCTTGGGTTTGACATATCTGGCAATAGGTTTATCCTCAACGTTATGGTCGAAAGGGAAGTCACCTTCCCCAACTCCAATTCCAAACCGTACTTGAGACTTTCACCTCATACGGCTCCTGATGTAGATACCCCTTTTGACATCGGGAACAGGGCAACAACTCCCTGCTTTGTGACTTCAACTTTTGGAGCTAAATACAACATCGTAGTCTTTAAACTCGCTCTCGTCATAAACACTCTTATTTGTCGCAGTCTCTATATCCACACCGTGACTAGTGGGCATATCCTAACCATTACAGTTAGGCATTAGCTTTCAGTCACATCCTTTCCCCTTAAAGGCATACGCTTACACTTTTCACTACTGTGCAGTTACATCCTGCTGAGAACCTATGAGGGGTTTAAACGTTCCGTTTATACGGGCATTCCATCTTTAGACTTGTCCTGTCCACCGGGGTAATTTTAAAGGTCTGTGTAGGTAGTGGATGAAAACTCCTACTTTTCCCCTTGCTCTTTTGAGCGCAGCGTATCAACCTATTTCGCTACTTAATAATTACGATGGTTCAAGCCGGAACATTCAGATTTCCTTAGTCATGGATGGTTGGCAGTGGTCGGATTATTGGGAATAGGTTTCCCTCACGCCTTCCGTTCCCCGCTTCAATCTGACGGGTTGTGATTCCTCAAACTGGGGGTGGCTATCGCCGTTACTCTCAACGCCCTGATTTCTCAGTTGGTTTATGACCTTGAGTCCCCTGCCTTGCTTAGATTTCTCCAAGCGTCGGGACATATAAACAGTTATGGGATGGTCAGGGGTGCGAATCCCTTATATTCCACCAAGGGGTGCAAGTCCCACTAGGAGGTTATTTCAGGCATTGCAGCCTTATTTGACTCCTAAACGTCTCGCACTCTTCTCGCTTATTATACCATATTGCCCTAAAATATTAACCTAATTTGAGATTAAATCATGCTCTAAATTTGACGCTCTCATGTCAAGGGTAGCTTGAAACGAACCACAATCATCATTTCTAGCTGCCATCTGTTTAAAATTATGGGCTGGTTGGTAATAACCCCAGGTTAACAAATTTACGAGGGTTTTTGGGACTTAAAGGGCGATGTGGTTACACCTAAATTGGCTTGCTGTTGCCTTTTCACCTAGCAAAGATTTAACAGTTAGGTAAAGGGATGATATCATGTCGATGGAATTCACTCGTCGCGAAAAGGTAAGTTGGCATGGCATCAGTGTCTGTATCTCCCGTTGTACTAATCATATTAGACGGTTGGGGCTATCGTGAACAAACGGACGGAAATGCCATTGCTGTTGGCAATACCCCTGTGATGGATAGCCTTTGGACTGCTTATCCTCGAACATTAATTCAGGCTTCTGGTAAGGCTGTCGGCTTACCAGAGGGTCAGATGGGCAACTCAGAAGTTGGTCACTTGAATTTAGGTGCGGGACGAGTGGTTCCTCAAGAGTTGGTGAGGATTTCTGATGCGGTCTCGGATGGCAGTATTCAGAATAATCGGGCTTTGAGTAAAGTTTGCGAGGAAGTTCGTCAGCGAGAGGGTAAGTTACATTTAATGGGTTTATGCTCCGATGGGGGTGTGCATTCCCATGTAGACCATATCCTGGGATTGCTGGATATGGCTAAGGCTAAGGGGTTGTCTAATGTCTGTATTCATGGGATTACTGATGGCCGTGATACTAACCCTAATGATGGAATTAAGGTTCTTCAACAAATTGAAGACTACACTAAGGAAATAGGGGTGGGGCACATTGCGACTATTAGCGGCCGTTACTATGCTATGGATCGTGATAATCGATGGGACCGGGTAAGGAAGGCTTATTCGATCATGACTACCGATGGACCACAGAGCGATCGCACTATAGCTGAGATCATGAGGGAATCCTACGGAGAGGGTATCACAGATGAGTTCATTAACCCTATTAGAGTAGCACCAGGGGCTGTAGAACCCGGAGATGGGGTGATTTTCTTTAATTTCCGACCCGATCGCGCTCGACAGCTTACTCAAGCCTTTGTGATGGAGGATTTTGATGAGTTTGAACGGGAACTGATCGAGCCTCTGAGTTTTGCGACTTTTACTCAGTATGATCCCAACTATCCGGTGGATGTAGCTTTTGAGCCCCAAGGACTCGATAATATCTTAGGACAAGTAATTGCTGATCATGGGTTGAAACAACTGCGGACGGCGGAAACCGAAAAATATGCCCATGTGACTTATTTCTTTAATGGTGGTTTGGAACATCCTTTTGAGGGGGAAGATCGAGAACTGATTCCTAGTCCGGCGGTCGCCACCTATGACCAAAAACCGGAGATGTCTGCGGAGGAAGTGACAGAAGTTGCTCTTGAGGGTATCGATAAGGGGATTTATTCTCTGATTGTGATCAATTATGCTAACCCTGATATGGTGGGTCACACGGGGATGATGGATGCGGCGGTTAAGGCGATCGAAACGGTCGATCGCTGTTTGGGGGAATTGTTGGCAGGTATTTCTAAAGCTGGGGGAACAGCGATTATTATTGCTGATCATGGTAATGCTGAATATATGTCGGATGAACAGGGTAATCCCTGGACTGCTCACACTACTAACCCGGTGCCTTTTATTCTGGTTGAAGGGGAGGGGCGGAAAATTCCCGGCCATGGTACTGATGTACCTTTGAGAAGTGATGGCTGTTTGGCGGATATAGCTCCGACTATTTTGGAAATACTGGAGTTACCGCAACCTCCAGAAATGACTGGAACTTCAATGATTGTTAAATCTGAGTTGTCGCTGACGGAAAATCGTAGTCCGGTCAGGGTTAGGCTTTAAGGTGAAATTGGTTGAGGGGGGCCGGGATAATTAATAATTAATTGCCCTGTTCCCTGCTAGGCTTAATTCCTCAGAGGGTTGACAGGGGGTGGCAACTAATGATAGTATTTTTATATACCAAAATATAATTGTAATCTATTAACAAAAAATAAAATTGTCAATATTCCCATTATATATAATAATAGCACGAGTGAACGCCGTAAAGCAACCCCCCCAGTGAGAGGAATTTTTTTAACATTTCTTAACTTTTCTTTACAAAAGTTAACATAAGAGAAACATCAGAGATGAGTGGCTCCTAGTCTTCTAACTGGGTAAGGCTAGGCTGTGCATTTTTGATGCGGCGTTCTTGGGAAAGAATAATGAGTGTAGCTAAGGTGGACACGAACAACATCATGAGTGCGGCGACTGAGGCTTGGGTAAAGGCTACACTTTCTGCTGTGGCTTGCCAAATTTGAGTGGCTAAAGTACGAAAACCGATGGGAGAGAGTAAGAGAGTGGCTGGTAATTCTTTAATGGAGGTTAGGAAGATTAACATAGCGCCACTGATCACGCCAGGACGAACGAGTGGTAAGGTGACTTGACGTAGAGTTTGCCAGGGTGTGCGTCCCAAAATACGGGCAGATTCTTCTAGGCTTGGGGATACTTGAAGTAGTGAGCCGCGCAATGTTCCGACGGCTTGAGGAATGAATAAGACTAGATAAGCAAAGATCAACATGGGAAGTTGTTGATAAAGCCAGGGTACATAATTGGCTCCAAAGAAGACGAGGGAGAGTGATACGACAATTCCCGGCATTCCAAAACCGATGTAGGATGTGCGCTCTAAGGTGGCTGTGAGGCGGCTAGGAAAGCGGACGGCGAGAATGGCGATGGGGAGTGCAAACAGGGTAGAAATGATGGCTGCTAGACCTGAGCTATAGATGGAGTTGTAGGCGGCAGGTAACATCATGGTGATTAATTCTATGGGGTTTTGACCTACTCGCAGACCACGCCCTAACCAGAAGAATAAAACTCCGAGGGGCATTACTAGGGAAAATAGTGTGATGAGGATACAAAAACCGAGGGCTAACCAAGTCCAGCGACCTAGGGGAATCAGGGGTTGTTGATGTTGACTAGCTGAACCTCTACTATAATAGGCGGCTCGCGATCGCGCTCGATATTCTAGCAATAAAATCAACCCGACTAAGGCGATTAATACTAGGGATAAGGCGGCGGCCATACTACGGTCAAAACTGGTGCGATATTGTAAAAAAATGACGTAGGTAAAGGACTCAAAGCGCATGAGTGCGGGAGTTCCAAAGTCTTGGAGGGCATAGAGTGAGACGAGTAGAGACCCGGCGGCGATCGCCGGGCGCAGTTGTGGTAAGGTGACTCGCCAGAAGGTTTGATAGGGAGTATATCCGAGAACCCGTGAGACTTCTTCCATGGCTGGGTCCATGCCTTGTAAACTCGATCGCACTGTGAGCAATATGTAAGGGTAGGAAAATAGTGTGGTGGCGATAATTACTCCAGCCCAGCCATAAATAGAGGGTAAGCGTTGGACTCCGAAGGGTTCGAGGAGAATTTGGATCATACTACCACGGGGTCCGGCGAAGGCTAATAGGGCAAAACTGCCTACATAGGTGGGGATAGCTAGGGGTAAGGTGGTGACTACTGACCAAAAACGCCGCCCTGGTAAATTGGTGCGTACTATTAGAAATGCTAGGGGAATGGCAATCAAGGCAGATAGGAGTGTGACAAAGAAGGCCATACCTATGCTGTTAAAAAATACCTGAATGGTGCGGGGTCGGGATATAAGGGCGATGAAGGGGGCTAATCCAATGCCCATTGCCCTAATTACTAGGTAAACGAGGGGTAATGCCATGCCTAAAGCGACTATGGCAGCCATGATGACTAAAAAAATAGGAGGATGCGATCGCCTGGTGGATAAGTAGCTAGTTGAGGATAATGTTTGCTTTAGGTTAATAGTCATTTAATGAAAAAATTAGTGAGGATATTATATGGGAAAGTAGGCGAAGAAATCAGGAAGGGGTCTAGTGCTTCCTGATCAATGGGATGGGATTCTTTGGTTATAAAACCCCTGCTGAACGCAGCAACTCTAGTGTTCCTTCTAAGTCTTCTAAGTCACTGAGATCGATATCTGGGGGATTAATCTGAGCAATAGGAATCTGTCCGTCTGGTGGTTGAATGCCATCAATTAAGGGATATTCACTATTCCCTTGGGCGAAGTGTTGTTGTGCTTCTGGACTAAGCATAAACTCGATAAAGGCGTATGCTGCTTCGGGTTGGTCTGTGCTATCGATAATAGCGACTCCGGCTATATTGATCATAGAACCTACATCGCCGGTGGGATAGTGATAGGATACGGGGAAATTGGGATCTTCGGCTTTAAAGCGGAACAAGTAATAGTTATTTGTCAATCCCAGGTCTACTTCACCGCGCCCCAAGGCTTCGACAAGGGTTGTATTATTGCGATAGACCTGGGGGTTATTGGCTTGCATGGCTTCTACCCATTCTCTAGCGCGTTCTTCGCCTTCATGCTTTCGTAGGGCGGTAACAAAGGATTGAAAGGAGCCGTTAGTTGGAGCCCAGCCAATGCGTCCTGACCATTCGGGTTGTGTAATTTCCCAAATTGAGTTAGGAACTTGATCGCTGCTGAGTAGATCTGTATTGTAGTTAAATACGCGAGCGCGTCCGGTAATACCAATCCATTGTCCTTCGCGAGAGCGGAACCTAGGGTCTACTTGATTGAGTAAGGTTTCTGGAATGGGACGGGTGCGCCCTTCTCTTTGTAGAGCGCCTAAAGCTCCTGCATCTTGAGCAAAATAAATATCGGCTGGGGAATTTTGACCTTCTTCTAAGATGGTGGCGGCTAATTCGGCTGTATCCCCATAACGGACATTGACTTGAATGCCAGTTTCGGCTTGAAATCGCTGAAACATTGGACCAATTAGGTCTTCTGCACGACCAGAATAAACGACTAAGGTTGCACCTGTTGTACCATTGGTGGCGGTTGGATCGATGGTTGTTTGTTGTTGACCACAAGCGATCGAGATGGCACTGGTGGCTATTGCTAACCCAATTAAAGAGATAACTTTTCTTCGTTTCATGTAATTTTTTTCCCAAGTGTCAAGGTGAGCTGATATTCATAATATTTCTCAATTGCTGAGATATGATCGGCTCTAGGAATTGATTTGTTCTGGCACAGCCAGGGTGTTATATGGATATTGATGGTTGGTTGATAGTCTGTTATGAGCAGCACCAAACCTGGGACTTTCCTAAAAATGGGCTACCATTCTGGCTTGAGTCCCACCAGCTAATTCAAAGTTATTATAAATTAGTCTGGACTTTAATAAGAATAGTTGTCAATGTGCTGTCTGTCAATATGGCAGATCTGGAGGATATTAGCTTAGGGTTAGGGGCCAGGGATATGGGGCGTGACAGGGAGGGGACAGGGGGGGGTCGCGTTTAACAGCAAATAAGTCTATTGTTGTATAAAGATTTATAAAGTTTTCGGAAACGCGGTCTGCGTTTCATATCTGTTTGAGGAGTCCCATGAAGCAACTTCTGATGCAAGAGCGATTTTTTCTGACCATCCATATCCTGTCCACCCTGTTTGGTCTAGCGGGACTGCTAATAGTTCTACCTAATCCAGAACTAATTATTAACCTACCCCCCATAGGACAAAGTTTCTTTCAACTGAGTATGGCAGGGGGAGGAGTAGCTTATATTGTGTTTGGAGCGATCGCAGTTAGTTTATACGCCTATCGCACCCTAGGGCTGGCTACGACGCTAGGATTTATGGTGCCATCTATTGTCCTATCCCTGAGTAGTGAACTGCTGGGGACTAGCACAGGTTTTCCTTTCGGTCATTACCAATATCTAAACGGTTTAGGCTATAAAATCGCGGATCTAGTTCCGTTTACGATTCCCCTATCCTGGTTTTATATGGGTTTAACCTGCTACCTACTAGCGAGGGGTGGCTTGAAGGTGAGGCTGGGTTCAAGTTGGGTGCGTCATGTAGCAGCTTTAGCGGTGGCGGCGATTTTATTAACGGCTTGGGATTTAGTCCTAGACCCGGCTATGAGTCAAGCACCTTTTCCGTTTTGGCAATTTCAAGATGTAGGGGAATTTTTTGGAATGCCTTATCGTAATCTTACGGGATGGATGGGGACGGGTTTGGTGTTTATGACGGTGGCGGCGGTTTTATGGAGAGGTAAGCCGATTGTTTTATCTCGATCTGTGTTGACTCTACCTTTACTGGTGTATTTGACTAACTTTGGCTTTGGGGCGGTAATTACGGTGGTGGCTTTAGATCCTAAGTTTCTACTACCGACTCTATTAAGCGTATTATTTGGTGTGATTCCGGCGATCGCTTTATGGTGGACTGCAATCGGACCAGATATGGCTACCTTAGAACCGGATTCTGAATCGCCGGAGGTGGCTGATTCTCCTATGAATGCGATCGCTAAATAACCCCAGGCGATGATGATTGTGGTCGGTGGCTTTCCTATGACAATTTAGGATTAACCCCCGACCCATTTTGTGATTTAGTCAAAAATCTACCCTAAATGGCTCTATCCGTTATTAGACGATGGTTAGAGCCATTTACTATGGTGAGCAATGTTGAATAATTAGTCAAGTGTATAGCGACAGAAAGCCATGGAAATAATAATAGGCGATCGCCATAGATTTGTCAACGCCCTAGGCCCTAGGGGGTGAGGATAAATTCAAGAATAGTCCGTCCCCCCAGGCTAAGAAAATGAGCGAGAAACTGCTAGAAACGGAAAGTGGTTCTGAGAGTCCCTACGAAAATATTAGCATTGTGGCTATTGTGATCAGGGTTAGTGACGACAAAGAAGCCGGGAGTGATGGAAATGTAGTCATTGAAGGCATAGCGATAGAAGGCTTCAATATGGAAGGAAGTATCGCGGTCTTCCAAAGCTCCCCGGTCGTGGTTCGTAACTTTGGGGGGCATTCCGATAATAATACCACCCAAATCTCCTTCGCTGAAGGCATCGGGGAAGCCCATAGTGACAGCCCAGTTAAGAATTGTCGCACTATCACTGCCATTTCTTTGTTGATGAGCCCAGGTAGCACCAAACCAGCCACCTAACTGGAATTTGTCAAGGACGCGCCAGTTAAATTGTAAACCTAAGTTATCGCTGCTGGTGGCATTGTTTCCAAAGGGACGCTCAGAAATCCAGCTTCCTGTGCCGCCAGCAATATTCACGTCTTCAGTGCTAAAATACTTGCGGGCGTACTCGACGGCAAAAGCGAGGTTTCGATTGGGTTCATAAACTAACTGAGCGCCAGCGCTATTGCTACCATTAAATAAGCCATTGCTTTGGGTAGCATCAGAAGCATTACCGGCTAAATAAGCTAGATTAAGTTTAAAGCGAGGTTGACTACCAAAGGTGAAGTTAGCGCCAGCACCTGCACCACCGGGTCCTCGAAATACGGCGGGGTTCCGTCGTCCAAACCGAGAAATTGATCCGGCGGAGGCACTTTCAAGGGGTGAGAGTACATCAAGAATATTGTCTATTCCCAGAGCATTAGCGCCTACCCAGAAGCGGGCTTTACCATCAAAAGCGGGGAAACGGTAGTTTAGATCATCTAGTCGGAAACCATTGCTCCTGCCGTCAATGGAAGTGCGAGCCATTAATGTATTATTGAGACCAAAACTTCTCAGGTTGGGAATGTCTACGGCTTCTAAGCGAATTCTCAGCCTGTCTCGACCGCTAAAGCTGCTATCAAAGTTGAGACGGCTGCGGTAGCCGAGATAGGTTTGGGTGGGGTCATCACTGGCTCGGCCAAAGGGTCCCCCTGCTACATTATGACGAGAGCGATCGCCAAAGCTATCTCCTGCCCAAAATACTACTTCCCCACTCAGTTTGGTGGTGGTTGAGAATTGGTTAGCTTCTAATTCGGCGGTTCTGGCTTCTAGGGCATATACGCGACCCCTTAAAGTGGCTAGTTCTGCTGCAAATTCTTCCTGTAGTCGTTGGATAACTGCTAGGTCTTCACGAGTTACGAGATTAGCTACAGAAGCGGCAATTAGTTCATTAACTCGCTCTAAACAGGCATTTAAACCAGCAGCAAACTCAAAACGAGTCATGGCTCGGTTTCCCCTAAAGGTTCCGTCGGGATAACCTGCGATACAGCCATAGCGCTCAACTAAGGACTGTAGGGCTTGGAATGCCCAGTCTGTGGGTTGCACGTCTGACAACTGGGAAACAGAAGTTACCTGTTCCATGGAGTCTTCTAAGCCACTGTATTGGTTGATTTGCTCGATACCTAAGATGGTGATTTCTGGATCGGTTTCTGGCTGTGTTTGAGCTAATTCTACGGGTTGGCTTGGAGGCTCGGATTGATGGGCGATCGCCAGATTAGACTCTGGGCTGATAGAGTCTTCTATGTCTTCAGTAGTTACGGGAGCTACTTGAGATGTAATATCAAATTTAGTGGCTATTTTTTCTGTGGCTAAGGCGGAACCTGCACTTAGAAGCAGGGCTGCACCCACCAAGCTGGGACTGTGCTTGAGGGTCTTCCAAAGAATTTTGTTTGTCATTTCTAATCTCACACCAACGCAAAAACATCTGAAAATGGGTTAATGGCTGTAGTTCTTGGGTCACTACACCATTAATTGAGAGTTTTTCTACAGATTGGGGTTGTCTAATTACTTAGAAACCTTTTCCAGTAAGCATCTGAACCCTTTAAATCATGGATAGGGCTCTGGGTATGGCTCTGGGAACCAATTGCAAATGACTCTCTTTAAGATGTTTATATCATGAAAGTTAATTTTTCAAGCTAATGATTCTCAATTAGTTGACAGCCTTGGCCCAGCCTTGGCAAATTAGTTAAGTTTAGCTAATGTATGGCTGCGAATAGTTTTGATTTTCCAAAGAATGTTAAGAATTCATAAGTTTTTATTGATAACTTCTATCAAAAGATTGAGGAGATGATGGGGGTTTTGGTATGGTGTAGGAAATGGCTCCCAAGGGGTGATTGTGTCTATATGCAAAAAAAGAGGCGGAAACGCCTATTTTTACGGGGTTTAAAATATTTGGTGGCTAAAATTTCAAAATAGCGATGCACCTGTAGGGGCGGGTGCTAAATCAGCCAGGGGAAAAACCCACCCCCGGAGAAAAAGCGATCGCCTAAAATGGGCATCTTGACAAAAATCAGATTGTATGTATAGAGGTTGGGATGTTTTCGGGGTGAGTGGGAGGGGAGGGGGGATAATCGATAAGATTATCATCCCCCTCCGGGGTAATGAGATTAGAAGTCTAACTGCTGAAGCATCCAGAAGCCAGCAAAGGATTCGGAATTAGGGTCAGACTGAATAGCCAAAAAATGCACATTTTTAGCGGAGAGCTTGGCTTGTTCAAAATTCCGGGCTTCGGTCTGGGTTTTAGAGTCGGTGAGGTTAGCCAAAATCCAACTCTCATTTTCCCCGGTTTCCAAAATCAGGCTAGGGCGGGGAGTTTCCAGGAGTCGCAGAAAAGCTAACTCTAACCCAGACATCCAGGCGGCTAGGGGTATGGCGCGGGTAGAGAAAATAATCAGACCGGGAACGAGTGTTTCGGGAGATAGCCCCATCATGGGTAAACTGAAGGCTTCGCCAAAGCCGATATCCCATTCAGGCATATCTTGAAAGGCGGCGGCTTCTAAAGAAACGATCGCCCACTGTTCCCCCTGAAGTGCATCTGGTAGGGGCTGAGGTTCACCGGAGACAAACTGCACTGAGGGGTTAGTTCCTTCCTGATAGTTAGGATAGGTGGGATAAACTTTGTCGATGCGTTCTTGTAGCCACTGAAACAGTGTATAGGTGCGACGACTAGCTGATGCGGGGATATCTAACCCTTCAGCAGCTTTAGAGATCATATTCGCCATGGGACGGCGGAAAAAACGAATTTTGGATGGTGGTAATGGTGCTTGAGCGATCGCTTCTTCAATAGCTCCCTGCAACCAGATAGAGTTAACCTGGGTACTGGGACAAAATTGTGTATAGCGGAATAGAGACTCAGGGCGCGATCGCACATCCAGGGGGGTTTCACAGATAATCACCTCCCATACTTTTTTTCCGTCTTCGTCCCGCAGCGGACGACTGTAAAAATCCAGTTCCCAAATCGTTCCCTTCATTGGATGCTAAAAACTCGCTATGTATACTAAACTCAAACTTCTATTGTCCCATTAAAATGATGGTAACAACAAGGTTGTTCAATTAACCCTGGTTCATGGTATAATGAGAAGTTATGAGTAAAGACAGTAACGGATACAAAATCCTCACCGATAACCGTAAAGCTCGCTATCTGTACGAGATCCTAGATACCTACGAAGCCGGAATTGAACTGAAAGGCACGGAGGTTAAGTCGATCCGGGCGGGTCGTTCTAATTTGCAGGATGGTTATGCGTTGGTGCGGGATGGAGAGGTGTGGCTGATTAATGTTCATATCTCCCCTTATGAGAATACGAGTAATTTCTTTAATCATGATCCGCGCCGTACCCGAAAGTTGTTGCTACATCGCCAGGAAATTAATAAGCTGATTGGACAGGTAGAACAAAAGGGCCTGACCCTGGTTCCTCTGAGAATGTATCTGAAACGGGGACGGGTTAAGGTGATGATTGGACTGGCGCGAGGTAAGAAGTTGCACGACAAGCGAGAGACAATCCGACGCAGGGATGATGCGCGGTCTATGCAACGGGCGCTAAAGCAGTTTTAATAGATAATGGACGGGGAACTTAGGCGATGAATCAGGACATGGATGCTAATATGCGAGTTGAACGCGATAGCATGGGGGAAATTCAAGTCCCCAACGATCGCTATTGGGGAGCGCAAACTCAGCGATCGCTTCATTATTTTTCTATTGGTACTGATTTAATCCCCCCAGAGGTGATCGCGGCTTTTGGTATTCTCAAAAAGGCGGCGGCGTTGACTAATCAAGAGTTGGGAAAACTGCCCCCAGATCTGTCAGAATTGATTATACAGGCGGCGCAACAGGTAATTGAGGGTAAGTTATCGGAACATTTCCCCCTGCGGGTGTGGATGACTGGAAGCGGTACTCAATGTAATATGAATGTAAATGAGGTGATTGCTAATTGGGCGATCGCTTCTGTGGGCGGAAAAATGGGCAGCAAAAACCCTATTCATCCCAATGACCATGTTAATATGTCTCAGTCGTCTAACGATACATTTCCGACGGCTATGCACATCGCAGCAGCTTTGGCGTTTCATCAGCGCCTAATTCCTAAAGTCCGAAAAATGCGAGATGCTCTGGCTCAGAAATCCGCAGAATTTAACGATATTGTCAAAATTGGTCGCACCCATTTACAAGATGCTGTTCCCCTGACTTTAGGACAGGAGTTTTCCGGCTATGTGGCACAACTAGATGCCGACCTAAAACGCATTGAGATGGTTTTACCTGATTTGTATGAATTAGCTATTGGTGGAACCGCTGTAGGAACCGGATTAAATGCGCCGCCTGGGTTTGCGGAAAGGGTGGCGGAACACATTGCCGAAATGACCTGTTTACCCTTTGTTTCAGCACCCAATAAATTTGCGGCTATGGCGGCTCATGATGCCATAGTTATGGCGAGTGGTGCGTTAAAAACTTTAGCCTGTTCTTTGATGAAAATTGCCAATGATATTAGATTTTTAGGGAGTGGCCCCCGCTGTGGTTTAGGCGAATTAATTTTACCCGAAAATGAACCGGGTTCTTCAATTATGCCGGGAAAAGTAAACCCCACCCAATGCGAGGCTATGACTATGGTAGCGGTTCAGGTAATGGGGTATGATACCGCTATTAGTATGGCGGGTTCCCAGGGTCATTTTGAGTTAAATGTGTTTAAGCCAATGATGATTTTTAACCTGCTACAATCGGTTAATATTTTGGCGGATAGTTGTAATAACTTCACAGATTTTCTGTTGGTTGGTTTACAGGTAAATCACCGTAAAATTAACAGCTATTTAGAACAATCTTTAATGTTGGTAACTGCTTTAAGTCCTAAAATTGGCTATGACCGAGCCGCAGAAGTCGCTCATTTGGCTTTGGAGAAGGATGCGACCTTAAAGCAGATTTGTGTCGAATTAGGCTATATTTCGGCGGAAGAATTTGACCAAGTTGTGGTTCCTAGTAAAATGGCACATCCTCATTAATTGAGAGTTAATGTAAACCGACTTTCTAAAATCTATGATTCCTCAAGCTGCTGACGCACCTCATTGATAGATAACCCCAATGCTACAGAAATTTGCTCTACTGTCAATCCCATATTGTCTAATTGAGCAATAGCTGCTAAACGCGCCTGACGTTCTTTTTGTGCTTCCAATTGAGCCTGCTGTGCTAACTCTTCGGCGCTCAAATAACGTCTCCCGTATTGGTCAAACCAAGACAGGATTTCTCGGTCAATACCACCTACTGTAGCTTGAGTTCTACCGATTCCTAAACCGATTTCTGGTAGCCAGTAGGGTTCCCCGCTTTGTAATTGGTACTTACCATCTATTTGTCGATAAATCTCGAAGGGTTGATGGCGATCGCGTTGGTAATATTCTGGGTTATAAATAACGTAATACAATACCCCCAACTTTTCATAAATCGCCATTTTGGACTCATACTCATTTCCCGGAGTCCAGGAAACCACTTCTAACACTAACTGGGGAACCATTCCCCCCTCTTCCCAGACCACATAACTTTTCCGAGATTTATTACCCGGTCGGCGGCGGTTCACTCCCACCGTCAGAAAACCATCAGGAATTACCGGGACTCTGGGGTTTTCCCCGCTGGTGTGATAAATTCCCATATCTACACCGAAATACCAATCATTGCGGTCTTTCCAGATAATTGCTAGAAGAAATAATAGGTAATTGGGGAGAAAATTTTGGTCTTCGTTATCCACAGGAGTATCATCAGAGTCGGGAAGTTCATCACTGGTGGGTAGGTTTTTATAAAGGTCAGTAGAAACCATAGGTCTAAACCAGTAGAAGACAGTTTATCCCCCATTATAGCAGTTATATCGCTAGAATCTATAATTCCTCTAGCTGCTGACGTACCACCTCTACAGATAACCCCAATGCTACAGAAATTTGCTGTACTGTTAATCCGATATTGTCTAATTGAGCAATAGCTGCTAAACGTGCTTGACGTTCTTTTTGTGCTTCCAATTGAGCCTGTTGTGCTTCCAATTGAGCCTGCTGTGCTTCCAATTGAGCCTGCTGTGCTTCCAATTGAGCCTGCTGTGCTTCCAATTGAGCCTGCTGTGCTAACTCTTCGGCGCTCAAATAACGTCTCCCGTATTGGTCAAACCAAGACAGGATTTCTCGGTCAATACCACCTACTGTAGCTTGAGTTCTACCGATTCCTAAACCGATTTCTGGTAGCCAGTAGGGTTCCCCGCTTTGTAATTGGTACTTACCATCTATTTGTCGATAAATCTCGAAGGGTTGATGGCGATCGCGTTGGTAATATTCTGGGTTATAAATAACGTAATACAATACCCCCAACTTTTCATAAATCGCCATTTTGGACTCATACTCATTTCCCGGAGTCCAGGAAACCACTTCTAACACTAACTGGGGAACCATTCCCCCCTCTTCCCAGACCACATAACTTTTCCGAGATTTATTACCCGGTCGGCGGCGGTTCACTCCCACCGTCAGAAAACCATCAGGAATTACCGGGACTCTGGGGTTTTCCCCGCTGGTGTGATAAATTCCCATATCTACACCGAAATACCAATCATTGCGGTCTTTCCAGATAATTGCTAGAAGAAATAATAGGTAATTGGGGAGAAAATTTTGGTCTTCGTTATCCACAGGAGTATCATCAGAGTCGGGAAGTTCATCACTGGTGGGTAGGTTTTTATAAAGGTCAGTAGAAACCATAGGTCTAAACCAGTAGAAGACAGTTTCTCCCCCATTATAGCAGTTATATCGCTAGAATCTATAATTCCTCTAGCTGCTGACGTACCACCTCTACAGATAACCCCAATGCTACAGAAATTTGCTGTACTGTTAATCCGATATTGTCTAATTGAGCAATAGCTGCTAAACGTGCTTGACGTTCTTTTTGTGCTTCCAATTGAGCCTGTTGTGCTTCCAATTGAGCCTGC
Organism: Limnospira platensis NIES-39; assembly: GCF_026000695.1. Taxonomy (GTDB): domain Bacteria; phylum Cyanobacteriota; class Cyanobacteriia; order Cyanobacteriales; family Microcoleaceae; genus Limnospira; species Limnospira platensis. The sequence goes on from NZ_AP026945.1 coordinate 1,024,523, forward strand.
TGTGCTTCCAATTGAGCCTGCTGTGCTTCCAATTGAGCCTGCTGTGCTTCCAATTGAGCCTGCTGTGCTTCCAATTGAGCCTGCTGTACTTCCAATTGAGCCTGCTGTGCTTCCAATTGAGCCTGCTGTGCTAACTCTTCGGAACTCAAATAACGTCTCCCGTATTGGTCAAACCAAGACAGGATTTCTCGGTCAATACCACCTACTGTAGCTTGAGTTCTACCGATTCCTAAACCGATTTCTGGTAGCCAGTAGGGTTCCCCGCTTTGTAATTGGTACTTACCATCTATTTGTCGATAAATCTCGAAGGGTTGATGGCGATCGCGTTGGTAATATTCTGGGTTATAAATAACGTAATACAATACCCCCAACTTTTCATAAATCGCCATTTTGGACTCATACTCATTTCCCGGAGTCCAGGAAACCACTTCTAACACTAACTGGGGAACCATTCCCCCCTCTTCCCAGACCACATAACTTTTCCGAGATTTATTACCCGGTCGGCGGCGGTTCACTCCCACCGTCAGAAAACCATCAGGAATTACCGGGACTCTGGGGTTTTCCCCGCTGGTGTGATAAATTCCCATATCTACACCGAAATACCAATCATTGCGGTCTTTCCAGATAATTGCTAGAAGAAATAATAGGTAATTGGGGAGAAAATTTTGGTCTTCGTTATCCACAGGAGTATCATCAGAGTCGGGAAGTTCATCACTGGTGGGTAGGTTTTTATAAAGGTCAGTAGAAACCATAGGTCTAAACCAGTAGAAGACAGTTTCTCCCCCATTATAGCAGTTATTATCCTACCATCTATGATTCTTCTAGCTGCTGACGCACCTCATTGATAGATAACCCCAATGCTACAGAAATTTGCTCTGCTGTTAATCCGATATTGTCTAATTGAGCAATAGCTGCTAAACGTGCTTGACGTTCTTTTTGTGCTTCCAATTGAGCCTGCTGTGCTTCCAATTGAGCCTGCTGTGCTTCCAATTGAGCCTGCTGTGCTTCCAATTGAGCCTGCTGTGCTAACTCTTCGGCGCTCAAATAACGTCTCCCGTATTGGTCAAACCAAGACAGGATTTCTCGGTCAATACCACCTACTGTAGCTTGAGTTCTACCGATTCCTAAACCGATTTCTGGTAGCCAGTAGGGTTCCCCGCTTTGTAATTGGTACTTACCATCTATTTGTCGATAAATCTCGAAGGGTTGATGGCGATCGCGTTGGTAATATTCTGGGTTATAAATAACGTAATACAATACCCCCAACTTTTCATAAATCGCCATTTTGGACTCATACTCATTTCCCGGAGTCCAGGAAACCACTTCTAACACTAACTGGGGAACCATTCCCCCCTCTTCCCAGACCACATAACTTTTCCGAGATTTATTACCCGGTCGGCGGCGGTTCACTCCCACCGTCAGAAAACCATCAGGAATTACCGGGACTCTGGGGTTTTCCCCGCTGGTGTGATAAATTCCCATATCTACACCGAAATACCAATCATTGCGGTCTTTCCAGATAATTGCTAGAAGAAATAATAGGTAATTGGGGAGAAAATTTTGGTCTTCGTTATCCACAGGAGTATCATCAGAGTCGGGAAGTTCATCACTGGTGGGTAGGTTTTTATAAAGGTCGATGGAAACCATAGGTCTGAACCAGTAGAAGACAGTTTATCCCCCATTATAGCAGTTATTATCCTACCATCTATGATTCTTCTAGCTGCTGACGCACCTCATTGATAGATAACCCCAATGCTACAGAAATTTGCTGTACTGTTAATCCGATATTGTCTAATTGAGCAATAGCTGCTAAACGTGCTTGACGTTCTTTTTGTGCTTCTAATTGAGCCTGCTGTGCTTCCAATTGAGCCTGCTGTGCTTCCAATTGAGCCTGCTGTGCTAACTCTTCGGAACTCAAATAACGTCTCCCGTATTGGTCAAACCAAGACAGGATTTCTCGGTCAATACCACCTACTGTAGCTTGAGTTCTACCGATTCCTAAACCGATTTCTGGTAGCCAGTAGGGTTCCCCGCTTTGTAATTGGTACTTACCATCTATTTGTCGATAAATCTCGAAGGGTTGATGGCGATCGCGTTGGTAATATTCTGGGTTATAAATAACGTAATACAATACCCCCAACTTTTCATAAATCGCCATTTTGGACTCATACTCATTTCCCGGAGTCCAGGAAACCACTTCTAACACTAACTGGGGAACCATTCCCCCCTCTTCCCAGACCACATAACTTTTCCGAGATTTATTACCCGGTCGGCGGCGGTTCACTCCCACCGTCAGAAAACCATCAGGAATTACCGGGACTCTGGGGTTTTCCCCGCTGGTGTGATAAATTCCCATATCTACACCGAAATACCAATCATTGCGGTCTTTCCAGATAATTGCTAGAAGAAATAATAGGTAATTGGGGAGAAAATTTTGGTCTTCGTTATCCACAGGAGTATCATCAGAGTCGGGAAGTTCATCACTGGTGGGTAGGTTTTTATAAAGGTCAGTAGAAACCATAGGTCTAAACCAGTAGAAGACAGTTTATCCCCCATTATAGCAGTTATATCGCTAGAATCTATAATTCCTCTAGCTGCTGACGTACCACCTCTACAGATAACCCCAATGCTACAGAAATTTGCTCTACTGTTAATCCGATATTGTCTAATTGAGCAATAGCTGCTAAACGTGCTTGACGTTCTTTTTGTGCTTCCAATTGAGCCTGCTGTGCTTCCAATTGAGCCTGCTGTGCTTCCAATTGAGCCTGCTGTACTTCCAATTGAGCCTGCTGTGCTTCCAATTGAGCCTGCTGTGCTTCCAATTGAGCCTGCTGTGCTAACTCTTCGGAACTCAAATAACGTCTCCCGTATTGGTCAAACCAAGACAGGATTTCTCGGTCAATACCACCTACTGTAGCTTGAGTTCTACCGATTCCTAAACCGATTTCTGGTAGCCAGTAGGGTTCCCCGGTTTGTAATTGGTACTTACCATCTATTTGTCGATAAATCTCGAAGGGTTGATGGCGATCGCGTTGGTAATATTCTGGGTTATAAATAACGTAATACAATACCCTCAACTTTTCATAAATCGCCATTTTGGACTCATACTCATTTCCCGGAGTCCAGGAAACCACTTCTAACACTAACTGGGGAACCATTCCCCCCTCTTCCCAGACCACATAACTTTTCCGAGATTTATTACCAGGTCGGCGGCGGTTCACTCCCACCGTCAGAAAACCATCGGGAATTACCGGGACTCTGGGGTTCTCCCCGCTGGTGTGATAAATTCCCATATCTACACCGAAATACCAATCATTGCGGTCTTTCCAGATAATTGCTAGAAGAAATAATAGGTAATTGGGGAGAAAATTTTGGTCTTCGTTATCCACAGGAGTATCATCAGAGTCGGGAAGTTCATCACTGGTGGGTAGGTTTTTATAAAGGTCGATGGAAACCATAGGTCTGAACCAGTAGAAGACAGTTTATCCCCCATTATAGCATATCTTAATTTTAGGGTGATTGATTAATGTTTAATCAAGTCATTTTTCCCATCAATAAGGGTGGGTTAATCAGTCTTATACTTGGTAGTAGCAAGCTGATATTATGAACCCAACCCTAGGTTATTTTATGGGTAAGTGTTATTTGAATATGTTGGACACTTCTGCATGAATGAAGGCAATATTTGGGTCCCGCTGAATTGCTTGATAATAACGCTTTTCTCGTTCGGTTCCCTGTTCATCTACTCGCAGTAGAAATTTGGCTTCTTCTAGGAGTTCGTTAACTTGGTCTAAGGTGACGGGTTCTTTTTCCTCTAGGGTTTCGTCAATTTTGACAATAAATTGGGAAAATGGTCGCAGCCAGCTAAACCAATCATCTCCAATTACTAGCCGGAAAAATTCTCCTTTAGAGGGGATGCGTCCGTAACACTTCTCATAAGTAATGCGTTCGGACTCTAAGAGGTTTTTATGTAAGTTAAGTAAGCCTTTCCGCAACTGACGCAGACGCTTAAATGGTAGATTGAGAGGAGATTGATTTGAGGACATGAATACAAATGCGATCGCTATGGTCTTGGTTATCTTATTATCCCACAGAATGGGTAAATAATGGGTAATTTAATGATAATTTATTCCCCATCTTGGCTAGTATCACAGAGAAAATCATCTGTGATAATATCATCAAATTGGTAAGGACAAATATCGGGAAAAGTTCGCAAAGGCAAACCTGTCTCTCGAAGAGCTAAATCAACCCCAGCCTCGAAGCCATCCTCCAAGGCTTCGGCTATTCGGGACTTTAAACTAGGATTTCGAGATAAATGTCGCCGGGTGGCGCGTCGCTGCTCTCGAATGGTCAAAAACCAACTCCTTGAGCGTTTCTGGGGTTGATATTCCCACTTGAGTAAATGTCCTAACAAGACTGTTAGATAACTGACTAATTCTCGATATTCTTGTCTTCCCAAACTGTCAATTTCAGCGTGTAAATTTTGCCAATCTAGGTTGTTAATGTCCTGTTGGGCTAAGGCTTGTAACTGCCACTGAGTCCAACCGTAAAAGTCCTGTTGATATAGGGAAAGTTTCTGACTATCCATAATCAGGATGGCTATATGTTATAATGGTGCATGAGATTTTAATTAATGATTATGGCATCTATTTCTAGGACGGAAGTAAAACAACTGTTAGAACGTTTGATTTTTGTTGACGATCGCCCTCAAGATTGGGTAGAGGATGTATGGGGCATGAGTCCGACTTTAGGGGAAACTGCCGCCCGTTTGGTTGATGCTTTTGATGCTGTGATTGAATGTTGTTCGGAGGAAAAGTTAGAGAATCTGTTACAGTCTCTCTATAGCGATCGCCTGGATGGAGACATCTAATCTGATAGCATCTTAGTAGGTCCTAAATACTTAGTAAGATAGGGAGAGAAAACCTCATAAATCAAGGTTAATGGCTTGCCATGATGCCAGAAAAGATAATAACGCCCCCAAAAGGGCCCCGGCTGTCCAAAGGCTAATTCTAAGGCTTTAGAATCCCCATGCTCAATACCTTGCACATCTCGATATAATTCAGTTCTCAGCCTGGCTAAACTTGCCCAAATTGGCAGAGATTTATTTTGTAAATACTCGTCAACGTGGCTATTTTCCCACCAGGAAGTAGCATAAGCTAAACGTTGGCCTGATGCAGTCCGCAACCAGACTTGACGGCGCAACCGAGGGCCAGGGACTGCCTGAATCAATGGCGGCGCACCATCTGGACTCATACCAATGGCAGACATATCAATCACATCGACCTCTGTAGGTTCCCCTGTCAGTAGTTGCAGGTGGCGCGTTGGCGATCCGTCTCCCAATAGCATAATTTGCCAGGCTGGGGATAGTTGGCTGTGGGGGAGTCCTTGGCGGACTATTTCCTGGTTTCCCTGCCAATGACACCGGAGGCGATGCCAGCCAGCAGGCTTTTTAATGGGGTTAGCGGAGTGAATATGGGCAGTCAATGTTTTTTACAATTCTTAACGTTCGTTCTAATGATAGCGCGTCTTTGTGGTAATGGGTTTAGTCCCCTAGGGGGGAATTTAAGGCCAGCCATGGAGTTTCTGAAGTTTCCCAGAAACCGCTATCGCGATTATGATTAACACAATCACTGAAATTATCAAGTATTATGTCAGAGCCCATGTCCACCCCTAATGATATCACCTTGACGGTCACAGTTTCCCAGGAGTTAATGCAGGAAATTGAGCAAAAATCCCAGGAAAATGGACACAGCATCACGCAACTGGTGCAGGAAGCGATCCGGGAATATTTCACCCTCAATAATGCCACAGATATAGAACTTTTACGTCGTCAGATAATTGAACTCCAGCGACAACTGTTAAGTTGGGAAAAAATCCCCAAAGATTTAACGGCGGTTGAAACTAGGGTAGGGATATTAGAAAGGCGTTTAGGTTCGCTAAGTGTGACTAATCAACGAATATCTTTACCTAGTATTGCCGAAGATGATGAGGACTTTTACGACGAACCGGACGAAATTCTCACGGATTTTTTGTCTGATTAATTGGTAGGGATTTCGTCGTTTTTTAAGGGCAATTTTGGGCATCTAAAAACTTGAGTTGCTGATATAACATCTGAATGCGAGGTAGATGCACTCCTCCGGCTGTAGCCATTTTTAAGGGATTGCCTAAAATGGCATCAATTTCTAGGGGTCGGCGCTGATCATAGTCAATTTTCATGCTAGTTTTATAGGGGGTCATGGTTTCGGTATGAGACAACATCCGATTAATTATTTCCTGGTCAAGAAAGCGATCGCACCCCTTAGCGCCCTCCAAAACTTCCCCCATAATGTCCTCAACTAAAACCCGAGTTGCTGGATTGGACATCATTTGATCTGTGCGGGCATTTAAAACTACTGATAATCCATTATAGGGGATATTCCACACTAATTTTTCCCAACGAATTGAGAGTAAATCTCCGGCAATTTCTAGGGGGATGCCAGCGGTTTTAAAATCTTCCCCAATTTGTTTTAGTCGGGGCGTAATGCCACCCGATTGGTAATTTTGGTCATATTCGGCTAGTTTCATCATACCATAGTCTAAATGGCGAATATAACCGGGTTTGATTTTATTGGAACAAATTACACAAATCCCCCCTAAAACTCGGTGATTGCCGACAATTTCGGCTATTTCTGGCTCAATTCCCAACCCATTTTGTAAGACCAAAACCACGCCATCAGGTTTTAATACTGGGGGTAAAATTTGGGGTAATAAATGATTTTCTGTGGATTTTATGGCGACAATTACTACATCACAGGGGGGGATTTTTTCGGGGTGATTATAGGCTTTGACTTGGGGGAGTTGAAAGTCACCCCAAACTGATTCTATTTGTAAGCCATGCTGACTCACCCAATCATAATCACTTCTGAGTAAAAAATTAACATCTAGTCCAGATTTCTGAAGTTTAGCGCCATAGAATCCGCCTAATGCCCCCGTGCCAATAACTGCATAACTACGAGGATTGCTAAGTTGGGAAACCAAAGTCATATCATCTAATTAATTGATGGGCAAAAGCTGTTAATATTATGCCACAAATAATTATATTTGTCCAGGATTTAACCATTGTTTAATGGGAAGGGGAAGGGGTTGTCTTTGGCGGGTAGATGGGTTAATTGAGATATGCTTAGTTATACCTTGAGCGATTAATGATTGGGGGTCATCAGCAAGGCAGATTTGATATTCTATCTGAAAGGTATGTAGGCTGAGTTGTTGAGGTGAGAGGTTAATTACAATGCGATCGCCACAATAAATCGGTTGGCGATAGTCCATAGAAGCATGAACAATGGGAATGGCAAAATCGGGGTTATTGACAAAAGTTTTGAGGTCAATGCCTAGATTAATTAAAGCGGCTTCATAGGCTTGGTGACACATAGACATCATCTGGGCAAAATAGACAACGCCAGCAGCATCAGTTTCGCTAAAGTAGACAGTTCTAGTATAGGCCACAAAAAACAGGAGAGATTAATAAAGGAGCAATTGACGAGTATTATCCCCCTGAAATCGGGGGAATCAGGGGAATCATAAGTAGAGTAATTAACTATCCTTGGTTTTTGATCATCATAACATCAATAATTTTGGTAGCCATTTCCTCTGATAAATCGAGGTAACTGTAGAGGTCATTAAGTAGGTCTTCTTCCTCTTTGGTAATTTCACCATCAGCGAGAGTGATATCTGTAGCAATGGCAAAGGCTGTTTCGCGTAACTCTTTGGGTAAGACAGCGATCGCCGATTTTAACAAAGTATTGTAGCCGTGGGTTTTAATTTCGGTGAGTAGACGATCTAGCATTTCCCGTTTCTGAGTCTGGGAATAGTCGCTAAAAAGCTGCATTCGCGATAGACTACTATTAAGGATTTGAGACTCACTGGGGACAACCAAACCATCAGCGGCTATGGCAATTAAAGCGATCGCCGCAAAAGCTTCTGGGGGGGAAAGTTTAATAGTAGATTCAGACATAGTTAATTTCTCCTGATTGGGGAGTATTTCCGATCTTGATTATGATGACACTGGATGCCGAATTTTTCCAATCTATTGATCAGCTAGGGCAATTTCCGCCGCCAGAAAATCGATAAACTGTCGCGCCGTCCGTCCCGATCGCCCATTATGCCTTGTCGCCCACTGGCGGGCGCGATAATCAAGATCTTCTGGATCGATAGTTATTCCGGCTTGACTAGCGAGATGCCGAACTATGGTAAGATAGGTTTCCTGGTCTGCTGGTTCAAAAGTGAGGGTTAAGCCAAAGCGATCGGCAAATGATAGCTTTTCCTGGACTGTATCCCAAGCCTGTATCTCATTATGGTCTTGAGGGCGGGGACGTTCATCAAAAAACTCTCGGACTAAATGGCGGCGGTTGGAGGTGGCATATACCACGACATTTTCAGGTCGGGCGGTGATATTTCCTTCCAGGACAACTTTTAAGGCTTTAAAAGCATCATCATCTTCTTCAAAAGATAGGTCATCAACAAAGATAATAAACTTTTGGGGAACTCCCCGCAACTGTTCAATTACTTGGGGTAGGTCTCGCAGTTCGGATTTAGTTACTTCAATTAATCGCAAACCCCGATCGCTATATTGATGTAACAAGGCTTTAACCAGGGAAGATTTCCCTGACCCCCTACTGCCATATAAGAGAACATTTAAGGCTGAATATCCCGCCAATAAAAACTCGGTATTTTTTAACAAAGTTTCTCGCTGTGGTTCATATCCTACTAATTGGTTTAGGTGAATCGGATCAGGATTAGCGATCGCCATTAGTTGACCAGAGCGCCAACGAAATGCTTGGCTTTGGGCAAATTTACCAGTTCCATATTTTCGATAATGGGCGGCGATCGCTTCAATGGCATCTCCCCAATTTTCCGATTGGGATAACTGATTCCGCAGGGGGAGTTCTTCGATTTTCTCAACTACAATGGTTTCATCTTCCCAAACTATTGGCAATTGGGGAATTTGGGCGATCGCCTGTACCCATTGAGCAATTTTTGTCCCCTGACATTTATAGAGGGTCTGTAATATTTCCAAGTCGTGACGGGTAGCAGCAATTAAAGAGGGATTTAATGCCGTTAGGTCGCACTGTTGGGCTTGACGAGAAAAGGGATTATCTGCCCTCAGAATTTGAGTGATTAAGTAATTTTGCCAGCTTTGGGATTGTTCGGCTTGGACTCGAAACCAATAACTATAAGCCTGTAAAGTTTGATGGCTTTCTCCTTGTAACATATAGTCTAATAGGCTCAGAAAGGCTTGACCTATGGGCTCTGCCATTACTTCCTGATAAAGCAGCAGGGATAGGGCTTGATGTTGGCGAAATCGAATTTTAGCGATCGCTTCAGATAAGGGTGAGGACATGAGCTAATTTGGCTTAAACTTAAATCTAAACACAACCACGACACTCTCTGATTATATGGGATAGTGACACCCCCAAAAACGTTAATTTTTACAACATTTGGTTCTGGGGAGGTCTGATTGCTGATAAGTTGCTATTGATGGCAGTTGTTAATCAGTAGGAGTTAGGATTTATGAGTTTAGGTATGATCGCCACTCTGGTCTATGGAGTTTTGGCAATTGTGGGGGGAATTGTTGGATATAAGAAAGCCCAAAGTAAAATTTCTCTCATGGCGGGTGTCAGTAGTGGTATACTGTTATTGGCGGCAGCTTTTGGGCAAGCCCAAGGCTGGGGATGGGCGTTAATTTTTGCCCTAGTTATCTCGGTGGTTTTAGTATTAGCTTTTGTGGGTCGATATGTGAAGACTCGAAAGTTTATGCCTTCGGGTTTAATGGTGATTTTAGGAATTGTGGCGATCGCTGTTATGGTTTATCAAATCATTGGCGGTATCAATACTGGGTTGATGGTTTAAAACCCCAACTAGGAAGCGGGCGGATTGTCTGGTGTAACAACTACCCGCCCTGTGTTAATCGCCCCCGTTAATGATGCTAAAAATCTCAGCTTTCAGGATGGCTTAAAAAAGGAACTGCTACCACTGTAGCGGTTATGTCTCCTAGGGAGACTTGCAAGCCTGCACCGCCAGCTTTAGTGCGGATATAACCCAAGCCAAACCATCCCTCTTGAGTTTCGGTAATGCTGGTAAGTTTACCGACTTTTTCATCATTGACATTAATCACGGTTCCCGGTTCCACAAAACCAGAAAGACGCAAACCCCATAATCGTTGTTTAACTCCTTTATAAGTGTTGAGACGGGCGATAGTTTCCTGTCCGATATAACAACCTTTTTCAAAGGAAATATCACCCCATAATCCTGCTTCTAGGGGGTTATAATCTTCTGTGAGTTCCCGATCTGGTGCTGGGCGACCCTGGAGAATGCGGAGTTGTTCCCAAATGCGATCGCCCAAAGGAACCGCCCCAGCTTCCGTCAGGGAGAGCCACAAATTCCCCGCCGCCTCTGTGGGAATTATCAAAGTGTATCCTTCCGTAGCTAAACCACTACCAACCGCCACACGGAGGGAAGTATTAGCCACCTGATCAACCCAATGATTTCCGAGGGTAAAATTATCAGGAATGGTAGCCCCCAGTTTTGTCAGCAGAGAGGAACTTTCCGGTCCAATAAGACTAAATACCGCCCACTGGTCGCTGATGTCTTTTAAGTTCACCTTATCCATGGGGAAAATATAGCGGTCTAGCCATTGTAGCAGGTGCTGACGGCGATTCGGCGAAACCAGCAATAACACCGCCTCCTCGGTCATGTAAGCCGTTGCTAAATCGATATTTCGGGCGGTGGAGGTGACAAATACCGTATCAGATCCCTGTCCCGGTTGACGATCGCTAATAGAATTGGTGCTTTGGTTGTGGAGGAAAGATAAACGATCTTCCCCCGAAAGTTCTAATAATCCCCAATGGGAGCGATCGCATAACGCGACGGTCTCGCCAGAAGCATTCAAGGCTTCAGTGTCATTACCAAAACTGAGGGGAACCTGACTAGCTTCATCATATCTGGCTTTGTGGTTAGCGTAAATCTCTGGGAGGGTTTTAGTCATGGTTGTGTTAAATTAGCAAAAACTTTCTCGATTAAGTCTTGAGTTTTGCGATCGAGTTTATCCCAATCTACATCTCCTGTATTATCCAGTAAACTGGTATCAATTTCCACCTCCAGGGATTGGTCGGGTGTATGGGTGGGTTGGTAGTCCTGGAAACAGACTTGATAACACAGATCCCAAATATCAATGTTTACTTGTTGGCCATTATGCTCTAATTTAAGTACATAACCGGGATAGGGGGTGGTATGGGTTTCATAGGTCCCCTTCCAGATAGATGTTTCCAGTTGCTTACGAATGTTATCTAGGACTCTGATTAAAGCTGGCTGCATAAGTATTTCAGCTTGATTCCAAGCCAGTTGGTTTTTAATTTTGGGTTTCATGGATATTAGCCACGGAAGGATCTATTGAGTTATGATTTACATCAAGGGAAACCATCAAATTTTGACATACAGTAACCTCAATTTACCATGAAAATTCTTTTAGTGGATGATGATCAATATTTGAATCAACAATTATCCAAATCTCTGAAAGCTCATAATTATGTAGTCGATATAGCGACCGATGGCGAATCGGGATGGAACTATATCGAAAGTTTTGAGTATAGTTTGGTTATCCTAGATATTATGTTGCCGAAACTGAATGGGATTGCACTATGTCGAAAATTGCGATCGCATAATTATCAGATGCCAGTGCTATTATTAACCGCTCGTGATAGCTGCGAAGACAAGGTTTTAGGGCTAGACGCGGGGGCTGATGATTATCTAGTCAAACCGATTAGGGCTGAAGAATTAATCGCCAGAATGCGCGCCTTATTGCGTCGTGCGACCATTTCTTTACCGCCAGTCATCCATTGGAGAGACCTAACTTTAAACCCGGCAAAATGCGAGATTTCCTACCAAAAATCGGTCTTACCTCTCACCCCCAAAGAATATGGATTGATGGAATTATTTATTCGCAGTCCCTATCGTGTTTTCAGCTACGATAGCATCATCGAACATCTCTGGTCAATAGAAGAACCTGCGGCCGATAACACTGTCCGCGCCCATATTAAAAGTCTACGCAATAAGCTAAAAGACGCTGGCGGAGACCCCAAGTTAATTGAAAATGTCTATGGGATTGGATATCGGATTAAATCCCTAGATGACGGGAGTTTTAGTCATCAATATTCATCCTTGAACCGCCCCCCTTTGTCCGTAGATGAAACCGTTACGGAGATTTGGGGAAAAATCAAAGACAAAACCATAGCTAGAGTTGAGAGTATTCAAGCAATAGCTAAAGCCAATTCCAGGAATTTAAATAATGAAAATAACCCCCGGCAATATGCCTATATAGAGGCTCACAAACTAGCGGGTTCTTTGGGAACTTTTGGATATGGTCGCGGTTCCGAAATCGCCCGAAAAATCGAATACTTGTTAGCGGGAGAACAACCCCTAGACACCGACAAGCAAACACAAATTGAGCAATTAACTGAAGACCTCTTAAAGGAGCTGAAAAAAACGCCGACCCAACCCCAAACAAAAGAGATTAAAAAGCACCCCCAAAGCACTGTGCAGTCATTGTTGATTGTTGATCATGATACCATCCTAGGGGAACAAATTATTAGGGAAGCCCATAGTCGTGGTTTAGAGGCTCGATTGGCTCCTGGTGTGGGGATAGCCAGAGCGATGATGGTTGAGTATCAGCCCAGTATAATTTTACTAGAATTGAACTTTCCCAAGCCGGAAGAAGATGGGTTAATGCTATTAGAAGATATCGCCTATCATCACCCAGAAATTCCGGTGGTCATATTCTCAAGGCGATCGAGTTTTATAGATAGGCTGACGGTGTGTCGTTTAGGGAGTCGGGCGTTTCTGCAAAAACCGATGTCTAGCCATCAAATTATGGAGATAGTCACAGGAATCCTCAATCATCATAACATCACTGGAAAAATTATAGCGATTAATGATGATCCGCAAATTTTGGAACTATTAGAAGCCCTGTTGTGTCCCTTGGGATTAGAGGTAAAAACCCTAAATACTCCGCGAAAATTCTGGCAAGTCTTAGAAATATCTAACCCGGATTTACTAATTATTGATGTAGAAATGCCCCATTATAATGGCATTGATTTATGTCAGGTAATTCGCAACGAACCCAGATGGCGTTATCTGCCGATTTTAGTATTAACCAACCACACAGACCCAGAAACTAGAGCGGAACTATTTAGAGCCGGTGCTGATGATTTTATTAGCAAACCGGTAGTCGGACCGGAATTAATAGCCCGTTTATTTAGTCGCTTGCATCGCAGTCGTCTGTGGCGTAATATAGCGGAGATAGACACCTTAACCGGAATCGAAAATCGCTATAAATCAACTGAAGATATAAACCGATTAATTCGGATTGCTGGTCGTCACAAACAACCCCTGTGCTTTGCCATTTTAGACCTGGACAATTTTAAAGATATTAATGACCAATATGGTCATGATACGGGGGACTGGGTTCTGCACCGATTTGGGGAAGTTCTCAAAAAAGCATTTCGACAGGAAGATATAGTAGGAAGATGGGGAGGTGAAGAATTTGCGGTAGCTATGTATGGTACTTCTAAACAAGATGCCATGAACCGACTGCAAAAAGTTTTAGACAAGTGGCGTTTGGAGGTTCTAGTCCCAGAAGATAATATAGCTTTTTCTGTGACCTTTAGTGGGGGAGTAGCTCAATATCCAGAAGATGGGCATGATTTACAACTACTGTATCGAAAGGCAGATGCCACCTTATATGAAGCCAAACAAGCCGGACGCAATCAAATTATGGGATAATTGACGATGAGCCAAACAGTTTTGATTATTGATGATGATGAGGATATTCTATTTGTAGCCGATCGCTGTTTACAACTGCAAGGGAAATGGCAGGTGCTAACAGCTTCATCAGGAACCGAAGGATTTACCATAGCCAAACAACAGCAACCTGATGTCATCCTACTAGACTTAATCATGCCGGGTGTAGATGGAGAGGCGACGATGAAAATGCTCAAAAATGATATAATGACGACGGAAATCCCGGTGATTTTGATGACTGCCAAAAATTCCCCGCAAGAACGATCGCTTTATTTAGGATTAGGAGCGATCGCCATCATTAACAAACCCTTTGAACCCCTAGAAATTTCCGATCAAATCAGTAATGCTCTAGGTAACTAATCGTGTACTGGCCATCCTTAACCAATCAATTCCAGAGCCTCGCCAAATCCATAATTGGCGGTTCCCAAAGGCTGGCAATTTTTGAAGCTGGCTTAATCGGATTCATTTCAGGAATAGCCGCCTTTTTTCTGAGAACAGGAGCCGGGTGGTTAGGGTCTTGGCGAGTCCAAGGTTCCGCCCACTTTTCAGCTTGGCTATTTTTACCCATATTAGGCGTAGTCGGGGGGCTGTTGTCTGGTTTCCTAGTCGAACGCATAGCCCCAGAAGCAGCCGGAAGTGGTATTCCCCAAGTTAAAGCCGCCCTAGGAGGAATCAAAACCTCCCTAGATCTACGGGTAGCAGTAGTCAAACTAATCAGCACCATAATCACCATGGCTTCTGGATTCACCCTAGGAAGACAGGGGCCAACAGTACAAATCGGAGCCGCCCTCGCCGCCTGGGTAAGTCGTTGGGTTCCCACCTCTCCCAACTATCGCAAACAACTAATCGCCTGTGGTGCCGCCGCCGGACTAGCCGCCGGGTTTAACGCCCCCATAGCCGGGGTTTTATTCGTAGTCGAAGACCTCCTACACGACATCTCAGGATTAACCCTCGGACCGGCCATTATCGCCTCATTTACTGGGGCCGTAGTATCCCGGCTATTAGGCAACAAAGCCATGGGACTACCTCCCACCATAGAAATACCCCCAGAAACCCTATATCAACAATGGTTAATTGAACCCCTAGAAATCCCCTTTTATATCCTGGTGGGTGTTCTATCGGGAGTATTTGGGGTGTTATTCAGTCGGGGAATTATTACCTGTCAGAAATTTAACCGCCATACCCTAAAATTAGGACTACCCCTGAGTATGGCTGTGGCGGGTCTAATTTGTGGGATCGTTATCTCTGTGCTACCAGAGACTTTTCGAGATAATGCCGGTTTGCGGGAATATATCCTCAAGGGTAATATCCTCTGGACTACCACAGCCCTAGCCTTTGTGGTGCAGTTTTCCCTAACTACCATGGCGGCGGGTTCAGGTGCGCCGGGGGGATTATTTGCACCATCCCTAATTTTAGGGGCCGCTTTGGGGAATACTATTGGCTTATGGCAAGAGGCAGCGATCGCCTTACAACCTCACACTACTTTTGCTTTTGCCGGAATGGGAGCCTTTTTCTGTGCCGTGTCTCGGACTCCCGTCACCGCCGTGGTGATTGTCTTTGAAATCACCACCGATTTTAACTTGGTTCTGCCACTGATGATCTGTTCTGTGGTCTCCTATTTGGTCGCCGAAAAAATCGAAAAAGATTCCCTATACGATCGCCTATTGGCTTTAAATGGCATTGAATTAGAAACCGACCAAAATCCTGACCGTGTAGCCTTAAATATGTTGCACGCTAGGGATGTTATGCAGCGACAGGTAGAAACTCTCGAAGATAAGTTATCCCTAGAACAGGTTAGGTCGGCTTTTTCTCAATCCCATCATCGCGGCTTTCCCGTAGTCAACCAGGGTAAATTGGTCGGTATTATCAGCCAAACTGATATGGCTAGGATTAACCAACAAGACATATCAGAACAAACCCCCCTACATAAGCTGATGACTCCCCAACCTGTTACTATTTACCCTGATGCTCCCCTCAGTGAGGTTCTGTATCTGTTGGGACGGCAAAAACTCAGTCGCCTTCCCGTCGTGGAAGGACGGCATTTGGTGGGAATTATTACCCGCAGTGATATTATTCGCGGTGAACTTGGATATATTAGCGGTAGTCACCAGGTGGGACACCATGCAACTCCCTCCTATGTGGTTTATCAAACTCGCGGCCCCATGGTCGGCAATGGGCGGCTATTGGTGGCTTTGAATAATCCGGCTACCGCCCCGGCTTTGCTACATATTGCGGCGGCGATCGCTGCCGAACGTCATTATGAGCTAGAATGCTTGACTATTATTACCATTGCTCGCCATTTGTCCCCTTCGGAAACTCCGGTAATCATTACTAAACATCGCCGTCTACTTCGAGGGGCCGAACGTATTGCTAAAAGCTGGCAGGTTCCTATTCATACTCAAATTAGAGTCGCCCATGATGTGTCTGGGGCGATTTTGGAGACCGTGCAAGAACGAAATATTGATTTGACTTTGATGGGGTGGCAAGGGGAAAGGTCCGCTACTAATCGGGTTTTTGGCACTGTGGTTGATACCATTATTCGACAAGTACCCGGTGAGGTGGTTTTGGTGAAGTGGGGAAAAGATGTTAACCCCATTTTTAGTGACCCCTCAGATCAGCGATCGCTACAGTTTCCCGTTTGGCGACGGTGGTTGGTTCCTCTGCGAACTGGGGGACCACCACCAGCGGCTATGAGCATTTTACCCGGTTTGGCTAGGTTGAGTTTGCGCCCCGATATCCGACTGTTAACTGTCGTTAAAAATGCTTTGTCCGAGGCGGAAATGGCAAAACTAGACCGCCTAGTTCAGGATTTGCAAGGCCCTATTAATGGGGAGGTGGTGGCAACTGCTGTTTGTGCTAGGTCTGTGGTTGATGTGCTTTTGGATATTGCTAATCATGATTACTGTGATGTGATTGTTTTGGGCGCTAGTGGCGAAAGTATGCTGCAACAGGCGATTAAGGGTAATATCCCCGAGGCGATCGCCCGTGGTTGTCCTTGTACTGTAATTTTGGTACGCCCAGCTCTGATGAATTGACCAGGTTTGGTTTTTCGTTAATAATTCTGCTATAATTTCGGCGGAATTGTCTGACTATTAACTGCCAGGGGCCTTGTCAATTATGACCGAACCCAAAAATCAACAACTGACCCACGCCTTAAATCAACTTATTGGTGATTATGGCATTCAAACTGTTTTGGATTCCCTCGCCGATCGCTGCTTGAAAGAAGCTGATTTTTTGAGGAGCGATCGTAGTACCGACTTAGCCGAAAATTGGGAAGAAATCGGTAAGGGTTTAAAACATATTTTAAGCCGATGGCAAGAATAAATTACCCCAAAAATATGGGCTGATATGCTTGACATTTTGGCTAATTTGTGCTTGTATCAGATAGGGTTATTGCTATTGATTAATTAACCATAAATCCCTTAATCTTAATGGATGTATTCAATGTTAGTTACCGCGCTGCTCATCCTAGGGATGTCCTAGAAATTGCACCACTCATCAGACTGGCTGCCGGGGAGATGATGGATTTTTTACTCCAGCCTCTTCATCAACAATTAACCGTTGAACAAATACTAGCCAGAATGATTCAGTCAGAAACTTCTGTTTTATCTTCTCAAAACATTGAGGTTGCCTATAGTCATGGTCGCATTATTGGCATGGCTAACAGCTATCCGGCTAATCTGGATATCATCACCGAAGAGATGCAAGGGCTATTTCAACCTGAATCTTTGGCTATTATTCAGGCTTTTAATAACGCCAAAGTTGAGGGGAGTTGGTTTCTGAATATTTTGGCGGTTAAGTCACCATATCAACAGCAAGGTATCGGCACATCATTACTCTGGCGAACTAAGCAAAAAGCCTGGGAGTCAGGATATTCTACTTTGAGTTTAGTTACTCAATCCGATAACTTGACCGCGATTCGTTTATATCAAAAAAATGGGTTCCGAGAAGTCCAAAATCTGGTAATTCCTCCCCACCCACAAATAAGCGATCGCCTCAGTTATATTTTAATGAGTTGTGACTTAACTATCTAAATAAATTAACCCCTAATTATGCGACTTCCTAACCCTTCTGAAGGTCTGGCTAATACCTTATATCAGCGTCGCCAAAAACTAGCACAACTGGTAGATTTTCCCGTCCTGTTATGGTCTGGTGGTGTGCGATCGCGTAATTTTCCCGCTAATATTTATCCCTTCCGCGCCAGTAGCCATTTCTTATATTTTGCCGGTCTATCCTTGGTCGATACCGTCATCCATTTAGAAGGGGGAAAACTGACCCTATTTATGGATGACCCAGACCCAGGTAGCGCCCTATGGCATGGGGACAGTCCCTCACGCGATCGCCTCGCTGAAATTATCGGTGCCAACTCCGCTTTTCCTAAATCTGAGTTAACCCTAAAAACCCAGAATGCTGCCACCGTCAGAGTCCAAGACCTAGCCACCATTGGCGAAATGGAACGCATTTTAAAGCGCCCTGTAATCGCTCCAGTCGCCGCCACCGGTCAAGATTTAGCCCTCATCAAAGCCATTATTAACCTGCGTTTATGCCATGATCCTGCTGCCTTATCCGAACTCAAAAAAGCCGCCGCCGTCACCGTCAAAGCCCACCAAGCCGGAATTTTAGCCACCCCCACAGCCAGCCAAGAAAGTGATATTAGGGCAGCCATGGAAGCCGTCATCATCGCCCATAATATGACCTGTTCTTATAATAGTATAGTGACCACAGAGGGTCAGGTATTGCATAACGAATTATACCATAATCCCCTGAAATCCGGTGATTTATTATTAGCAGATGTCGGCGCAGAAACCCCTGGGGGATGGGCTGGAGATGTCACCCGCACCTGGCCAGTTTCCGGCACTTTTTCCCCTACCCAAGCCGATATATATGATGTAGTATTAGCCGCCCATGATGCTTGTATTGAGCAGGTCAAACCCGGCGTAGAATATAGGGATATTCATTTATTAGCCACGGCCGTTATCACCGAGGGATTAGTAGACTTAGGGATTTTACGAGGACAGGTAACAGAATTAGTCGAAAAGGATGCCCACGCCCTATTTTTTCCCCATGGTATCGGTCATTTATTAGGGTTAGACGTTCATGATATGGAAGACCTAGGAGACTTAGCCGGATATGCTCCTGGGCGCAAAAGAAGCGATCGCTTTGGTCTAGGTTTTCTGCGTTTAAATAGACCCCTAGCCCCCGGAATGCTAGTCACCATCGAACCAGGTTTTTATCAAGTTCCCGCCATTTTAAATAACCCCAAAAATCGCCAAACCTATCGAGATATCGTCAATTGGGAACAACTCGAAAAATTTGCCGATGTCCGTGGCATTCGCATTGAGGATGATGTATTAGTTACCGACAGCGGCTGGGAAGTTTTAACCGCAGCCTTACCCAGTCAAAGACATCAAATCACAAAATAAGTGAGACTCTAAAGCCTCACTTAGCCACCACTTAAAGGGGATAGATAATTTATAGACCGGGTAGGTTCAACCCACCAGTCAACTCTTCCATGCGTTCCCGCATAATAGAGGTGGAATTATTATAGGCTTCCTTCATGGCAGTTAAGATTAGATCAGAGACTACATCAGGATCCTCTCCCAGCAAATCAGGAGATACTTCTACCCGGCGAGGTTGTTGGTTCCCACTCAGATAAACCTTCACCAGGCCACCACCCGCTTCTCCGAGGACTTCCAGTTCATCCAAATCTTCCTGAAGTCTTTTCGCCCCTTCCTGAACCGCCTGGGCTTTTTGAAAAGCCTGGGCTAGTTCCTTCATTTTACCCAGGCCGAAGCCATCACGACCGAATCCTTTTCCTTGTGTCATAACTAATTTTCCCTTGCGTCATGGACGCTCTGAGTTTTCCATAAGACCTAGCTTAACCCCAAATTGTACCAGAAGTCTTGATCTAGGAACAATCATGGCGAATCAAACTGGCTTCACGCAGTCAAAATTCTCAGCCTAACAGACTTTGAACTCTCCGAGGATTCTCACCTCTGGCTCTAACAAACAGTACCACTGATGCTGAACTCGCTCTTGAACATGGTGTATCAGTTGAAAGATATCACTAGCGGTAGCCGAGCCGCAATTCAAGATAAAGTTAGCATGGCGTTCAGCTACTTGAGCCCCGCCAATTTGATAACCTTTTAATCCCGTTTGTTCAATTAGCCAACCCGCCTTATGGGGTCCAGGGTTACGAAACACACTACCACAACTAGGTAAATGATAGGGTTGGGATAGCCGTCGCTGTTGGAAATGTTCTGTAGTCTCAGCCATAACCTGTTGTGGGTCATAACCTGGCTGTAACTGGAATGTGGCTTGAGTAACTAAGCGCGAGCCCCCTTGTAAATTAGAAGTACGATAGCGATAGCCCAACTTTTGAGGGGGTAAGACATGGAGAGTTCCCGAACGTTCCAGGATATGGGTATTAATTAAAATATCTGCGGTACAAGAACTATGAGCGCCAGCATTCATAACCACTGCTCCTCCCACAGTTCCCGGAATTCCCACCGCCCATTCTAAGCCACGCCAACCCATGCGAGCAGCTTTCCAAGCCAAGCGGGGTAAAGAAGCACCCGAACCCACCGTAAGCTGTCCAGTTTCCTGGTCAAAGTGAGTATGTCGCAGATAACGAGTACCAATCACCAAACCCCGCAAACCTCGATCGCTCACCAAAAGATTGGAACCGCCGCCTAATAAAGTAATAGGTAGCTCTTCAGAATTAGCCCATTCCAAACAGGCTAGTAACTGATCTAATCTTTGAGGTGCAGTATACCAGTCGGCTGGGCCTCCCACCCGAAATGAGGTTAAAGAGGCGAGGGAAACTTTCGACCGGATCAAACAGTCATTACCCAGGAGGGTGATGGAGCGTTCCGGTTTTCCGTTCACTTGACCTAGAGAGCCAGAGGAAACAGTCATGACCATAATCAAATACTTATTTAATGAGAAATGCCTGTAATTTAATCAGCACATTACATGAGTTAATATCCAGTTACACACCAACAGTGGGATGGATGCCAGAATTGCCATCGGATTGAAAGAATGCCATGACCTCTGGAATTACTCGATTCAGGTTACCAGCACCCAAAAACAGGACCAAATCCCCTGGTTTCAGCAGTTGAAACAAGCGAGTTTTCACGGCATCTAGGGAAGGCTGGTAATCAACATGGGGATGATTTTCAGCAATACGCGCAGCCAATTGTTGACCATTAATCCTGCCCGGATTGGCTTCTCCGGCGCTATAGATCTCAGTGAGCATAACTAAATCTGCATCACCAAAGCACTGAGCGAAATCCTCGAGGAGGGTTTCAGTGCGACTGTAACGGTGGGGTTGGAAAATGGCGACCACTCGTTTAATTTCCGAGCCGGGGTGGATAGGGGTGATGGCTGTTTCCGAGAAAGTAGAGCTAAGACCACTCGAATTTTGAAGCCGACCCCTAGCAGCAGCTAGTGTGACTCGAATTTCGCTAGGGTGGTGGGCATAATCATCAACAAATTGAATACCCCCATAATTCCCTCGATATTCAAAGCGTCGTTTAGTCCCAGGAAATTCAGCGATCGCCTGAGCAATCACAGAAAATTCCCAATTGAGTAATCGACCCACAGCTACAGCAGCCAAGGCATTACTGAGATTATGGGATCCCAGCAATTGTAACTTTAGCAGACCGATCGCCTCGCCTCGCTCATAAACCTGAGCGATGACACCATCAGCAAGATATTGAACAGCATCAACAGTATAGTCGGCATCCAACTCTGGGTTAATGCTATAGCTAATGGTGGGTTTAAGGTAATCTCGAACTATTGGGCAGTCAACACACCCCACAATAGTCTCACATTGATTGGCAAAAATCTTAAAGGTCGAGATCAGTTGATCAAGGTTTTTGTAGTGGTCAGGATGATCAAGTTCAATATTAGTCACAATCCCGATATAGGCTCCTAGTTTAACCAGGGAACCATCAGACTCATCAGCTTCTGCCACCAAATAAGGGCCATGTCCTACGCGGGCATTTCCTTCCCAAGCACTCACCTCTCCACCCACCAGAATTGTCGGGTCCAAACCAGCTTTTAGCAATAGAAAAGCAATCAAGCTGCTGGTTGTAGTTTTACCATGAGTCCCTGCCACGGCAATACTTTGGTACTCAGCCATCAAAGCCGCCAGTAGGTCTGATCTATGAAAAATCGGACAGCCTAACTCTAAGGCGACTTTATATTCGGCATTTTCGGGATGGATAGCTGTTGAACAAATAACTTGCGGAAGTTGCTGTCCTAACTCAGCGCTGGAAATAGATGATTCTATGGGTAATGGTGCTTTCTCTGACGAGATGTTCCCCGATGCCACAGAAGCCATTGACTGCCAATTATGCTTGGGGGTTTTAAAAATGTCCAAGTTGCTGGCATCTTGGCTCCCAAAAATATGAGCCCCCATGGCTTGCAATCGCTCTGTGATATGGCTATTTTGGAGATCTGACCCAAAAACAGGCAAATTTCGCTCGGCTAAAATATGGGCAAGGGCTGACATTCCTATGCCACCAATGCCAATGAAATGAAATGGCCTGCCATTAAAATCGACAGTATTAGGCATTAACTATTCCTCGAGACACCACACCACACCTGCAACAGGCGATTATCATATCAATAATTGCCGCTTGTTGGAAATTCAACCATAGCAAAGTATGGCAATTACAAGATTAAAAGGCGATCGCTCCGATGGCGGCAGAAGGCTGTATGGTATTTGTATACTACATACTCCCCAAAATCGGAAATAACCGGATGCTATCTACATAAAATTAAGTTTAGATCAAGACCAACCGGGGCGGATGCCATATAAGACTCAACACCTGCCATAGCTTCACCCCAGGGCATTTGGGGTCATCATGTCCTCCTTAGATGTGATTACTGAGGCTTATTATCCTAAGTATGCGCCCCTAATCATAGCCGATCGCACCCGTAACCAGAATCCCCCCTAACTATGAGGGAAGGCACAATAGCACACCCAGATCAGCAATTTTGTCTGTACCAGCGGGGATCTAGGGGAATGGACGATTTGCTGTTAACTGACCAGGGACATCAAACCAAAAGTTTCGATACCTAAACTTCAGAAGAGGTCAGCCTTTAGGGTATGATTGGGGTCAAGATAAACTCACGTTATAGAAGGCGTAAGCCTTAGTTGGGCAATACTATCGTTAGGAGAAACAAGGTGATGAAAGTCGCAATCAACGGTTTTGGCAGGATCGGACGTAACTTTCTGCGTTGTTGGCTGACCAGAGGGGAAAATACTAATCTGGAAGTTACGGCTATCAATGACACTTCCGACCCCAAGATCAATGCTCATTTGCTGAAGTATGACTCAATGTTGGGGACTTTGCATGATGCCGATATCAAGGCTGATGAGAACTCCCTGATTGTCAATGGTAAGACGATTAAGTGCGTTTCTGACCGTAATCCTCTTAACCTCCCTTGGAGTGAATGGGGTATCGATCTGATCATTGAAGCGACAGGGGTATTTGTTACCGAAGAGGGAGCATCAAAGCATTTATCTGCTGGTGCGAAAAGGGTTCTGATTACTGCCCCTGGGAAAGGTAGTAATATTGGAACCTATGTAGTTGGTGTCAATGACCATAACTATGATCCCAATGCCCATGTTATTGTCAGTAATGCCAGTTGTACTACTAACTGTTTAGCCCCTGTGGTCAAGGTGTTGCAAGATAATTTCGGGATCATCAAAGGAACGATGACCACTACCCACAGTTACACTGGCGACCAGCGTTTGTTAGATGCTAGTCACCGAGATGTCCGACGGGCGCGGGCTGCGGCTCTGAATATTGTTCCTACCTCTACAGGTGCGGCTCAGGCTGTGGCTTTGGTAATTCCTGAGCTGAAAGGTAAGCTGAATGGGATTGCTATGCGGGTTCCCACCCCTAACGTTTCCGTGGTGGACTTTGTGGCTCAGGTGGAGAAAACCACTTTCACCGAAGAAGTCAATAAAGCTCTCCAAGAAGCGGCAGAAGGACGGATGAAAGGGGTTCTGGCTTATAGCGATCTGCCTCTGGTTTCTAGTGACTATCGCGGCAATAATGCTTCTTCTATTGTTGATGCTAGTTTGACAATGGTTATGGGTGGCGACTTGGTTAAAGTTGTAGCCTGGTATGACAACGAGTGGGGATACAGCCAACGGGTTGTAGACTTGGCTGAGATTGTGGCTAAACACTGGTAAGGGCGCTCAGGGGGGATTTTGGTTCTGGTTAAAAGTGCTGAAATCCCTGTTTTTGAGTCAGGATAATTTCTGAGTTAGGGTGCGTACCTGTAAGTAGGATGGTTTGAGTCTCTGTTGTAGTGACACCAATGATGGCACTTCCTGGGATGTGTTTGATCAGTTGTTGGGCACGATCGCATGGTAGACATAAAACTAACTCAAAATCCTCGCCGCCATAGAGTACCCAATCAAGGATGGTCTCTGCTGGGGCTAGTTTTTCCAGGGAGTTAGAATGGGGCAGTTTTTGGGCTTCTATTCTAGCTCCTACTCCGCTGGCTTGGCTGATCTGCACGATCGCATCAGCTAAACCGTCGCTGCTGTCCATACCAGCAATAATTAGGTGGCGATCGCTATCCCATAGCTTTTGTAGGGTTGGTAATATATCTAGTCGCGGTTGCGGATACTGATGATCCTGTTGAAGCGATCGCTTTTCGGTTTCTGATAGGGATGCACCTAAATCATCATTGAGCAGCAATTCTAACCCCGCCCGGGAGTGACCATGAGCGCCGCTGACGACGATCGCCCATTCCGGTTGGGCTGTCGATCGCTTAATGATTCGTTGGGGCGAAACTGTACCAATAGCAGTAATTGAGATGGTATTGATAGGGGAGCGACAAATATCGCCGCCAATAATTGGGGTTTGGAATTGGTCTAAACATTGAGCCATCCCCTCATATAACTGTTGTACCCAGTTAGATGATGTTTCCCCCCTTAACCCCAAAGCTACGGTAATTCCTAGGGGAGAGGCTCCCATGGCTGCCAGATCTGACAAATTAGCGGCTACGGATCTCCATCCCACTGCGGTGGGGGGGGTAGTGCGATCGCTAAAATGGCAGCCTTCGACTAACATATCAGTTGTCACCACCACAGACTGATCAGCAACCGGAGTCACCACGGCCCCATCATCCCCCACTACTTCTAGGGGACAAAACCTTTTAACCATTGCTAATAACCCCTGTTCACCGAGATCTCGAATTTCCATAATTAGCAGTCAATTTAGCGATTTTTGTGTTATACTAATGCTCTCAACAGGGCTTGTAGTTTCAGTTGAATTTCGGCTAATTCTTGCTCAGGTTCAGACCCGGCGACTATTCCGGCTCCAGCGAACAGTCTAGCTCGATCGCAGTCTATCAAAGCGGAACGAATACCTACGATAAATTCCCCATTACCGTGATAGTCTACCCAACCCAAAGGAGCGGCATATAAGGACCGGTCAAAGGTTTCGTATTGCCTAATTTGAGCGATCGCTATTTCGCAGGGAGTCCCGGCGGCGGCGGGGGTCGGGTGTAGTTTCGCCAATATATCTAATAGGTGAATATTGGGGGATATGGGGGAAGTTATGGGAGTCCACAGGTGTTGAATATTGGATAATTGCATTAGCCTGGGTTTTGGCGAAGGCGAAGGGGTCAAGCCTAAATGTAATAGACGTTCTATGATAAAATCGACTACGGCTTGATGTTCCCGTAGGTTTTTATCACTTGATAGGAGGCGGTGAGCAATTTCTGCATCTTCCGTTTCCGTTTCACCACGGGGGGCAGAACCTGCCAGCGCATCGGTGCTACAATTACCTTGATTGACTGTAATTAGGCGCTCTGGACTCGCACCTATAAAGTTTTGGCCTTGGCTGTTTCCGGTGGAAAAAATGTAGCAGTCGGGATAAAGCGATCGCAAATTTGCCAGGGAATTGATGAGCCGAAATGGTCGCTCTGAGCAAATATCAAAGGCTTGGGATAGCACAACTTTACTGAGTTTTCCCGTATCAATTAACTGCAAATTCGCCGATACTGACTTATGAAAATCTCCTACTTGTGGATTTATCCAAATGGTTCGGGGGTGTAAAGTGTTGGTTATTTCTGCTGGAATGCTGCCATTTGTCAGATTATTAACTGTGTCGATTTTTGCCGATATAGACAGAGTTACAGCGTCAATATCTGAATTTTTGTCGACCAAAGTATTGATTAGTAAACTATAGCGATCGCCTTTTTGATAGAGTAGGATTGATGGTAAAAATAGAGTGGCGGCGGGAAAGACTGGCTGGGAATGATAGTTATCTACATTCGGGTAATTCCTGAGATAATAATGCTCCGAATTAGATTGATAATTGTCTTGAAAAAACGTGAAACTACAACAAAAAGCTGGGGCGGTCAAATCCGACTCAGACCCGGCGATAATTGTCCGGCGAAACCAACCATCGATAAACTCCTGAGATTTGGCAAATCTTTCCCCGTTGTTAATAGTTAATTTGACTGCAGCATCCCAGCCGACGATCGCCTGTTTTGACTGAGCTTTTTCAAAGTAAAAATGTGGCTTATCCTCTGTTAAGAATGCTTCCAAAAACCGGAGAGGGTCAACGGCATCAATTTCCCGAACAATACTAATAATTTGAGGCTCAGAATTGACAAGACAATTTTGCTGGCACTCACACAGAAAGCGATGCAGTTCCCGGCGGTCTTGCCAAAGCAATTGGGGAGGAGGTACAGCCAGCATAGAATAGAATAACAGATCAATATAGGGATGTTACCAAGAAAACAGCCTTTGCGCCCAGAAGGTCAGTTATTAGAGCAATATACAACACTGACTGATATTGGTTCAAGACTTGGGAAGCTTGACCT
Source organism: Limnospira platensis NIES-39 (assembly GCF_026000695.1). Classification (GTDB taxonomy): domain Bacteria; phylum Cyanobacteriota; class Cyanobacteriia; order Cyanobacteriales; family Microcoleaceae; genus Limnospira; species Limnospira platensis. Next base: position 1,051,214 of record NZ_AP026945.1, read on the forward strand.
AGCCGACAATTGGGAAAAATCAGTTCGGGAATTATGCCATTAGGCTTTAGAAAAGGCAATATTAGCGATCGCCTCTGGGTTGTCTGTGGTAATAAACCTTAACAAATCCGGCCCTAGGAGAGGGTCAGAGGGTGATAAGGCGATGGTATTATGAATTGACCCACCCACTGAATTGGCTGAATTTAACCAGACACGCATGAAACTGCCTGATGGCCCTAGATTAATGTCCCCCCTGCAAATTTTGCAGCTTGTTATTGATCCTCCCAAATACCTAGAAAACTGCGCCGATAAATATGGCGATCGCTTTACTTTGCGGGTTTTAGGCAATAATTCGCCGCCGGTGGTTTTTTTTAGTCATCCACAGGCGATCGAGGCAATTTTTGCCGGGTCTGAGGGTCTGTGTCCGGCTGATCAATTGGAGTTAGGACGCATTACCCATGTATTTGAGCCCCTGACCGGGCCACAGTCTTTAATTGCTAAAGATGGATCGGAACATCAACGCCTGAGACAGTTGTTAATGCCACCCCTACACGGGAAGCAACTTCCCCGCTATGGTGAGGCGATCGCCAATATTGCCGACTCCGTGACCGAAAACTGGTCTGTTGGTGATTGTATCTCTATCCGCAAGTATACCGCCCGAATGTCCCTACAAACCATTTTACAGGTAGTTTTGGGGTTGGGTCCCGGTTATCTGATGAACCAACTGCAACAGACCCTAGAAACCTATTTAGAGTGGGTAAATTCCCCCCTCAACTCCCTACAGTTTTTTTGGCCGGCTTTGCAAAAGGATCTCGGTGCGGCGAGTCCCTGGGGCAAATTTCTCCGACAGCGACAACAAATTGATGATCTGATTTATACTGCCATAGGCGATCGCCGCCGGGAAGCCACAGGGGAAGATGTCCTATCTTTGCTAATTTCGGCGAGGGATGAAAACGGCGAGGGTATGAGTGATCAGGAATTGCGCGATCAGATTATTACCCTATTGCTCCTAGGTTATGATACCACCGCCTCAGCCACCGCTTGGGTATTTTATTGGATTCATAAATTCCCCCACATTAGAGATCAACTGGTCGCCGAATTGCAGACCCTCGGAAGTGATAGCGACCCGGCGGAGGCGGTGCAACTTCCCTATTTAACAGCAGTTTGTCGGGAGGCTTTGCGTCTTCACCCTATTGCCTTAATTTCTCAGCCTCGTGTGGTGCGTGAGTCTGTGACTATTGGCGGCGATCGCTTTCAACCTGGCACCGTCCTAGTCCCCTGCATTCACCTAGCCCATAGGCGATCGCAAACCTACCCAGAACCCGAAAAATTTCGACCCGAAAGATTTTTAGAACGTCGATTTTCCCCCTATGAATACTTCCCCTTTGGTGGCGGTTCTCGTAGTTGTATCGGCATGGCATTATCTCTATTTGAGATTAAAATCATCGTAGCGACTGTCCTCAGCCGTTGCCAATTTTCCCTAGCTGATTTAGGTCCTGTGCGTCCCGTGCGCCGGGGAATTACCATTGTGCCTTCGGATAACTTTAAACTAATTGTTGAAAATATCCGACCCTCCCTCATTTCCTCCGTTGTTTAAGCCACATATTTAAATAATGACTACTAAACTGATTGCTGATTCTAATTCTAAGCTGTGGGTAGCTGCCATTAAGCCACCTATGTACAGCGTCGCTATTATGCCTATTTGGGTCGGAACTGCCCTCGCCAAGTCGGAAACTGGTTTGATAAATTGGGGCGTGTTTATGGCGTTCCTAACCGCCGCTATTTTCATCTTAGCTTGGGAGAACCTACTTAATGATGTCTTTGATTCCGAGACTGGTATTGATAAAAATAAACATCATTCTCTGGTCAATTTAACCGGCAATAAAGCCCTGATTTTAACTATTGGTAATATTTGCCTCGTGGTGGCGATCGCCCAAATTATGTTAATCTGTTGGTGGCAGCAAGATTTAACCATTTTCGGGTTAATTATCCTCTCCTGTTTTTTAGGGTATCTTTACCAGGGGCCCCCTTTCCGTCTCGGTTATCAAGGCTTGGGGGAATTTCTCTGCTTTTTTGCCTTCGGACCCGTAGGAATGTCCGCCGTTTATTATAGTCAAACCCAAACCTGGTCAATAGTCAATTTAGCCGCCTCTGTTATAGTCGGAATAGCCACCACCTTAATATTATTTTGTTCCCATTTTCACCAAGTAGAAGATGATATCGCCGCCGGAAAGCGATCGCCCATTGTCCGCTTAGGGACCCAACGCGGCGCGCAAATTTTACCCTGGTTTTGTGGTAGTATTTTCGGATTAACTCTCATCGGAGTTGTTGGCGGATTTTTCCCAGCTTGGACCCTATTAAGTTTTGTCGGAGTCTTCCCAGCCATTCAATTATGCCGCCATGTCCTACAATATCATAATCAACCCCAACAGGTTAGTAACTGCAAATTCATCGCCGTTTCCGTTCACTTTTGGAGTTGTTTATTATTGGGCTTAGGGTTTATCATTTAGGGTGAATAAACCCAGTTTATGGCTCCCACCACAAGTAGATTATAGGCACGTCAATGGCTGTTAAAAAAACCCAACTATATAGTTCCCTGTGGGCAGGTTGTGACGAACTCCGGGGGGGAATGGATGCCTCCCAATATAAGGATTATGTCCTCACCCTGCTATTCCTTAAATACGTTTCTGATAAATATGCCGGGAAACCCAACCCCCTGATTATTGTTCCCCAAGGGGCTGCCTTTAGCGACTTGGTGAAGCTGAAAGGTGATAAAGAAATCGGCGATAAAATTAACAAAGTTATCGACAACCTCGCCGCCGAAAATGACCTTAAAGGCGTGATTGATATTGCCGATTTTAATGACGAGGATAAACTGGGCAAAGGCAAGGAAATGGTAGACCGCCTCTCCCGGTTGGTCGGTATTTTCGAGGGCATTAATTTAAGCGCCAACCGCGCCGACGGCGATGATTTGCTGGGAGATGCCTATGAGTATTTGATGCGGAATTTTGCCACCGAGTCCGGCAAAAGCAAAGGACAATTTTACACCCCCGCCGAAGTGTCTCGCGTCGTCGCCAAAGTCTTAGCAATTCCCCCAGAAACCCGCCAAGATGCCACCGTTTACGACCCCACTTGTGGGTCGGGTTCTCTATTGCTAAAAGTCGCAGACGAAGCCCCCAACGGATTAAGCATATATGGGCAGGAAATGGATAACGCCACCTATTCCCTGGCGCGGATGAATATGTTTATGCACAACCATCCTACGGCGGAAATTTGGAAAGATAACACCCTCGCCGCACCTTATTGGAAGGAAAAAGATGGCAGTCTCAAGCGGTTTGATTTTGCCGTAGCTAACCCCCCATTTTCTTACAAATCTTGGAGTAATGGAGTCGATACCGCCAGAGATGAATTTAACCGCTTTGGGTATGGGGTTCCCCCCGCGAAAAATGGCGACTATGCTTTTTTGCTGCATATCCTCAAATCCCTAAAAAGCACCGGAAAAGCGGCCGTAATTCTCCCCCACGGCGTGTTATTTCGGGGGAATGCCGAGGCAACCATTCGGCAAAATCTAGTTACCCAGGGCTATATTAAAGGCATTATCGGCTTACCCCCTAACCTGTTTTATGGCACGGGTATCCCCGCCTGTATTATTGTCTTGGATAAAGCGGAAGCCGCTACTCGTGACGGCTTATTTATGATAGATGCCAGCAAGGGATTTATCAAAGATGGCAATAAAAACCGCCTCCGCAGTCAGGACATCCATAAAATCGTCGATGTCTTCAATAATCAGCTAGAAATTCCCCGCTATAGTCGCCTGGTCAGTCTGGAGGAAATCGCTGCCAATGACTATAACTTAAATATTCCCAGATATATCGATTCTAGCGAACCCGAAGACCTCCACGACCTCAACGCCCACATCAACGGCGGCATTCCCCAGGGAGACATCGATGCCCTCGGTCATTATTGGCAGGTATTCCCCACCCTAAAAGCGGACTTATTCACCGAAACCCGCCCCGGTTATTTTCAGTTATCAATTACCAATTATCAACACTCCATTAAAAACCATCCCGAAGCCGTTGAGTTTGTGAGTGGGACTCTGGCGCTATATCACCAATGGCGGGACCATCACCGGGCGAGGTTGGAAAATATCGCCATAGGGGACAAACCCAAGGAGTTGATTGGGGAGTTATCGGAGGATTTGCTGGGGCGGTTGGCGGCGGCGGACTTGCTCGATAACTATGACATCTATCAGCTTTTGATGGATTATTGGGGGGAAACCATGCAGGATGATGTCTATTTGCTGGCACAAGATGGCTGGGAAGGGGGGAAGGTGTTAAGGGAGTTGGTGGTGTCCAAGGGGCAGAAGTTGACGGAAACGCCGGACTTGGTGATGGGGAAGAAAAAATATAAAGCGGATTTGATTCCCCCCAGTTTGTTGGTGGCGCGGTATTTTGCCGAGAAACAGGCGCAGATTGATGATTTACAAGCGGATTGTGATGGGGTAACGCAGGAGTTGGAGGGGTTAATTGAGGAAAACACGGGGGAAGATGGGGCGTTAACGGATGCCCAAACGGATGGGGGGAAGGTGACTAAGGGGAATTTAACCAAGTTGATTAAGGGGTTGAAAGGGTTGCCGCTTTTTGATGGGTCAGAAGAGGAGAGGCAACAGTTGGCAATTTGCGAGGAATGTTTAGGGTTATTTGACCGGGAAGCGGAGTTAAAAAAGGCGATTAAAGCGGCTCAGGAGGCACTGGATAGGTTAGTGTTTACCAAGTATCCTAAGTTAAGGGAGGAGGAGATTAAAACGTTGGTAATTGTGGATAAGTGGGGGGCGACTTTGGAGGGGATGATTTTGGCAGAAATTGAGCGGGTAACGCAGCAGTTAGGGAGTCGAATTAAGGAGTTAGATGAGCGTTATGCGGAACCTTTGCCCCAATTAGTGGATGAGGTGGAGAGGTTAGCGAGTCGGGTTGATGAGCATTTGCGGAAAATGGGAATTGGATAATTGATAATTGAGGGAAAAGATGAGCCGTCAAGAATTAGCTGGGAATAACAATCAAGTGCCGCCGGGGTATAAGCAGACTGAGGTGGGGGTGATTCCTGAAGATTGGGAAACTAATTTACTGGGCGATGTTGTTGAATTTTTAGATAGCAAACGAAAACCTGTTAAAGAAGAACAGCGTGCCAAAATGCGAGGCATTTACCCATATTATGGAGCGTCAGGTATAGTCGATTATGTTAATGACTATTTATTTGATGAAGACCTAATTCTTATGGGAGAAGATGGCGAAAATATTCTCAGCCGGAATATACGACTTGTTTGGCAGGTAAGTGGAAAAATATGGGTCAATAATCATGCTCATGTTTTAAGACCAAAATCCAATTTTAATATTGGATTCCTGACAGAATATTTAGAAAGCTTAGACTACTCACTTTATAACTCAGGTACTGCACAACCAAAACTAAATCAGCAAACTTGTTGTAACATTGTTATAGCACTCCCACCCCTTCCAGAACAAAAAGCGATCGCCTCTGTCCTCTCAGACGTTGACGAACTCATCAGCAGCCTAGATAAGCTAATTGCCAAAAAGCGCCACATCAAAACCGCCACTATGCAGCAACTCCTCACGGGTAAGACTCGCTTACCGGGGTTTGGTGAGGGAATGGGTTATCAAAAAAGTGCGAAGGGAATGGGTTATCAAAAAAGTGCGAAGGGAATGGGTTATCAAAAAAGTGCGATCGGTTTAATTCCTGAAGATTGGGAGGTTAAGCAATTAGGCGATGTTTTAAAAATTTGTCATGGAAAAAGTCAACATCATATTATTAGCAATAATGGTATTTATCCAATTTTGGGAACAGGTGGAGAGATAGGAAAAACCAACACTTTTTTATACAACAGACCCTCGGTTCTTATAGGTAGAAAAGGCACTATTGATGCTCCGATATATATTGATACTCCTTTCTGGACTATTGACACGCTTTTTTACTCGCAAATATTGTCAAATGCTAACGCCAAATTTATTTTTTATAAATTTAATTTAATTGATTGGTATTCTTATAATGAAGCCTCTGGAGTTCCTAGTTTAAATGCCGCTACAATTGAGGATATCAATCAATCTTTTCCACCCCTTCCAGAACAAAAAGCGATCGCCTCTGTGCTTTCGGACATGGACAAAGAAATTGCCGCCTTAGAAAAACGTCGCGCCAAAACCCAAGCCATAAAACAGGGAATGATGCAGGAACTCTTAACGGGGAGAACGCGGTTAATTAAGCCTTGATAGAGATAACACCAACAACCAGAAATCAGCAACCATATTGAGAGGTTGGAAATTGAAGCCCTTTAATAAACCCATCCCCCAAGAAAAACTAAATATTGTCAACAAAACCCGGTCGAACTTGTTTAGTTGGCGGGGTCAATTTTCCCCTCAACTTATCGAAATAATTTTAACACAATATTGCCCACCTGATGCCGTCATATTAGACCCCTTTGCAGGTAGCGGCACCGTTTTACTAGAAGCCGGAAATCTCCAACTTCCCGCCTATGGCTTTGATATTAACCCAGCCGCTTATATTCTCAGCCAAACCTATCAACTTATCAATAAACCCAGAAAACAGGAGTTAATTAAAATCCTGCGGGAATTAGTAGATCGAGAATTTCCTTATAGAATCTTTCAAAATGAGCCAGTGGAAAACCTAGCCGAAAAATTAACCCTAATTAGGAATCAGCTAGACCCAGAAGCCAGCCAAATATTTGAGGCTTTAGTGATTTTGCTCGATGTTGCCAACAATGCTGTTACCAACGAATTAATCCAGTCAAAACTTGCCGATTTAGTTAATCTTATCAAAAATCTGCCCTATTCCGACCACCCCATAAATATAGGTTTATCAGATGCCCGTTGTCTGCCATTACCCAACAACTCAATCGATTTTATCATCACCTCTCCCCCCTATATCAACGTATTTAACTATCATCAAAACTACCGCAAATCTGCCGAACTTCTAGGCTGGGATTTATTAACAATAGCACGGTCAGAAATAGGCTCAAATCGAGCCAACCGCAGCAACCGATTTTATACAGTAGTCCAATACTGTTTAGACATGGCTGAGACTCTCCGAGAACTTTCTAGGGTCAGCAAAAAAAACGCCCGCATTATCTTGGTTATCGGACATCAATCTAATGTTTTAGGTGTCCCTTTTTATAATGCCGATATTATCGAAAAGATGGGGATACAGGCTAACCTTTTCCACAAGCAATTGAGGCAAAAAAGAGAGTTTAAAAATAAATTTGGGCAAGTCATCCGAGAAGATATCATCAATTTTAGCAACCTGAAAAATCCAATTTCTCAAGCCAACCTTAACCAAATTGCGCGCCAAGTAGCCTTAGATATATTAAAAAGCGGTTTATCTTGGGTGTCTCCCGAAAATATAAACCACCTTAAAAAAGCCATTGATAGAGTGCCAGATATTGACAACACCCCCATCTTAGATAAAAGACTTTATATATAGCCACTGACTTAAATTAGTTCACCCTAATCAATACAAAATATATGCCTGATTTATCTCGACCTCATTACACAAAATTAACCGCTTGTCTCCATAACCCTCGCTTACCCGAACCTGACCGAGAAAAGCTAGAAGAAGCCATCAGAAAATATCATTTTTAAATTTTTAACCCTCAAAAATCTGTTGAACCGTTAACTCCAACTCAGGAAAAGCCACAGACTCCACCCTATCATTACCTCGAAATTGTCTAACTTCATACTCCCCATCAACCATTGTATAAACCGAAAGCGTCGGAGATTTAGGTTCACCAATAAAACGCCGCCCCCCTAACCCCAAATAATCGACAATCCAATATTCTGGGATTCCCATTAACTCATAATCTCCCGCCTTTCTCAGATAATCATTTTGCCAGTTATTGCTAACCACCTCCACCACTAACCGCACGGAACCCCCCAAGGTAATAATAGACTCTTTTTGCCAACGGGGTTCCTTGCTTAACTCCCCCTTATCCAACACAATAATATCCGGCTGATAACCTGATTGAGTATTCCACGGTTTCAGCAAACAATCACCGGGGATAGAGTAAGGTAACTCGTAACGGTCAATTATAACTCCCAGTTTTAGGCGGATAAAGCCTATAATATTAGAGTGCGCTCCTGTTCCTAAAGGCATTTCGACAATCCTTCCGTTGTGTAGTTCATACTTACAGGTGGCATTTTCTGGATACCAGGCGACAAATTCATCAAAGGATATGGGTTTAGTAATGGTTTGAGTCATAATAAAGGGGAATGAGGAATCTGGAATTGGATGCTGATATTTGGTCGGTTGATTTAATTATAAATTATTAACTGTCAAATGTCAATGGTCAATTAATAATAATTCTCACTATTTTAACGATGTCTAGGACTATGGCTGCTTTGATATTAAATTTAGACCGAGTTTGCCTGAGTGATGAGCAGTTTTATCAATTATGTCAAAACAATGCTGATTTTAACTTTGAACGGACTGCTAAAGGAGAGTTAATTATTATGCCACCAGTGGGAGGGGATAGCGGCAATAGAGAAGCGGATTTAATTATTGATTTGGGAATCTGGAATCGACAAACTAACCTAGGTTATACGTTTAGTTCCTCCACTGTCTTTACATTGCCAAATGGTGCTAACCGTTCCCCCGATGCGGCATGGATTCGCCGGGAACGTTACGCGGCATTAACCCCCCAACAACGGCAGAAATTCCCTCCCATTTCCCCGGATTTTGTCATTGAGTTAAGGTCAGTAACGGATGATTTAAAAATGCTACATAATAAAATGCAAGAATATATGGAAGCCGGGGTAAAATTGGCATGGCTAATTAACCCCCAACAGCAACAGGTAGAAATTTATCGCTTGGGGAAACAGGTAGAAGTGCAGGATTTACCCATAGAATTATCGGGTGAGGAAATATTGCCGGGGTTTAGGTTGAGTTTATCCAGGTATTTGTAGAAGTCTTGATGTAGGAGTTCCCCGACAACCTAACTCCCCGGACTGTTGGCTAAGATTTATTAAATTTCTTGAATACTACCAGAGAAGCAAATCATGATTAAAGTTGGACAAGTTGAACGAGTTACCCAAAACCGCGTTATTAAACTATTTCAAAACCAACTGGGTTATACCTATCTGGGAAACTGGAAAGACCGAGAAAATAACGGCAATATAGAGGCTGAATATTTAACCCAATGGCTCACCCAGCAAGGCATTAAGGACACCCTCATCAATAAAACCCTGAGAGAATTGGATAAAGCCGCCAGCTTGGGAGAAACCCAAAACCTTTATGATGCTAATAAGGCTGTTTATCGCCTGCTGCGTTATGGGGTAAAGGTGAAAGGGGGGGCGGGTGAACAAACTCAAACGGTTTGGCTCATTGATTGGGAAAATCCCGACAATAATCGCTTTTATCTGGCGGAAGAAGTGACCATAAAAGGCAACCATAGGAAACGCCCGGATATTGTGGTCTATATTAATGGTATTGCTGTGGCGGTTCTGGAACTCAAACGTTCCACGGTTTCGGTGGCGGAAGGTATCCGCCAAAACCTGGATAATCAAAAAAAGGAATTTATCCGCCCCTTTTTTACGACGCTTCAGTTAGTGATGGCGGGAAACGATACCCAAGGACTCCGCTACGGCACTATCGAAACCTCGGAAAAGTATTATTTGGAATGGAAAGAAGCGGGAGTTAATGCCTTTGAGAGTCTCCTAGATTGGCATCTTAGCCTACTGTGTGAAAAAAGCCGCCTGCTGGAACTCATCCACGACTTTATTATCTTTGATGCGGGGATTAAAAAAACCTGCCGCCATAACCAATATTTTGGGATTAAAGTCGCCCAGGAATTTATCGATCGCCGTGAGGGTGGCATTATCTGGCATACTCAAGGGTCAGGAAAAAGCCTAACTATGGTGTGGCTGGCGAAATGGATTCGGGAACATCAAAGGCAGGCTAGGGTTTTAATTATAAGCGATCGCACGGAACTCGACGAACAGATTAGCAGCATCTTTAAAGGAGTCGATGAGGAGATTTACCGCACCGAAAGCAGCGCCGACCTGATGAATAAACTCAACCAAACCCAACCCTGGTTAATGTGTTCCCTCATTCACAAATTCGGTCACTCTTCCCAAGAGGCGACCGAGGAATTTATTAACAGCCTCCAGCAACTCCCCAGCAACTTCTCCCCCAAGGGTAACTTATTTGTGTTTGTGGATGAATGTCACCGCACCCAGTCCGGGAAACTCCACAACGCCATGAAGCAAATGCTCCCGGATGCTTTATTTATCGGCTTTACCGGGACTCCCCTATTGAAACAAGACAAACAGCGCAGCATCGAAGTATTTGGGGGGTATATCCACACTTACAAATTTAACGAAGCGGTGAGAGATGGGGTTATCCTCGATTTACGATATGAGGCGCGCGACATTGACCAAACCCTCACCAGTCCCCAAAAAATAGACCAGTGGTTTGAGGCGAAAACTCGCGGCTTGTCAGAATTTGCCAAAACCCAACTGAAAAAGAAATGGGGGACGATGCAAAAAGTCCTCTCTAGTAAGTCTCGCCTGGAACAAATTGTTAACGATATTCTCCTAGACATGGAAACCAAACCCCGACTAATGGACGGACGGGGTAACGCCATGCTGGTCTGTAGCAGCATTTATCAAGCCTGCAAAACCTACGAAATTCTCAGCCAAACGGACTTTAAGGGTAAATGTGCGATCATCACCAGTTATAAACCTTCCCCGGCGGATATTAAAGGGGAGGAAACGGGGGAGGGACTGACGGAAAAACTCCACCAGTATGGGATTTATCGGCGTATGTTGGCGGACTATTTTAATCAGCCGGAAGATGAAGCCATGTATCGGGTGGGGGAATTTGAGCAGGAGGTTAAACGGCGCTTTATTGATGAACCGGGACAAATGCGCCTGTTAATTGTGGTGGATAAGCTGTTAACGGGCTTTGATGCACCCCCGGCGACTTATCTCTATATTGACAAAACGATGCGAGATCATGGCTTATTTCAGGCTATTTGTCGGGTTAATCGCCTTGATGGAGAGGATAAGGAATATGGCTATATTGTGGATTATAAGGACCTGTTCCAGCAATTAGAGGGGGCGGTTACAGATTACACTAGCGGGGCTTTTGAGGACTACGAGGCGGCGGACGTGGCGGGGTTATTGAGCGATCGCCTTTCCAAGGGCCAAGAACGACTAGAAACCGCCCTAGAAGCCGTCCGCGCCCTCTGTGAAACCGTCCCCCGTCCCCGTCACACTTCCGACTATCTCCATTATTTTTGCGCCGCCGACACCACGGATAAAACCGCCCTCACCACCAACGAACCCCAACGGGTCGCCCTCTATCAAACCGTTAACGCCCTCATTCGTGCCTATAGTAACCTCGCCAACGAAATGGAAGCGGCGGGATACACCCCCCAGGAAGCAGCCAGCATTAAAGAGGAGGTTAGCCAATACAGCAAAATGCGGGACGAGGTGAAAATTGCCAGCGGCGACTATATCGACAGTAAAATCTATGAACCGGCTATGCGTCACCTGATGGATACCTATATCAGGGCTGAACCCAGTAACCTAGTGGCGGACTTTGAAGAGTTGGGACTGGTGCAGCTTATGGTAAATCAGGGTTTAAAGGCTTTAGATAGCCTCCCGGAAGGGTTGAAAGATGAGGAAATCATGGCGGAAACCATCGAGAATAACATCCGCAAAATTATCTTAGATCAGAGTCCGATTAACCCGAAATATTATGAGGAAATGTCCGAGCTATTGGATGCTTTGATTGCACAACGTCACCAGCAAGCTATCAGTTACCAAGAGTATTTGGAACAGGTGAAACAACTAGCCCGACAAGTGATAGACCCCACCGGGTCAGCGGTGAGGAATTATCCCCCTTGCTTAAATACCCCCGCCCTCCGTTCCCTCTACGATAACCTGGGCAAAAATGAGGCGATCGCCTTAGCTATTGATGGAGTTGTGAAAACCACCAAAAAAGACGGCTGGATTGGTAATCGTTTCAAAGAAAGAGAAGTTAAAAACGCCGTTGATTCTGTCCTGAGTAATGCTAAACTAGACCCAGACCTAGACCAACTGCTAGAGTTAATTAAACAGCAGCATGACTATCAGTAAATCTCCCACAGAATACCAGGTTACTATTGCCGAAATTCCCGTGCAAGTGATTCGGAAATCCATTAAAAATCTGCATATTGTCGTCTATCCCCCAGAGGGGCGGGTGCGGGTATCTGCCCCCGATCAAATGACTGATGAGAATATCCGACTGGCGATAATTTACCGCCTATCTTGGATTAAGAAACAACGGGCTAAATTTGCCGCCCAACCCCGTCAATCGAAGCGGGAAATGGTATCAGGAGAAAGCCATTATATTTTTGGTAAACGCTACCGCTTAGAAGTCATAGAACGCCGGGGGAAACATGAAGTTAAAATCCTCAATGCTTCCCGATTGCAACTATTCGTTAATCCGGGAACTTCTCGGGACAATCGCGCCCTGGTTTTAGCCGAATGGTATCGCCAACAACTCCGGGATATTATACCACAATTGCTGAATAAATGGCAACCCATTATCGGGGAAAATGTCACCTATTGGGGCATTAAGAAAATGCGGACTAAATGGGGAAGTTGTAATATAACTAAGCGCGGGATTTGGTTAAATTTAGAACTGGCGAAAAAACCGATTGAGTGCTTGGAATATGTGGTAGTTCATGAGTTAGTGCATCTATTAGAACGTTATCACAATGACCGTTTTCAGGCTTATATGGATGAGTATCTCCCCCAATGGCGGCAACGTCGAGAACTCTTAAACCGGGAACCCTTAGAAGACTTCTAAATCCGCTGGAAATGGGGCATAATGACCATTAACCGTCAACTGAAAACTGTCATAGTTCCCATCTTGATTAAAGTACCACAGAAAATCCGGGTCAAGACCGGGAGCATACCAGAGAATATCTGTGATTCCTGAACCATTAAAGTCTCCCGCTACGGGGATATAATAACCATTTATCATAAACAAACGACTCCCATAACTACCATCTGCATGAAAGTAGCACATATAATCCGGGTCAAGACCGGGAGCATACCAGAGAATATCTGTGATTCCTGAACCATTAAAGTCTCCCGCTATGGGAATATAATCACCGTTGAGAGGTAACAATGGGTGCATTAACTCCGGCGGCGGGGGTGCAGGTTCTTCTGGTGCAGTCCCATCAACTATCATCCGAATAAAGGCATTTCCAGCCACATAAATAGACCCATCAAGGCCGGTGCTGAGGTCATTTACTCCGTCCCACTCATTGCTTGCTAACAGTCTTATCCATGTCAAAGCCCCATCAGTTTCATATTTGGCGATAAAGCCATCGGAATAACCACGATTCATTTCCCCAGCCAGGTTGCCTTGAGTCCAACCCGCCATATAAATAGACCCATCAAGGCCGGTGGTCAGGGCATTGGCTTGGTCAGCATTAGGGCTTCCCAACTGCCTTGTCCATACCAGAGTCCCATCCTCGGGTTCGTATTTGCTGATTAAGGCATTCCCGCCACGATTAAAAATTTCCTCGTTGATGTCGCCCTCGGTTAGACCAGCGACATAAATAGACCCATCAAGGCCGGCGCTGAGGGCATTAGCTGCCCCCCAACCATTGCTTCCCAACAACCTTGTCCATACCAGAGTCCCATCGGGTTCGTATTTGGCAATAAAGCCATCAGCACCACTCTGATTAATTTCCCCATTCAGGTCGCCCCAAGTCTCACCCGCCATATAAATAGACCCATCAAAGCCAGTGGTGAGGGCTCTGGCACCATCCCAATTACTGGTTCCTAACAGCCTTGTCCATGTCACAGTCCCATCGGGTTCGTATTTGCTGATAAAGGCATCCGTGCCACCATTATTTATTTCCCCACCTAGGTCGCCGTTAGTAAAGCCAGCTACATAAATGGACCCATCAAGGCCGGTGGTGAGGGCATGGGCTATTTCCGACCTATTGCTTGCTAACCGGGTTGTCCATACCTGGCTGCCATCGGGTTCATACCGGGCGAGAAACACATCGTTTTCACTGCTGGGAATTTCGTATGGCTGTCGAGGAATTTCTACAATCTGGTCACTCTGAGTATAGCCCGCCATATAAATAGACCCATCAAGGCCTGTGGTGAGGGCATTACCATAAGAGTTAGAATAGTTGCCTCCCAACAGCCTTGTCCATACCAGAGTCCCATCGGGTTCGTATTTGATAATAAAGCTATCAGTACCACTCTGATTGATTTCTCCATTCAGGTCGCCCCTAATAGAACCTGTCATATAAATAGACCCATCAAGGCCGGTGGTGATGGCCTTGCCACCAGTAGTCCTATCATTGGCTTCCAGTAGCCACGTATTGGCGAACTCTGGTGGCGTTGAAATCTGTACTGTTATCAGTCCTTCTGCTACCGAGATTAATTCGCTATCATCGGCTACAGGGTTTAGCTCATTCCATGACTCAATCATCTGGGTATCCCCCTCAATGAATTGATGCGATTTTTAATGCTGATATTTTTGGGAAATTTCCCATGATAAATATGATAATCTTACCTACCCAGATTGTCAATCCGTTAATCCATGGCGCAGGGCGGGTTTATTATATGGTCGTGAGGAATTGAGAATTGACAGCGGAGGCGCGCCCCTACAATTAACAATTAATAATTATTACAGATTTATCATAATTACTATTGACAAATTCCCGAACTTGACTTACACTAAAAGAATGGGAAACTGTGACGCCATATATATTCTAATTTAAGGTAGGCAGGTGCTGCTGTGAAAGCTCAATTGTCATGATGATCAAACGGCGCTAGACAACGCCAATGCTGCATCCTTAACAATGGAGCAATCTGCGCGTGCGTCACATCATGAAGTTTTTCGTGTCTATGCCAATTATCGGGATGTGGAAGCACCACTAGAGCCCTATGATGGGAAACTATCACCTACGGTTTTGAATGGGAGGGGGAAATGGTGACATCTCTCTCGACCCCTAATCCTAGAATACAGACATCAACTCAAAACTATATTACCTATGCCTAAGTCAAAAAGCGATCGCATTAATCCCAGAAATCTCGACCCAGAACTTTATGAGCGTCTGAAAGCCGAATCCAAAGCACCCTATCGAGGACTGCGACAGTTTATATATGTATCCTTCGCCGCCTCTGGATTAATTGGGGCGGTGGTTTTTTTGGCTCAACTCCTGTCAGGACGGGATGTAGGGACCGCCTTACCCAACTTTGCGCTTCAGGTGGGGGTGGTAGCTTTAATGGTTTGGCTATTTCGCCTAGAACAGCGATCGCCCAAATCTAAGTAACAAAACTTTATGTCCCTAGACAAAAATATATATTTCGCAAACAACTGACAAAAAAATAAAGAAAATATTACGAAATTTGAGATTTGGTCATGATACCTGTAATAATAATGATAGAAGCTCAATTGGGGTCAGCCAAAATAAAGGCCCTAAATATAAATACCCGTTTTCGTTCAATTGGGGTCAGCGATAGCAGGAACCAAGAACTTAGGCAGGTATCAGCCCGTAGTTGAGCCGCTCAAGCACTTGTTAACTCCTGTTTCTGATAAAGACCCTAAACATATTAAATCCAAAGCCAGCTATCCAATTGGGTAGCTGGCTATTTTAACTGCGACAGGTCTAGGGACTGTGAAACCCACCCCTAGAGAGGGCTACTCACCAAATAGGGGGAGTTAATCGCCTGAACTTTCCCGGCGTTGACTAAAGCCTGATAGACAAATGCGGCTACATCGGCGCGGGTGGCCACACGATTGGGGTTGAGTTGGCTTTGGTTAGGATAGTTAACTACCAAATTTCCGGTTGTGGCTCCCGCAACAGAGGGAAGCGCCCAAGTTGGAATCTCTGCTGCATCTTGATAGATGGAGAGGATATCAATATTGTCCGACTGGTAGCCAAGTCCTTGGGCTAAACCAACAATGCTTTGAATGCGGGTAATGGGGTCATTGGGTCGAAACTGACCGTCAGGAAATCCTGAAATAAACCCACCTTGATAGGCGGATTGAATGGCTTGATAACCCCAGAAGTTGCTGGGAACATCAGGGAATTGAGATCCTGATTGTTGGGCGGCGGGGGTAAAAGCATTTTTGACGATCGCCGCAAATTGTACCCTGGTCACTGGCTCATCAGGACGGAAAGAACCATCCTCAAATCCTGACATAATCCCTAGGCTGACTAATGCTTCCATATAGGACTGAGCCCAATGTCCTTGTAGGTCAGAAATAGTGCCAACTTCCAGACCCAAGTTAGGGGGTGTGACAGCGGCCAGTACATATTCAACCACTCCATAAATGCGGCTTTCGTCGATTTCATTACCGACTGCAGAGATGCTGTTACCTCGGGTGGCATTATATACATCGTAGCGCTGGTTATTGCGGATCAGGTTTTGACCCGGATCCCCTGCTGTTCCTAAGTTAGGTTGTGAAGTAGCGATCGCCACAATACCATCGCGCTGATTATTTTCGATCAAGTTATTGCGTAAAATCGGTTTAGCCGTATGGGAAACCATCACCCCGTCCCGGTTGTCCACAATCTGGTTTTCCACAATTTTCGGGGCGGAATCATCATTAATCGAAATCCCAAAACCAGTATTTTGAAACAGATTCCCCCTAATCAGTCCACCGCCAGAACGAGCCACCGAAATACCATTACCATCATTTTGGGCAAAAATATTGTTAGTGATGGTGGCGTTACCTTCCGCACTGATAAAAACCCCATCCCGTTTGCTATTGACAAAAGTTGAGTTACTGATGGTCGGGTTAGAGGATTCAACCCAAATCCCAGTCCCTCTGGTGTTGGGGTTGGTAATGGTGACTCCCAAAATTTGAGGGTCTCCCATAGTTCTGATGGTGACATTTTGACGAGCCAGACTCGGACTGACAAAATTACCCCCACCAATAATCAACACATTCCGACCATTATTAGATTGATCACCCAGTAGGATAACTCCTGGTTGGATGTTAATGGGGAATGCTTCCCCGGTCTCTGGGCTGTAGGTTCCGGGGGCTAACTTAATAGTGGTGCCGGGGGTAGCCCTGGACATAGCATAAGTGATGGTACGGAAAGGGGCTGCTTGAGAACCTGTTACCGTGTCGTTATCGGTTCCGGTGGCGGGGTTGACGTGGATGATTTGGGCTTGTACTAGGTATTCTGGGGAGGTTGGGGAGGTTGGTAATTCATTGGCGATCGCTTTAGGAATTGTCGGTAAATCAGCGATCGCCCCTAAGATCAAGGGGGTAGCTAGTAAACTCATACCCCGCCGCATTGACCATAGCCGAAACCCAAAAGCCTTTGGCTTCGATGTATCATAACTGTGGGCAGCCTTGCTAGTCAGAAAATAGTTATCTTTCATCAAAAATTCTCCGAGAAACCCCCATCCTCGCGTAGCAGGTGGGGGAGGGATAGGAGCGGTGGTTGAGTGGGGTTCAATGCCCCCGAAACCACCAAGTTTGTACTACGCGCAATCAAAGAGACCTTAGAAGCGGTGAATTGACCCAACCGCTTCCAGTTTAGGTCGCTGACAGAAACCTGTCTGTGAGTGTCACCACTCACCCAGCCGACGATAACCCGACCTGCCATTTCAGCACGCACAATGTCGCCCTTCCTGACCCCATGCCGTGTGGTGGTACCGCCATATTTACGACGCACCCCACCTTTGGCCGGAACCATCAAGTGCAGTTGTCTACGAGAAATGGGAGGTCTGCGAATCACTTTAAAGATGGATGGTGTTAACTGAACCAAACCCTTCCAGGTATGACCGTGAGTGTTGGCAGTGTGAAACGGTTCATATTTGACCAACTCAGAACACGCCAGAGTCAGTCCATCCACGGCATGAGTTTCAGGAGTTTGAGCCGACTTGTCTTTTGACTTGACTAACCTTAACGCAGTCCTGAGATTAGCGGTTTCATACCCAAATTGAGTCTTAACCTGGGCTAGTTTTGACAACCAGCCCAGCATCACTTTTTGCCCCACCATTACAGGCGAGAAGGACTTGGACCCTTTTGCCTTTACATACTCATAGACGATATTACTGACAGGGAATAGGCGGCATAGCTCCGTCACCACCCGCAATTCAAGTTGTCGGTTGGCTCGAATACTGGGAGGTAATTTGTTTTGTCTGCGGTTGTTAAAGCGCTTCTGCCGATGGGCGCGCTGGGAATAGGCCCAATTGCGGTTAATCCGTCTCCCACGCCTTCCACGCCGCATCATGCGACGTTGTTTCATTCGGTCTTTGACGGCTGGGAATGGGAGAACCAAGTGAGCCAGAAATAGGGTTGCCTTGGGTGATTGTACCCCAACGCCGCTATACAGTTTCCCCGGGTCAACTCCAACCGCAATCGGTTGAGTCTCTTCCCCAGACGGTTGCTGAGTTAGTTGAACGTAGAACACGCCCAGGTCTGACCATTTCCCCAAGGCCACCCCATCTCGAATCCAGCGCCTTGCTCGACTGGGCTTGGTTGGCATTAATGGTTTCCCACTGGGGGATAAAACCGGAACTCGTAGCATGGTGATAAACCTCTTGCGAGTTTGAGTCTCTTCGCCCACCGAATCAAACATGGCTTGGCTTTCCCAACGCCCCTAACCAGGAGGCTTGCAGATAATCCGACTAGAGAAGCAATCGGAAGTGCGTGGCATGATTCGGCTCAATGGGCTATTCAAAGTTTCAGCAGGGCCCGTTCCCCACTCTCCCACCTCGCGTTAGCAGGTGGGAGTTCTTGAAGTAATTGACGACTTAATATTGGGGTTTATATGCAACCATAGCCAGGTAACTCGAATCGGAAAAGCGATCCAAAGTTCCATATACCTAGCCACTGGGGCATGGTTTTTGAACATCTCTGAGAATTTTAGCTGATGCCGACCACAACTGAACCAAATTGGGGACTTTTCTTAGAAGTTCCTCAAAGCTGCTATCCCTCACCCCATCAGCTATGGAAGCATTTTTTGGAGATTTAGGGAGGCGATCGACAAATTTCGGCAAAAATTTTTGGAACCATCTGCCAACCCCCTCCGTCATTTTTGTAAGTATCAGCGATATAATTGGCCTATTACTGACAGTGCGATCCAAAATAAGGCCCAGGGCATAACCAACTTGCCCTACTTAAACGGAGACAGTTGGCCATTTACTGGAACCCAAGGAATTACAAACCTCAGAAATGTAGTGTTTGTAACTGTTCGCATATAGGGTGTTTAGAGGAGTTTCTAAGTTAAAATCGTTTCAGCCATTGCCAGGGTAACGATTATCTGTTAAGCTAGTTGTGATTTTTTGCGATCTCTCTATAATGTTGAGGAATTCTCTTAAATCATAGTTTGATCGGTAATATGGGCAAAAACCCCATCTAGTTCTAACAGACTTTTCCGGTCTTTTCCCATAACAAATAGGGAAAAGGCTTCCGGGTTTCGCTGGTATGGTTGAGAAATACTGAGTGTAAAAACTGGTTTGCCCAATCATCAGCTTTAGCCAAATTACCGTAAAATTACTCTAAATTTATCGGCAAACCTACCGAATATCCAGACTGCTATTGTAGAATCCCAATTGTCGAAAATTATTCATTTGTCCAACATTTCGTGAGGAGCACTTATGTCACAGGTAGTTGACCCCACCGAGTTTCAGGTAGTTTTTACAGCCAACGGAGCCGTTATAGTCGGTAGTCCCAATCAGTCTAACCGCATTCGGGGAACTGCAGATGCTATCCGCATACAGGGTGGCGATATGGCGGATACCCTAACCGCTGGCGACAACCCCAACATGGTTATCTACGGCTTCAGCGGTAATGACTCAATAGTTGGTGGCGAAGGCGGCAACGAACTATATGGTAACCAAGGAAACGACACCATATATGGCATAGCAGGTAATAACCTAATCTATGGCGGTCAAGGTGATGACCTAATCTACGGTGGTGATGGTAATAGCAGCCTATCCGGTGACAAAGGTAACGATACCCTAGTCGGTGGTAGTGGCAATGACATCATGCGTGGTGGTGATGGAGATGATTTACTCATAGGTGGTGATGGTAACGACCTACTATTTGGGGAGAAAGGCAACGACACCCTCCAAGGTGGTCCCGGCAACGATACCATGTATGGTGGTCAAGGTGATGACCTCATCCAGGGTGGCGATGGCAATGACTTCCTAGCCGGTGACAAAGGTAACGACACCCTAACAGGTGGTGCCGGTGCTGATACCTTTGCTTTAACTGCTAATCCTAACCTAAGTCGCGATGTCATTACTGACTTCAATAGTGCAGAGGGAGACGTAATTGCTCTACGCGCTGGTGCCGGATATAACTTAGACTCCTTCCAAACTGTAGCCACTGCTGCAGACGCTGGTGGGTTAGGCGGTTTAGTTTACATCCAAAGCACAGGCGTTTTACTATTCAACGGCGAAGAAGTAGCCGAGTTCTTAGGTTCTCCAGATATTACAGCTTCCGATTTCGAGCTATTCTAAGGTTAAAATCCTTGGCGTAGGAGTTAAGTCGTATTGGTTCCCATTTTGGAATAGTAGATTGCTCCTCGATTCTCAATAGTAATTAATTTAAAAGTAGGGTTAGTAATAGCCCTACTTTTTTTGTGGCATTAATCACACAGCCTATAGCCAAAGGTATCAGGCAAAAGGCTATAGAAAAGTATTGGACTGTTTTCCGGATGAATGGCCTCTCGCCTAGAGGATAGGAGTAGTTTGATCTAATGCTGAAAATGTCTGCACATGAGATTGAGGACATGACCTGATCAGATATTCTCAAGTCCGAGGCCATCTAACCATCAATACCCTTTTCAGCCTTTTTAACACGATTACACTCAATGGATGGTTTGACCTAAGCCATGAGCCTTTATAAAAGGAAAGTCCCTAACTATGTCACAGTTTATTGAAACCCCTCAAATTGAAGAATTGGCCGACGGAAGTTTAATCTTTCGAGGAGCTACCGACCAGGAAAATGTTTTTGATGGAGGGTCCGGTGATGATAGCATTACCGGCGGGAATAGTGACGACACTTTGTATGGCGGCCCCGGTAATGACACTATTGCTGGTCTTGGTGGTAATGACCTGATTTTGGGAGAAGAGGGTGATGATTCCCTTATGGGTGGTTCTGGTGATGATACTATCTATGGTGGCGAAGGAAACGATACCATCGACGGTCAAGAAAGATCAGGAATAATGGATGATTATTATGTTTGATGTATGGCGGCGGGGGGAAAGTTGTTAATGATGATGATCATCTTTTGGGGGAACAGGATCATAGCCGCCTGGGTGAAGGGGATGACAGCGCAAAATACGAGCGATCGCCATCCATCCCCCCCGAAAAATGCCAAAGCGATCTATTGCTTCCATAGCATATTCTGAACAAGTGGGATAAAAGCGACAAGCGGGAGGAAGCACCGGAGAAATCAATGACTTATAACCCCTAATCAAACCAATTAATATCCGTTTCATATCAACTATCCAACATGACAACTTGGGGAGCTAATACCATAGTATCCTGTTCTTGAATAATGCGTCCAATACCGAGAAACTGACCGGATTGGTCATCCACCCGTAACACTGTATCGACATTTCCCGCCACGGGAACCCGCTGTCCGTGACTCCAACGTTTAGCATCTTCGGAACCGAGGGCGATCGCCTGTAAATGAGTCAAAGCCACAGAGGGGTCAAGGGGTTTAAACTGTTCCCGCTTGACGAGATCTTCCAACTCTTCAATAGTCAAACTATTTGCCAAGCTAAACCCACTCGACTGTAGGCGAACTAAACCCGCCAGAGTCCCCCCGGTGTTCAGACGTTCCCCCAAATCCCTAGCAATAGAACGGATATAAGTTCCCGGACCACAGGCGATCGCCAATTCCACCTCTGGAAACTCCCCAGGTCGCCAACTCAAAACATCCAACCCAAACACCTCCACCGTCCGGGTGGGAACTTCCACCACCTCACCCCGTCTGGCTCTCTCATATAAGCGCTTTCCCCCCACATGAATCGCACTATAATAGGGTGGTTTTTGCTCAATTTTCCCGATAAATTCAGGCAACAGGGCGGCGATATGTTCCAGTTGCAAATGAGAAGCCGATCGCACCTGTAAAGTTTCCCCCTCCAGGTCATCAGTGGCGGTTGTCATCCCAAAGCGAATCACTCCCCGATAGGCTTTCTCAGAGGACAGAAATTGCAGCAGGCGGGTAGCCCTTCCCAATGCAATAGGTAGGACCCCAGTCGCCGCCGGATCAAGGGTTCCTGCGTGTCCTACCCGCTTTAGGTGTAACACACGTCGAACCCTTGCCACACAGTCATGGGAAGTCCACTCCAGTGGCTTATTCAAATTAAGGAACCCTTGCAAATCGGCCATCAATCTTAAATAGTGATCTCATCAATTGCGGTAAAATCCCCGGAAGTGAGATTATCCACACCAACCACAATAGCCACAAAAGCGCGATTAGGATCAAAACTTTGCCTCAGTCGGATAACGGTGCTATCTTCCAGTTCCCCTTCCAGTCCCACGGAAGTACCGGAAACAAACTCTAGGTTAGTAGATCGCAGACCACCCGACAGCAAAATATCATCGTCACTCGGAGTATAATCCATAATGACATCGGCTTCCGGAATGTTGACCCCCCCACTGAGGGAACTTACCACAAAGGAGTCGCGACCTTCCCCACCGATGAGAGTATCAGCGCCAGTATCTCCCGACAGCAGATCATTGCCATCACCGCCATATAGGATATCATCGTTTTTGCCACCGAAGAGGGTATCGTTTCCATCCCCTCCATATAGCCAGTCATTAGCTAAATTGCCAAACAGCAGATCATCTCCGGCTTCACCATAGAGGGTATCTGCTTCTTGACCACCATAGAGGGTATCATTGCCATTGCCGCCATAAAGCAAATCCCGGCCTTGGTTGCCAAATAATAGGTCATTTCCGGCTTCTCCCAACAGGGTATCAGAACCGGGTCCGCCATAGATGGTATCATTATTGCTACCCCCCAATAAGGAGTCGGGTCCGTCACCTCCAAGAATGCGATCGGCGGCACCAGTCCCCCTCACGGTTTCCCCGGCTGAGTCGGTGACAGTAATTTCATTAACTGAACCATTGCTGCTCAAGGTTTCCCCAAAGTCGGGGGTTCCATTTCCCAAATTATTACCGGAATTATTAGTTCCTCCGTTGACGGAACCTTCGGGGGGGATAATCAGATCAGCGGGTAAGGTATCCACACTGAATAGCTGCTCTAAAATCTCTGGATCGATTACAACTCCTGTAGATGACATAATAATTCCTCAATGTTGTTTATAAGTTGGTTTTATCGACTGGAATAAATACCCCGTTCCCTTAATTGTTGCATAAAAAACTCTTCGAGGGAAAGGCGGGATAAATTCATGGATATCAGTTGAGCATTAATATCCTGTAAATGGGCGATAAATTCCTGGGGATTTCCTTGCAGATTGCCGCGCCAATAGTCTTGTTCAATTTCCAAGTTGGTTACCCATTCCTCCAGTTCTTGAGGATTACCACCTTTGCCACTCACGGCATAGGTTTCAGTAATTCCTAATAACTCATCCAAAGAACCGATAGAAACGAGTTCTCCCCTGGCTAAAATGGCGACGCGATCGCATATTTTCTCGACATCTGACAGGACATGACTGTTAAAAAATATGGTTTTTCCTTGCTGCTTCAGTGATAAAATAATCTCTCGGATTTGATAACGACCCATCGGATCAAGACCGGACATAGGCTCATCTAAAAATACTATTTCCGGGTCATTAATTAAGGCTTGAGCCATGCCAATCCGTTGTAGCATTCCCTTAGAATACTGTCGCATCTGTTTTTTGATGGCGGCTGATTTTGCCAGTCCGACTAAATCTAATAATTCGGGAATCCTTGGGCGACTAACTGCTTTAGGTATTTGGAAGAGTTCCGCCGCTAACTCTAAAAATTCCCACCCGGTCAGATAGTCGTAAAAATAGGCGTTTTCTGGTAAATAACCAACTCGCTGTTTAACTTGGCGATCGCCAATAGGTTTCCCCAATAAATAAGCCGCGCCAGAAGTGGGACGCACCAAGCCTAGTAACACTTTAAATAAAGTCGTTTTGCCGGCTCCATTTTGTCCCAAAAGCCCAAAAGTTTCCCCCTGATATATACTCAGACTACAATTAATCAGGGATTCGATTTTTTGATTCATCCAAAATCCCGTCCGGTAAAATTTACCTAACTTCTCGGTGCTAACTACCGCCGGGGGTGAAGATTTCGGTGATTGGGGGGGTATGGTTTCAGTCTGATTCATACTTTCTGCTTATATGAAGACGCTCGATCTCAATTTTAATACATAGGTTCATCACTAGGTTTAATCCGGCATCTAAAGCCTTTTGACTGGCTTCTGGGTGGGTGATTCCCAACTGACTCCACACGGTTTTCGCCCCAGCAGCGATCGCCTCATCAACAATTTCTGGTAGATATTGCGAACCTCGAAAAACATTCACAATATCAATAGTTTCCGGGACCGCCTGCAAATTAGGATAACAAGGTTGACCGCTAACCTCTCTCAATAAAGGATTCACCGGATAGACCCGATAGCCCCGGTTTCGCAAAAATTCAGCCACCATGTAACTAGGGCGCGCCGGTTTATTGGAATGACCATAAACGGCGATCGCCTCAGACTCCGCCAACACCTGAGCCATTGCGGTATCATCTTGGTTGAGATCAAGCATATTCTGGATATCCTCAGAATTTAGGGCCCATGGTAAACCCATCGCGGCGTTTTCCGCATCTGGAAAAGGGAAGATCTTGATTGAATCTAGTTGCTACTGGGAGTCGATAACCTTGAACCGATTTACCGATAATCATACCGAGCATCATACCGATAATAATTATGCCCCACCATCACCACCAGACCTAGATGGTTGGTGCTTACAGGGACGAGATCCTGAGTTTGTCCGATCGCTCATGCCAGTTTTGGGATGGTTTTACCAGCACTATTTTCGGGTCAAAATGGACGGCTGGCAGCATCTCCGAGATTCAGGCAGAATGTTAATTGTCGGTTCCCATAATGGTGGCTTGGCTGCGCCAGATATGCACATGGGTTTATATGGCTGGGCCGATCGCTTTGGCTGCGATCGCCCTCTATATGGTTTAATGCACCCCAAAGTCTGGGAAATGTCCCCCCCAGTTGCTACTCAAGCCGTGCGGTGTGGTGCTATTCGCGCCCATCCCCGAATGGCGATCGCCGCCTTACAAGCAGATTATCCCGTTTTGGTTTATCCAGGGGGGCCAGAAGATGTGTTTCGCCCCCACAATATGAGAAATCAGATTTATTTTGCCGGGCGGCGCGGGTTTATTAAATTGGCCCTACGCACCGAGTCCCCTATTGTTCCCCTCATTTCCCATGGAGCCCATGATACCCTCATTGTCCTCGCTGATTGTTATCAACAGGTTAAAATCCTCCATGATTTGGGGATGCCTTGGTTACTCGATATTGACCCGGAAGTTTTCCCCATTTATTTGGGACTCCCCTGGGGGTTAAGTATTGGTCCTTTGCCGAATATCCCTTTACCAGGGGAAATCTATATTCGGATCTGTCAACCTATTGTCTTTCAACGCTATGGTCGAGAGGCGGCCGGCGATCGTGATTATGTCGAGTCCTGTTACCAATTGGTCAAAACTCAGATGCAACAAGAACTCGATCGCCTTGTCCTCCAGGTCGAGAAATCCTGAATCTCCCTCTCTGGATAGTTATGCAAATCTTAAATCTTTATTAATTTGGAAAACGGCGATCGACAAAAATTAACACCCCAAATTTAATCACACCAGCTATAATCCCCAATTTCCGCCCTTTCTACCTCAACTACATTGCTCAATAACCATGATTTCCGGTTCGGGATCAAGGTATACCTAGTTAATAGCTATTGCTACCCGGTTCAAAGTCTGGCATAATTGATCAGTAGCTAAACAGAGCGACCCGTTCTTTAAGTTTTTTTAACCTGCTACTAACCATCCGTTAAATATCTCCTCTGAATGTCGTGGTAATCTGGCTAAATTGTCAGGAATTACCCGATAGTTTTGGGGTATATTAGCGCCAAATTTAAACCTAGTAAAAAAACCCATTTAAAATGTCTACCAAACAAATCATTCATTGTCCTAATTGCGGTTCCCACGCCGAACGCTATCACAGCCCTACACTCATTAAAACCCAGTGTCACACCTGTGACTATTTAATGATTACCTGTTCTGAAACCGGAAAAGTCGTCGAAGCCTACGCCCCTGGTCTATATGCCAGTGTATTGCAAGCCGTCAGCTAACCTATCCACTATTTTATGGCCACCCTGTTCCCAGGGTGGTCTCGTTGACAAAGCCTAATTAACTTAATATATTAAGAAATATTACTCATCTCCCTAAGACATATATGACTAATTCCATCGAAATCTATACTTGGAGTAGCTGCCCATTTTGTTTACGAGCTAAGGCTCTCCTCAAACGCAAAGGCTGGGAGTTTACCGAATATGTGATTGATGGAGATGAAGAAGCTCGCGATCGCATGGCCGTTAAAGCCAATGGACGGCGTTCTGTTCCCCAAGTCTTCATCAATGGTCGCCATATTGGCGGCTGTGATGACCTCCACGCCTTAGAAGCCCAAGGTCAGCTTGATTCCCTACTTAGCGCTTAGTTAAACAAAACCCCCGACTCTGTACTACTCAGCAGCAGTCTGGGGTTCATCCTGATAACTTTTAAAATTATTGATGAAATTTGCTTTTATTATTGACCCCATCGCTAATCTAAATCCCGCCCACGATAGCACTGTTGCTATCATGGAAGCCGCCCAAGTAATGGGTCATGAAATTTGGATTACTCAAAGCCATCAACTAAGTGTCATTGCGGGGAAAGCCTGGGGAACCCTAACCTCCCTTCGTTTGACTCCTATTACCCGACGCGATCAGACTTGGGTGGTCCACTCCCCCTGGTTTGAGTTGGGCGCTTCCACATTACAGCCCTTAGAAGCCATGGATGCAGTGTTTATGCGGGTTGACCCCCCCGTAACTGTGTCTTACCTATATACCACTTATATTCTCGACTATATCGACCCCACCAAAACTTTAACCGTTAATGCTCCCCAAGGGTTACGCGCTGCTAACGAAAAAATGTATGCCCTCCAGTTTGCTGATGTCATTCCTAAAACTATTGTTAGCCGCGAAAAAAAGGTAATTCGGGAATTTGTCGAACATGAAGGCGCAGCAGTTTTAAAGCCTTTGGGTGGTAAAGCCGGTGAGGGTATTTTATTTCTGGAACCAGACGATCGCAACTTTAATTCCCTCGTCGAAATCAGCACCCGCCAAGGTGTTGAACCTGTCATGATTCAAACCTACTTACCCGCCGCCAAAGATGGCGATAAACGCATTATCTTGTTAAATGGTGAACCTATTGGGGCCGTTAATCGCATTCCTACTGGTAAAGAGTTTCGCGGAAATATGGCCGTCGGCGGTCGCGTCGCTAAAACTCAAATAAGCGATCGAGAGTTGCAAATTTGTCGCCGAGTTGCTCCGAAATTAATTGAAGCGGGACTATATTTCGTCGGTCTTGATGTCATTGGTGGTTATCTCACAGAAGTTAATGTCACCAGCCCCACTGGGATTAGGGAAATCGATTTACTAGACCATGTAAGTTTGGGTTCTCAGGTGATTGAATGGGTAACTTCTCAAGTAACCCAAATGATTCATCATTCCTGATACATTACCCCGTCGGTTGGCTTTTTCTTAGGGGTTGTGGAGGATAAAAAATTCATATCCATACCATTCGTGATATTCGCGATAGATTTCCACCTCCCGTTTTTCCAGGTCTAAAATTTTCAACGCCTCCTGATTATCTTGATAAATTCGATATAGATGATTAATCCGATCCTCCAAGGGGTTATAGTAATTTAACCACCCCCCCTCTGGTAGGGTGAATTGGTTAATTATTTCATATCCGCAATGACTGATAATCTCCGATAATTCCCATAGATTTTTCATGGCTGGATAATCAGCTTGCCAAAAATCATAAACCTCTGACGGCGGATTTTCCCGTAACCACACTAACTCACTCACCATCATATAACCACCGGATTTTAGATAGGATTTAAATTGCTTTAACCCCGCCTCAAAACCCATAATATACATGGAACCCTCAGCCCAAATAATATCAAAACTAGATGGCGGAAAATTTAGGGATGACATACTTTGATTTAAACAGGTTATCCTCTCCCCAAAACCTTCGGCGATCGCCTTTTGTTTAAGACTGTCTAAATAAGGTTGATGAATATCGATCGCCGTAATTTCTCCATCCGTTAATCTCCCTAATTCCAGAGTGGACGACCCCGGACCACAACCTATATCTAAAATCTTCGGTTTCGACAAACTTGGTATCATCCCAAATCCTTGTCTAGTATACTCATCACCCCCCGGACTTTCCCTTAATAAATCCCTGTGAATTTCCCAAAAAATCTCATTCATAGTTAACTTTTCGCCTGAAAATCTTTAAAAATTGTCTGAAACCCGTACATCAATCTATTGACATTATTAACATCACCAGGAATTATACCACACTCCCATTTTCGCTTCCGACTCGCTAACAACTTCCCCGCTACTTCTGACACACTATTCGACACAAAATAACAATCTCCCGCTACCCGTAACTCCGAGGCTAAAGACAAAAACGCTTGGGCTACTTCCGGCTGTAATTCGGAAGCAGAATATTCACAATTAACCCCCAATAAAATCCGCGACGCGCGAGGTTCACGGCCGTTATTTCGACAAGCATCCGCTTCCATTTTATATAATACGCAAATATCGCAATCATACAAAACTCGCAGCCGCCCATGAACTTTAACCCCCATATGTATTTCTAAAGGTGGCTTATTAGCAAATTCAATCAGTGCGTGGGTGTAGGGCTGTGTTTTCTCATAGATTTGTCCGGGACGCTGACGAAATATTAACCTATCTGTGGCTTGTTTTGTCACATCCTTATAACTGACTTTACCCCCCTCATTTTTTGCCCCAGCTACGATGATATTAAATATATACAAAATAAACAGGTTCCTCAGTTGTTTATGTCTCCTGAGATGGGGGTTAACGATCGCCTCTAAATTTACCTTGATTTCCGTCAACAATGATGGCTGATTTTTGGCGGAATTTACCCGCAACTTTCCTAGGGTCTTTCTGACCTGTTCAGCGGCGGCTAATCTTTCTAAAATTTCCGGCTGATAAAACTTGACAAATTCTGCCTTTTGTGCTAAGTTTGAATGCCAGGATATTTCTGATTTGAAATCTGTAGTCAGTCCTTGATTATCTAAGAGAGTGGCTATTTCTTGCTCCATTTCCACCCCAGAAATCACAGTGCGATCGATAGCATCAATCAGCATTAACAACTGTTCCTGGGGGCTATAATAAGCCAATTTGAGGTCAGGGGATTTTCTCCCCATCACCATTTCCTCAACCGTTTTTCCGGCCGTTAAAATCTCCTCTACCTGTTCAGCGATCCATCCCAATTCTAACTGATTAAGTATTTCGATCAGTTCATCATAAATAGTCCCGCAATTATGTTCGTCCATACTGTTTAAAAACATAACAACCCCACACCTCCACCAGCACTATCTGGGAGGCGACTAATTATATTGTAGCTGATCAATTCAAAAATATGACTTAAAAATCAACTTTTTGGGTAAACCAAAACCCAGGACCCGCAAAAGTCGCCAGGGGTGGGGGTTTTGGTCTAAGTTAAAACTTAGGTTCAGCGGGTTGACTCTTGAGGAATTCGGTATTAACGCCAGACTCCCGCGTGAGAGCGATTTTACCAGTCCGAGAAATTTCGCGGATGCCAAATTTACTCAATACCTGAACGATCGCCACCATTTTACCAGGGTCTCCGACCACCTCAATAGTCAGGGAGTCATCCCCAATATCAACCACCCGCGCGCGAAAAATCTGAGCCAACTCAATAATCTCGGAACGAATAGCACTGTTAGGGGAGTTAACCTTCAATAACATCAACTCCCGTTCAACACAGGGAACCTCAGTAATATCAAGTACCTTGAGAACATTAATCAGCTTGTAGAGTTGCTTAGTCAACTGCTCAATAACGCGATCGTCCCCAGGGACCACCATAGTAATTCGGGAAACCCCAGATTTTTCAGCAGGTCCAACAGCCAGGCTTTCAATGTTAAATCCACGACGAGCAAACAAGCCAGCAATGCGCGTCAGAACACCCGCCTCATCTTCAACTAAAACAGAAAGGGTATGTTTCATGATTTTTTCCCAGGTATGGATGGCCAATTATATAACTCAAGCCGAACCATATTCGTACTGCGTAAGTAATTGTATCCGACAACAGCCTCAGTAGAAAAGAAAAAAAGCCCGGTTTTATTGAACCGAGCCATCAAAATCAATTCACAATCTTTTAAGGATTGACCGTTCAAGCAGTAGTTTCCGGTTCCGTAGCCGTCGGTTCATCATCACGGAAGACCACCCGCAACAAAGGCGGAGCCACAAAAGTAGTCAGAATCACCATCAAGATAATTGCCACATCCAGAGAAGGCGACAAAGCCCCACTGTCAGAACCTACCGCCGCAAATACCAAACCCACCTCGCCCCGGGGAATCATACCGACCCCGATCGCCAATCGGTTGATATTCTCCACACCAAACACGCTAAACCCAGAGATAACTTTTCCGAAAATTGCCACAACAATCAGAAAAGAAGCAATCACCAATCCCTGGCGGTTGTCAGGAACAGCAGGATTAAGAACCTCTAAATTAGTTTTCGCCCCAACCGTGACAAAAAATATCGGTACCAACACATCAGAAATCGGTCTAGTAAGTTCTTCGAGTTCCTTTCCTGGTTCAGTTTCATCCAAGACTAACCCCGCAGCAAAAGCCCCCAAAATCGCCTCTAAACCAATAGCAGCAGCGATATAAGACAGCAACAGCGCCAGAATAAAAGCCGGAATCACAATCCGACCACGGGTTTTAAACTGTTTAGCCAGAGTCACAAAAGTATCATTAAAGAACCTTCCCAGTAAGATTGCACCCACCAGAAACACAGTGGCACTGATAATCAGGAAGATAATGTTAGTAACATCGATCTCTCCGGTTTTGGCTAAACTAGCGACCACTGCGAGGACAATAATTCCCAAGATGTCATCCATGACCGCCGCGCCGAGAATAATTTGACCTTCCTTAGAAGACAAACGGCCAATTTCAGCTAACACACGGGAAGTAATCCCGATACTGGTAGCAGTCAAAGCAGCACCGGCGAAAATTGCAGCCACAGGGGGAACATTAAACAGGAGAATTAAGCCAATGGTTCCGGCGAAAAATGGAGCCACGACCCCCACAATTGCCACCACTAGGGATTGAACCCCTACTTCCAGCAGTTCACGAATATTGGATTCTAAGCCAATTTCAAATAGTAGGACGATCACCCCAATTTCAGCGAGAACGGAGATCACCTCACTTTGAGCCTCAAAGGTGGCTCCAGCTGCACTTATATCTAACCCTGCTGTCGATGACAGTATTTGCATGATCACCGAGTCAGAAGCGCCGACACCACCTTCAGGAAATACGACTAAGTGCAGAGCTGAAATACCAATGACTACCCCGCCGACTAATTCTCCTAAAACTGGGGGAAATCCTAACCAGTTGAAGAACTCGCCGCCAACTTTGCTGGCTGTATAAATGGCAACTAGGCTCAGTAGCACCGCCAATAACACTATATTCCCATCAGCTTCGGGAGCTTCGCTAATTCCCTCGATGGTGTTTGCCAACAGTGGCACGGGATCAACTCCTAAAGATGAAAACATGGAAAATGGGGAGATTATCCCGAAAAGTGATAGAACCATCCATTTTGTTAAAACTCGTTCCTGTCTACTGTAGCGAAAAGTGGGATCACATCAACTTTTGTATTAGTTATACATGGGTTACAACTCTCAAATTATTCCCCAATTACCGATTTTTCTTGGGTGCGTCAGAACTCGCCGATAGGACTGACGCACGTTATCAGTGGCTGATTTTCTAAAATACCCGATGTTTCAGAGATGGCATTTGGCGACGCACTTGCTCGAGGCGGGTGGGTTCAATATCAGCTAAGGCGACTCCTGGCTGATCACCCCCATCAACTAGTATCATTCCCCAAGGATCAATAATCATGGCGTGACCGTGGGTGTGGCGGCGGCCATAGTGACAGCCAGTTTGGGCGGGAGCAATTACATAACAAGTATTTTCGATCGCCCTAGCTTTTAGCAAAACTTCCCAGTGATCTTTCCCGGTATAGGCGGTAAAGGCGGCGGGAACAAATAACACCTCGGCTCCCCGTTTAGATAAATGCCGATACAATTCTGGAAACCGCACGTCATAACAGACAGATAAACCCAACTGACCTAATTCTGGGGAATTGTAAACAGGTGGGAAATCTGTCCCAGCTTTCACTGTTGCCGACTCACAGTAAGTGTTTCCATCAGGCACATTTACATCAAAAAGATGCACTTTTTCATATCGTGCCAACTCTTGACCATTGGGGTCTACTAACAAGGCGGTATTGCAGACTTTACCTTCTCCTTTGGGAACGGGAAACCCTCCACCCAAAAGGGTTACCTGAAAACGTTGGGCTGTAGTTTTCAGGAATTTTTCGGTGGCTTCGGCAATTTCTGAACCCTGGATAAGTTTATCTTCTTCTTCACCCATAAACGAGAAGTTTTCGGGTAAGCCAATTAATTCAGCGCCTTGACGAATAGCTAGTTCAATTAAATCGCGAGATTCTGCCAAATTTTTCTGCAAATCAGGCAGACTGGTCATTTGGATCGCGGCAGCAGTATAGGATTTCATCGATACGGAATTAGAAAAATAAGTGATTTTTATTAGGGTCAATAATCCCCCTAGGGGGCAGGTATCCTTGGACAAGATCATAGGGGCAATTTATCATCACCCCTATAAATATTAATCTCTTGTTAATTATGCGATCGCCACTTAGGGCGACCTGCCCATTTTTCGGGTTTTAGTCCCTAGAGGGGATGAAACAGAAGGTCGGGGAAAAACCGATTAAATTCGATCAGAATACCAGCAGTAATTAACAGCCAAACCGCTGCCAAAACCGGGACGGTAGACAAATATTTCAAAAAGTTCTGCATGAATTGAGCCTCCTAATTGATATGCCAAACATTCGATACAATTTGGGAAAAAGTCCCTTAACCTAACCCGTAACCTAACCCGTGAAAGGCTTAGGCCACAACCGCGCATCTCTTAGCGAGGAGAAACGGTGATTTCATTATCTTTAGCAAACATTTCCCCGGTGGTCATTTCTTTGAGAGCAGCCAGAGGCCAGAGAAATCCACCCAGCATCAATTGCACAGCTTTGGGAACATCGATAATGATTTCCTTTTCGGTGGCTTTTTTATCTTTACCAGCATACTGGAGGTAAGAACGACCTACCCAACCAATCCATCCGGCGATATACAAGAATAGAACACTGGGGATTAAGAAATCGCCAGCGTGGGACAGGCTACCATCTACAATCAGGTGAGGTAGGCCATCTTCGCCACAGAGTTCTTGGGAATAGCGCTCGAACCGAGCTTTGGCTTGGTCTGGGTTAGCACTGCGGGCGATAGAAGTTTGGGCCCGTTGCTGAAATGCGGCCGAATCAGAGCAGGGAGTCAGGTTATAAGCCTCGGCTGCTGCGCTACCACCGAACCAAAGACCGAGAGCGAGAACTAGAGCCAACAATCGTCGCATAGATTTGTTTCCTTTTGTTACAAAACAATAAGTTTTTTGTACAATCCCAACGGATTAAGGACTTAGGAGCCATCTTACTTTGAATTTAGACTCTTGACACCCATTTAATCTCGTTGTGGGGATAAGCTACTAGATGTAACTCAATCATTTGATTAAATTTATCAGCCAATGGCAACAGTTTTAGCAATTGAAACAAGTTGTGACGAAACTGGGGTAGCAATTGTAAAGAATCGTGAAGTTTACAGTAATGTGGTGGCCTCTCAAATCCCTATCCATCGCCCCTATGGGGGGGTAGTGCCGGAGGTGGCTTCGCGGCAACATTTGGAAATGGTCAACCCCCTAATTACTCAAGCACTCATGGAAGCTGATCTGGACTGGACTGATATTGATGCGATCGCTACTACCTGCGCTCCGGGGTTAGTAGGAGCGCTATTAGTGGGAATCACAGCAGCCAAAAGTTTAGCCATGGTTCACCAGAAGCCATTTTTAGGAATCCATCACCTAGAAGGTCACATCTACGCCTCCTATCTCAGTGAACCCGATTTAAAACCACCCTTTCTGTGTTTATTAGTTTCTGGGGGCCACACCAGTTTAATTCGGGTCATCGGTTGTGGTCAGTATGAAACCTTGGGTCAAACCCGCGATGATGCGGCGGGAGAAGCCTTTGATAAGGTGGCTCGTTTACTTAACCTCGGTTATCCAGGGGGCCCAGTTATCGATCGCCTTGCAGCCAGTGGCAACCCCCAAGCCTTCCCTCTCCCAGAGGGTCGCATTTCCCTACCTGGGGGCGGCTATCATCCCTATGATTCCAGCTTTAGCGGCCTGAAAACGGCTGTCTTACGTTTGGTGGATAAATTAAACCAAAAAGGGGGAGAACTGCCCGTGGCAGACCTCGCAGCCAGCTTTCAGGACACAGTTGCCAGGGGGTTAACCAAACGAGCGATCGCCTGCGCCCTCAATTACCAATTGGATACTATTACCGTTGGGGGGGGAGTAGCTGCTAACAGTCGCCTCCGTCATTTGTTACAGGAAGCAGCTACGGAAAACCATTTAAGGGTTTTGTTCCCTCCGATGAAATTCTGCACTGATAATGCGGCGATGATCGCCTGTGCGGCGGCGGATCACCTTGAACATGATCACACCTCCCCTCTCACCTTGGGGGCTTATTCTCGCATGGCGATCGCCGATGTCATGAAACTCTTTGAAAATTAGCACCAATCTCCGGGGGGGTGTTGCTACGTCTTAATCACAAGACATTCTGAGTGGCGATCGGTTGTACAAAGCGATGGTTAGCCCGCACAAAACAATTACTCGCCGCCCCTTGTTCATCAGTACGTTCAACATACATCCAGGGTTGGTTTTCGTTATCATAAACAATACCAAATCCTGCCGGACCCAGATTAATCTCAAAATCCTGTCCTTGTTTGATAGTCCCCACTACTGGCCAGTTTTTGATATTCATAGTCACCTGACCCTGGTTAGCCAGAAGTTGATCATAGCTGCTGAGATTATCAGCCATGCGACAGTTTAAACCGTTGGGGTCTCTGTCTGTCACTTCCCAGGTGGTATGAGTTGACCGGGTATAATCACCATTATCTCTGGGTTTCGGTAAATTCATACCCCCCTGACCCGGTTGCGCCAGAGAAGGGGGATTTTGAATTACTGTAGGTACAGGACCGGCTGGGGCCACCTGAACCGCATTACTTTGGGCTTGAGGGTTTTTCTGGCAGGCGATCGCACTTACCCAAACCATCCCCAGCAGAGAGACAAAACCGATTGTTTTCAAAATTTTAGTATTCATAGGGTCACATATAACTCAATAGGTTCTCCGGTGAGGCTAAATGCCCGCACCTCTATAATCTTCACTTTCACCAGTTCACCTGAGAGTTCCGCCAAATTCCCTTTAAAAAACGTCAGACGATTACCACGGGTACGTCCCATCACCTGGCTGGGGTCTTTGGGGTTTGTGCCTTCCACTAATACCTCCTCAATGCGATCGCGGTATCTTTCCGATCTCTCCATAGCCTTCACATTCACCAGTCGATTTAACCGTTGTAGGCGATCGGCCTTCACCTCCTCCGAAAGCTGATTTTCCCACAACGCCGCCCCAGTTCCCGGACGGGGGGAATAAGCCGCCGTGTTCAACAGGTCAAAAGCAATATCATCAACCAGTTTTAGGGTATTCTCAAACTGCGCCTCTGTTTCTCCCGGAAACCCCACGATCGCATCAGCACTAATTGACGCATCGGGAATATACTCGCGAATAGTATTAATAATCCGACGATATTTTTCATGGGTGTATCCCCGCGCCATCGCCCTTAGCACATCATTATCTCCCGACTGAAACGGGATATGGAAATGTTCGCACACCTTCGGAAGTTCCGCACAGGCGCGAATTAATCTTTCTGTAAAATAGCGAGGATGACTCGTAGCGAAACGGATACGCTCAATACCCGGTATGTCATGCACATAATAGAGCAGGTCTGTCAAAGTGTGTTGGTGGCGACCGTCTGGCGTAGAACCGGGGAGGTCGCGGCCATAGGCATCAATATTTTGTCCCAGCAGTGTAACTTCTTTATAACCCGCCCTCGCTAATTCTTCCATTTCCGCCCGGATAGCTTCCGGGGTGCGGGACTGTTCGGTTCCTCGGACGTTGGGAACTACGCAATAGGTACAGCGTTCATTGCAACCATAAATCACATTCACCCAGGCGGTGATATTGCTATCTCGGCGGGGTTTGGTGATGTCTTCCACAATATTAATCGGTTCAGTCGCCACCACCTGGGAACCCTCAAAGACTTGTTCTAATAGGTCTTGGAGACGGTTGGCGTGTTGGGGTCCCATGACCAAATCAAGTTCAGGAACCCGACGCAGCAGCGCTTCTCCTTCCTGTTGGGCGACGCATCCCGCTACAATTAGGGTCAGGTTCGGATTTTCCTGTTTCCGTTTCGCTTGTCTCCCCAGGTAGGAGTAGACTTTCTGTTCCGCGTTATCGCGAATGGTACAGGTGTTGTAAAGCACGATATCAGCTTGGTTTGGGTCCTCAACGAAGGTTAACCCCATTTCGTCTAAAATGCCTGCCATGCGTTCGGAGTCGGCTTTGTTCATTTGACATCCGAAAGTGGTGATATGGTAATGGCGGGGTTGTGTGGTCATGGTTGGATATTAGGGATAACTTATCGATTGGTCTATCAGTTGAATGACCATTATAATTGAATGGTTGGCTTTGTGATTTTTTATGTCTAAGCGAATTCAGGTTTTGATGGTTGGTGCGATCGCTTTGCTGTCCTTGGGGGTGGCGACTTGGTACACTCATTTTGAGTTATCCCTGCTCACCGGTTTATTATTGGCGATCGCTTCTAAGGGTATACGGCGGCGACGCTATCATCAAGATTATTCCTCCGAAGATTCCCCAGATATTTAAATCTTGGGGCTTCCTGAGCGACTAATTAGCGCCACTTCCTAAGATATACAGACTGATTAAAGTGCCGCTATTCCATAAACTGTGTAGCAACATGGGAGCCAAGAGATTGCGCGATCGTGTATAGACAAACCCCAGGACAATTCCTAACACAAATAAAGGCAAAATTTCCGAGACATTCAAATGAGCCACAGCAAACAGTAACCCACTGGCTATAATTGCACCCCACAGCGGAAAATAGCGGGTTAACGAAGGTAACAGAAACCCCCGAAATAATACCTCCTCAAACCAAGGTGCTGCTATAGAAGCCGTGAAGAAAAATATCCCTAAAGCTACCGGATCTCGATTTTCCAAAGCTATGGGTAATATCGGATTACTTCCCCCTTGACCATCCCATAATCTTTGATTGACTAAGGAAGTTAAAATCACTAAGGGTAAAGCTACGCAATAGCCACCGAAACCCCAGAATAACCAACTATCCCATAATTTGAACCTAAACCAACCTTCCGGGAGAGGGAAAAATGATTTTATAGACAGATATAAAACCCCCAAACCACCACCCACTAAAATCATATAAGTTAGGAGGATATAAAAGGCTTGCAGTCTCACATCTCCCGCCGCTCTTAAACCCAGGAGTTGAAAAATCAGCGGGATTAACAACTGTCCAACTAGGAAAAACCCTAAAACAAACACTTGCACAATCGTTTCCGCTGTCCAAGGTACAGACCATTCTACATCAGCATTGCGGTTGATAATTGCCTGTTCACGTTTCAGGAACCATTGCACCCCTAAAATGATAGATAGGATAATTCCCGACACCAACCCGAACCCAGGAATAGCCGAAACAATGGCTAATTTATAAACAGCATTTTCTGAGGTTTCCTGTTGTTGATTATTGAGTTGTTGTAAGACATCTTCACGGTTTTGTAAATCGTAGAGTTGGGCTAAACCTTGAAAGCGGAACCAACCCTCTAAATTTGCCTGTAAAATATCTTCGTCATCAGCCCCTATATCTGGTGGCTCTGTCCAGAGTCCTACTAATACTTGAGCCGTGGCACTGGTGGGATAATTACCATTGTTAGAAATGAGGGATTCCCAAGTGGCGATCGCCTTTTGGGAGTCTCCCAGCACCGCTTGCATAATGCCAATTCGCAATTCTAACTCACCTATGGTCTGTGCTAATTCTCCCCGCGAAAATTCTGAAGGCTGATTGGGTTGTAGTCGCTGTAAATTTTGGTAGTTAGACTCCTGCACCTTTTGGTATTGTTGGAGCGCAGAATTAACCGCATCTTTACCGATGATATTATCTCGTAGGGTTAGCCAATTCGCCCGGTCTTCCGTCTGTGGTTCCCACTCAGAAGCCTGGAGAACTAAATTGGTCTGATACAGTTCCAGACGGCTTTGAATTTGGGGCTGAGTCCAACTTCCCAGTAGGCTTAAAGTTACATATAGTATAGATATAAAAGTGAGAATGCTTAAAATTATCTGTTTTAATTTCATGTACTTTCTGTTACCGTCAATTTTTATCAATGAGACTTACCATTGGGGATGGCTGGCCAAAAGTTCAGCCATTTGAGTAGCAGGTAAAGGCCGAGAAAAGAAATATCCTTGTCCGCCATTACATTGGAGTTCTCGCAGTTGTGCAAGTTGTTCGGGGGTTTCTATTCCCTCAGCTACCGCTACCATGTTTAAAGTTTTAGAGATACCAATGATAGCAGGAATTAGCCCCAGGTTTTCAGGAGTTCCATCTAAAAGACTGACAAAAGACTTATCAATTTTAATGGTGTCCACCGGGAATGCGTGTAAATAACTTAGGGAAGAGTAGCCTGTGCCAAAATCATCGAGACTTAAACCGATGTGGCGATCGCGAAATTGGGTTAAAATAGTCCGGGCTGTTTGTGTATTTTCGACGATCGCACTTTCGGTCATTTCTAATCTCAGGCATTTAGGATTTAAACCACTTTCAGTCAGGATATCATCAACGGTAGCAATGAGATCGGCTTGGGTAAACTGTCTGACAGAGAGATTTACGCTAATACTAACATATTCATCCACCAATTTCTGTTCTTGCCAATGTTTGAGTTGATGACAGGCTTCTACCAGCATCAAAGTTCCAATAGTAGTAATTACCCCCATTTCCTCAGCCAAGGGGATAAACATACCAGGGGAGACCAAACCCCGTTGGGGATGTTGCCAACGCACCAAGGCTTCCATGCTATAAATTTTACCAGTTTCCAGATTAATAATTGGCTGATAATAAGCCATTAATTCTTGATTGTCTAGTGCCCGTCTCAGGTCAGTTTCTAACCCCAATAAATCGAGGGCTTCTTTGTGCATAGCCGGGTCAAAGATATGATATTGTCCCCGTCCTAGGGCTTTGGCACGATACATAGCTGTATCTGCATCTCGCAATAAATGCTCTGGTTGTTGATAGTCCGTATTACTGAGAACCACACCGATACTCATATTAATAAAAATCTCTCGGCTATAGATTTGAAAAGGACAAGACATCACCTCCAGAATAGAATCAGCGAGATTCCTTACGGGTTCAATTTCATTAACATCATGTACAATAATGGCAAATTCATCTCCGCCCAAACGGGAGAGTAAATCATTATTTTTGAGTATTTTTTGAATGCGATCGCCAATAGCAATTAACAATTCATCTCCCACCGTATGCCCCAAGGAATCATTCACCACCTTAAAGCGATCGCAATCCATAAACAGCACCGCAAAACCCTGACTATTTCCCTCCTTTAAATTGTTCATTGCCCCAGATACCTGCTCCATAAATAAAGTCCGGTTGGGCAGTCGTGTCAACGGGTCATGCAGAGCCATTTCCAATAACTTAGCATTAGCCATTTCTAATTGTTGAGTGCGTTCTTTAACCCTAGCTTC
Organism: Limnospira platensis NIES-39; assembly: GCF_026000695.1. Taxonomy (GTDB): domain Bacteria; phylum Cyanobacteriota; class Cyanobacteriia; order Cyanobacteriales; family Microcoleaceae; genus Limnospira; species Limnospira platensis. The sequence continues at coordinate 1,091,317 of NZ_AP026945.1, forward strand.
TAACTCAGTATTTAACTCGAGAATTTTCTTTTCCGCCGCCTTCAGCATCAGGTGATTTTCCACCCGAACTAGAACCTCCTCCATTTGAAAAGGCTTTGTAATATAGTCTACACCGCCAGACCCAAAGGCTTTCACCTTATCAAACACATCATTTAAAGCACTGAGAAATATTACCGGAACCTTAGCCAAGTTTTGATTATTTTTTAATTCTTTACAAACCTGATATCCATCCATTCCCGGCATCATAATATCCAGTAGAATCAAATCCGGCGGCACTGTCTTAACCGCCATCAAAGCCATTTTACCATTAACAGCCTTGCGGACATTGTATCCTTCCATCATCAAAATTTCCGAGAGAAGGTGTAAATTTTCCGGCTTGTCATCAACTACTAAGATATCTGCTTTTGGTGTATCCACTTATTTTCACTCAATTCGGTATTTGTCGGATATTAGGTGCTTCCGGCTTGGTTTGTTCTACCAATTCCAGGACCTTATCAAACTGAAAACTTCCCACCCATTCTGTGATTGTATTAGCCAGATTACTGTATTGAGTGGGAATCTCTTCAATCAGGTCTAACAGTAGTAAATCACTCCCCTGAGCCGCAGCAGAATAGACCTGATCGAGCCAATATTCTGGCATTTCTCGGATTTGTTCTAAGTTAAGTTGTGATGGTTCGGTCTGGTCATGATCTTGGGAAGAATTCAAATTTACAGACATCTCCGGCTGTGTATTGTAAATATATTGCACACCCAGATATTGACTCAATTTACTGAGCAATTCTCCTCGCTGAAAAGGTTTTCGCAACAAATCATTGCATCCCACCTTCATAATATCCTGTCTTTGTTCCTCAAAGGCACTAGCTGTCAGTGCAATAATGATGGTCTCCCCACCCCCAGGCTGAGAGCGAATTTGGCGGGTAGCCTCATAACCATTGACCACAGGCATTCGCATATCCATAAAAATCAGGTCAGGGTTCCACTCTTGCCAAATAGCGATCGCCTCCGAGCCATTGTTAGCTGGTCGGACCGAAAAACCCAGGACACTCAGGAGTTCCACCAGCAATAAACGATTGCTTTCTCGGTCTTCAACCACCAAAATGCGATAGACTGGCTGATCAGCAGTCAAACCGATGACCCTATCCATAATAGATGCGATCGCCTGGTTTGGCTTGTCCTCACTCCTTTGCACTGGAATAGTAAACGAAAAAGTCGAACCCCGATTTAGACAACTACGAACCGTAATTTCATCACCCATTAGTTTGACAAATTGCTGTGCAATTGCCAACCCCAGACCGCTACCCTCGGAAGCATTTAAACCCGTTTCCGTTTGTGCAAAGGCTTCAAACAGTCCTTCACAGTCTTCGGGAGCAATTCCCAGCCCAGTATCTTCCACTTCAAATTGTAATAGATCTGAAGCATCCCGGTTTTGGTGAGAAACCCGAACAGTCACACTACCTTCATCAGTAAACTTAATGGCATTTCCCAATAAATTAATCAACACCTGACGCAATTTTTTCTCGTCAGCTTTAATATGCCTAATCAAACCTTTGGGGCGCTCAAAAATCAGATGTAAATTTTTAGAAGTAGCCCGCAATTTAAACAAATCTTCCAAACCCTGAAGAAACTCATACAAATCAAAGCCATTCACCTGAAGTGTCGCCCGTCCCGCCTCAATCCTAGACATTTCCAAAATATCATTAATCAGACCGAGAAGATGCTCACCCGACCGATTAATAATCTCAATATGTTGACGATTTTCGGGAGCCAGATTCTGGTTAGTAGACATCAGTTGAGCAAAGCCCAAAATCGCATTTAAAGGAGTTCTTAACTCATGACTCATATTCGCCAAAAACTCACTTTTAGAGCGATTAGCCGCATCGGCAATTTCCTTAGCCTGTTGCAGTTGTCTAGCCTGTTCTTGAGTTTTTGCCAACAATTCCGCCTGTTGAACAGCCACCCCCAACTGAGAGCCAATTTGTGTCACTGTGCGAATTTCAGCAGTCGTCCAAATGCGGGGATGATAATTCTGGTAGACTGCCAATAATCCCCAAAGTTGATAGCCCGAAAAAATCGGGGTAATAATATAAGCCCTAGCTTGAAACTGTTTTAATAATTCCAGATAACAAGCATCGAAACCCATTTCATAAATATCATTCACACATCTATAACTGACCCCTTTTCCATAAATACCACCTTGATTTTGTTGCAAATAAGTATCCGAAATCACATGGCGATAATTAATTTCCTGAAAAGCACATTTTTCCTGTTCAATAGCGATGCGGGTAGCCTTACTATCTCGTAGAGGTCCGGCCGTAAGTTGCACCCAACCTTCAGCCACGGACTCAGCCATAAATTCTCCACTCCAGTCTTCCCGGAAGCGATAAACCAAAACCCGATCGCAATTTAAAACCTGTCTAAGTTCCCCAGTCGTAGCACTAAAAATCTGCTCAAGTTCCAAAGTTTTTCGCATTTGCTGAACCATTTGCAGAATAGAGCGTTCTTGTTCCGCCCCTTCCCGCAGAGCCTGTTCAGCCATTTTCCGGTCGGTAATATCAGTATGAAATCCCACCATACGATAGGGCTGGTTATGTTCATCCCAAAGAGCCACCCCCCTAGAGCGAATCCAGCGCCATTCACCATTATCTAATTCGGTGCGATATTCCACATCAAAAGCGGGAATTTCCTTAGCTAAATAGCTATTTAACATCTCTTTAACCCACAGGCGGTCATCTGGATGAACAATTTTTAGCGCCGAGTCCAAATTAGAGAAACAATCTAAATCCGGTTGGCAGCCGAACATAATTTTGCCTCGGGGGGACAGATAAACCTCATCGGTAGAAATATCCCAATCCCAAATGCCATCATTAGCACCCTCCACCGCCAGAGTAAATCTCTCTTGACTGCGCCTGAGAGCCTCTTCTGCCTGCTTTTGGTTAGTAATATCACTAATAGTACATATAACCCGCATCACCTCACCTCCCGGCTCGTGTAGTGTGGCATTCACCAATAACCACCGTCGCTGTTGAGTTGTCGGGTCATCAAACCCCAGAACCAGATGATGGACGGCTTCACCTGTGGCGATCGCCCTTTGTACAGGTAAATCTGACAAGGAAATTGGCGATCCATCCTCCATCACCAAATGCCAACCTTCTCCAAACACCTGAAGGCTATCTGGTTCAATATCGAGCCGTAAAAGATCCAAGGCGGCCTGATTAAAAACCAAAATTTCCGCCTTAGCATTCAGCAGCAACATTCCCACCTGCATTTGCTGAATCAAAGTCCGAAACTGCTGTTCACTGTCTTTTAAAACTTTTTCCCGCGCCAATTGATTGACCAATTTGTGATCCCATAACTTAGTTAACACAATAAAAAATAGACAGATCACCGTCCCCAATCCGACTGCGATCGCCAACCCAGAGGGACTCAAATGGGGATTCACAGTCAGACCAGAATCAATAGGCAGATTTAATCTGGGTACAAACTTAGTCGCCGACCTTCCTAGATAGTGCATTCCACTGACACCCAATCCCATAATCATGGCACTGATCACCTTTTGTGGAGTTTTGGCGACCACAGAATCATCGAGTAGTCGAAAAGCCAGCCACAGAGAAATCAAAGCTACATCAATAGCGATCGCCACAGAAAACACCACCAAACGGGCATCATAATCAGGATAAACCGACCCGCCGCCGGTTGTGACACCAGCCCCAGAAATATCCCAGAGGCCATAATAGCCATCAACAAAGACAACAAAGTCATCCACGGGTTATAACTAACCGATAGGGGCAACTCCAGCGCCACCATACCCGTAAAATCCATGGACCAGAAACCAGCCCCCATAGCGATCGCCCCTCCCAACAGCCAAAACTTCCACCGTTTCGCCGTCCATAGATCCTCACGGACTTGTATAGCCAAATCCATAGGGATATAAGAGGTAATCACAGCAATTGCCAAAGACAAAACCATCAAACCCCAATGGTAATCGCCTGTAATCTGATTATTCATAATCAATTTTGCCCAAGTCCTCAGCATTTCAACAGTCCCGTTAATTCAGAATCCTAGATGGGATTTGGCGGGACAGACCCTTAACATCTCTTTACATGATAAAGGAGTCGCCGGAAACTGCCCCAAACAAGTTAAAATGCTTCTGGCGAACCATCGAACTTAAAATTTGAAGATGACGACCCGTGTAATCCTTGTCCGTCACGGTCAGAGTACCTACAACGCCCAAAAACGCATTCAGGGCCGCCTGGATGATTCGGTTCTCACCGACCAGGGCCGCGTTGATGCCACCTGCGTTGCCCAAGCCCTCCAGGGTTTAAGGTTCGACGCTATTTATCACAGTCCCCTACAACGAGCGCAACAAACTGCCCAACTGATTCGAGCCCGAGTGGGTGCGGCCCCTCCGTTGCAACCGACAGATCTATTGATGGAAATTGACCTGCCTCTGTGGGCTGGACTCCCTCGCCAAGAAGTACGCGATCGCTTTCCCCAAGATTATCAATGTTGGCAACAGAGCCCCCATGAATTTTTCATGGTATTAGAATCGGGGCATAAACATTTCCCCGTGTTAGCGTTATTTGAGCAAGCCCAACAATTTTGGCGACACATCCTCAGCCATCACCCCAACCAAACCATCCTAGTGGTAGCCCACAACGGCATCAATCGATCGCTGATTGCCACCGCTTTAGGAGTTCAACCCCAATTCTATCAAAGTATTCAACAGTCTAACTGCGGTATTAGCATTATCAATATTGGTGATGTCACCCCCGGAGAACTACCCAAACCCGCAGCGGTACAATTAGAATCGATGAACCTCACTAGCCATGTGGGGGATAAACTGCCCTCCCTTCGCCCAGAACATCGTGGACCCAGACTATTATTAGTGCGCCACGGAGAAACTGAATGGAACCGAAAAGGACAGTTTCAAGGTCAGATTGATATTCCCCTCAATGATAACGGGCGATTACAAGCTCGCCAAGCTGCCGATTTTCTCCAGGATATTAAAATCGATTTTGCCATCACTAGCCCCATGGCACGCCCCCGCGAAACCGCAGAAATTATCCTGGAACATCACCGGGATATAGAACTACAATTTGAGGATAATTTCCGAGAGATTAGCCATGGTTTATGGGAGGGTAAATTTGAATCGGAAATTGAGCAAGATTATCCGGGTTTATTAAATCAGTGGAAAACTGCACCGGAAACGGTACAGATGCCAGAAGGTGAAAATTTAAATCAGGTGGGAGAAAGGGTAGCCAAAGGATGGGAAAATATCCTTAATAAATATGATTCCCAATCGGTGACTGGATTAGTGGTTGCTCATGATGCTGTCAATAAGGCTCTGTTGTGTCAATTATTGGGCTTATCACCAGAGCATTTTTGGAATTTTAAACAGGGTAATGGTTCGGTGACAGTGATTGACTATCCCCACGGTGCTAAAGGGGAGCCGGTTTTACAAACTATGAATATTACCACCCATTTATCGGGTAGTATTCTTGACAAAACCGCCGCCGGAGCCCTCTAAGACTGGTTGGTAAATATGAGTAGTGAACTCCTGAAACAGGTGCGGGTATTAAACCCCATGGACGGACGAGATCAAGTGGCAGATGTGCTGATTATTGATGGGTATATTACTGCTATTGAATCTCAGATTTATGATTACCCAGAACATACTCAGATCATTGATTCCCACGGTATGATTTTGGGGCCGGGATTGGTGGATATGTATGGCCACACCGGAGAGCCGGGCTTTGAAGACCGGGAAACTATTGCATCTTTACAGGCGGCTGCTAGGGCGGGAGGTTATACCCGCCTGGGGATTTTACCGGATATGCTACCACCGGCTGATAATCTCTCGACTATTAAACATTGGCAAGGTTTAGCACCCCATGGCTTTTATGTATGGGGGGCTTTGACTGAGGGGGCGGCGGGGGAGATGATGACGGAATTGGCGGAATTAGCCACTACTGAGATTATTGGTTTTGCGGATGGATATGCTCATCGAAATCTTAATCTGTGGCGGCGAGTTTTGGAGTATGTTAACCCCCTGAAAAAAAACGTGGCTCTGTATTGTTGCGATCGCACTCTGGCGGACTCAGGAGTTATGCGATTTGGGGAAGCCTCTATTTATAGCGGTTTAACCGGGATTCCTGATTATGCGGAAACTGTGGCTATTGCCGCTGTCCTGGAATTGGTGGCGGCGATCGGCACTCCGGTTCATATTATGCGGGTTTCTACGGCTAGGGGTGTGCAATTAATTCGGGAAGCTAAACAGCGCCATTTACCTATTACCGCTAGTACGACCTGGATGCACTTACTATTTGATACAGAAGCAATTACCGGGCGGGTTTCGGACTGTGGTTTAGGCTTTGCGCCTACTCCCTACGATCCGAATCTCAATGTTGACCCGCCTCTGGGTAATCCAGACGATCGCCAAGCCTTAATTCAAGCTATTGTAGACGGGACTATTGATGCGATCGCCGTTGACCACACCCCCTACACCTACGAAGAAAAAACCGTTGCTTTTGCTGATGCACCCCCAGGGGCGATCGGCTTAGAATTAGCCTTGTCTCTACTGTGGAAAACCTTTGTCCAACAGCCAGACACCGTTTTTAATATTCAATGGTCGCCCCTGCAACTCTGGCGAGTTTTAAGCACCCAACCCGCCCAATGCTTGGCTATTTCTCCCCCAAATGTTACCGTCAACCGAGCCGCCGAATTAACCCTCTTTGACCCCGCACAGTCTTGGAGGGTTGATCACACCACCATCAAATCGCGATCAGCTAATACCCCCTGCTGGGGGCAGGAAATGACCGGAAAAGTCATGAAAACCTGGCTCAGTTGACAGCCCAAAAAGTCGGTTAAAAACTGCGATCGACCCCTCCCAGACGGTCTAAGGGCCAGAACCGGACCACCGCCCGACCGATGATATTCTCTCGGGGGACAAATCCCCAATAGTGACTATCAAAGCTATTGTTACGGTTATCCCCCAGAACCAAAAACTCGCCTTCGGGTATAGTTTCCGGTCCCCATTTATATTGGGGTTCTTCGGCAATATAGTCCTCCTCAATAGGTTCGCCATTGACAAAAACTTGTCCGTCGCGGACCTCTAATGTTTCGCCGGGTAAACCAATAATCCGCTTAATGAAAGCATCGTTGTATTGTAGGCTCAGTTCCTCGGTGGGATTGAAAACTACCACATCTCCCCGTTGGGGTTCGGTGAAACGGTAGCTTAACTTATCAATAATCAGGCGATCGTTGATTTCCAGGGTGGGAAGCATTGACCCAGAGGGAATATAACGAGCTTCTGCGACAAAAGTTCGGATACCCAAAGCCAAAATTATACTTAGTCCAATGGTTTTAATGCCTTCAACCCAAGCATTCTCCTCGTTGTGAGATGGTGATGATGGTGAATTTTTGGGTTTTTGGTCTTGATTGGGGACACTGCTCATAATTTTACGGTCAAAGGACAGAATTAATATTGGCAGTAGGGCCTAGGCTTGGCTAGACAGACAAGATTCCGCCTTGATGCACGGTGGCATCACCTGCCGATGGTCTAATATTCTTGATCATAGCTGACCATCAGCTTTTTTGGCAGGTTTTGAGAATATCCCCTAAACTGGTTGCGATCGCCACAGGATTAGCAATATAATACTGGGATTAAGGATACCTCACTCAATCAATAACAGCCAGGGTCTCCGTCGGAATAATTACTTAGAAAACTGACGGTGATCAACGGAGTTTTAACTAAAAATGGTACAGGATCAAAAATCAACGGTTATAGTCACGGGTGCCTCTTCGGGGGTTGGTTTATACGCCGCTAAAGCCCTCGCCGATAGGGGCGCTCATGTCATCATGGCTTGTCGTAACTTGGAAAAGGCAGAAGCCGCCGCCCAAGAATTAGGGATTCCCGAAGACAGCCGCACTATGCTTCATATTGACCTCGGTTCCCTTGAGAGTGTCCGACGGTTTATCAACTCATTCCGGGCTACAGGTAGAACCTTAGAGGGGTTAGTCTGTAATGCGGCTATCTATATGCCCCTAATAAAAGAACCCCTTCGTAGTCCAGAAGGCTATGAGTTGACCATGACTACCAATCACCTAGGGCATTTCCTTCTCTGTAATGTGATGATGGAGGATATGAAACGCTCTCTGGCTGAGGATAAGCGTATGGTGATTTTGGGAACGGTTACCCATAACCCCGACGAACTCGGTGGCAAAATTCCACCCCGCCCCGATTTGGGAGACCTGGAAGGGTTTGCTAAGGGCTTCCGAGAGCCGGTTTCTATGATTGATGGCAAAAAATTTGAACCCGTCAAAGCCTATAAAGATAGTAAGGTCTGCAATGTCCTAACTATGCGGGAATTGCACCGACGCTATCACGAGGAAACTGGGATAACTTTCACCTCTCTTTACCCTGGTTGCGTCGCGGATACGCCCCTGTTCCGCAATCACTATCCCCTGTTCCAGAAAATATTTCCTATATTCCAGAAATACATTACCAAGGGCTATGTGTCCCAGGAATTGGCTGGAGAACGAGTGGCTGCTGTGGTCCTTGATGAGGAATATCGCCAGTCTGGTGCTTACTGGAGTTGGGGAAATCGCCAGAAAAAAGGCCGCCAGTCTTTTGTGCAACGGGTCTCGCCCCAAGCTAGAGACGAGGAAAGAGCCGAGAAAATGTGGAATCTCAGTCTCAAGTTGGTAGAACTGGCTTATTGATTTGTGCCTGAAAATTAACAGGTTTCCGCCGGGTTTTCCCGGCTTTTTTGTCGTTAACCCACAAAAGCTGCTTTGGGTGAGCTGGAAACCGATTTTTTGCTAGAATCTATCCCGGCCCCGATTTGTTGCTAAACTAAGACATTTATACTAAACCAATATGCAAGCTCGTAGAACAGCCCGTGAACTCGCCCTTTTGGGGATGAGCCAACTGCCGTCAAATCCCCGAAAGCTTGAAATTCAGGAAATGGAAGATGTGATCCTCGCTGCTGTCCGTACCTTAACCACAGAGGGACAAGAATCCCTAGAGACGGCTATGGCGGAATTACAACGGGGTAACGATCGCCTTTTGAGTAGCCAAACTAGGGCGGCGGATTTGCAAAGCGCCCGCACTATGGTCGGTGAGGCGATCGCACTGGCTCAATCAGCCATTAATCGTTTATCTACTGCTGTGGAATTGCCGGAATTGGTACAATTGGCAAGTCAGCAAGAAGTACACTCCTATGCTGTCAAGATTTTGGTGGAACTTAACACTCACCGGGAAGCACTCGATAGTTGCCTGGAAGCGGCGATGGTTGATTGGCAATTGGGCCGACTCCCTCACATCGATCGCGATATTTTAAGGATTGCGGTCACGGAATTGTTATATATGGGGGTTCAAGAACAAATTGCCGTTAATGAGGCGGTGGAGTTGGCTAAACGTTACAGCGACCACAACAGTTACCGATTTATTAATGGGGTTCTCCGTCGTGTTGTTGATCAGATGAAAACTCAGTCCTCCTCTCTCCTCTAATTTCAGTGATGCTGTGGGTGTGCTATTAACAATTCCCGCCTCACCAATACCCAAATCTGTTGTTAAATTCGAGTAATTAGTAAAATGGTTTTTAATTGGTTCCGCCGCCAGTTTAGCGATCGCCCCTCAGCAGACGATACCCAACAAGCTGAACCCTCCCCAACTCCATCAACTCCCGACGAACCCGAAACTAAACAACCGCTATCGCCTACCACTGCTAATGAGGATTATTTGCAGTGGGCTAAGGCCGCCTATCAAAACATTCAGCAACAACAAAAGCCCACAGAATCCTCCACAGAAGCAGCCACAGAAGCGGCTACAGAAGCCCCTGTTGATGATGTTTCCTCCCCCCCCACAGAAGCGCAAGAAAGCACCTCTGAGGCTCAGGAAACCCCCGCAGAATTAACAGAAACCACTGAACCTGTGGCTGTGGTTGAGGAGGTAGCAGAGGAGGTAGCACAGGAAGCCTCAGAAGAGGTCTCAGAAGAGGTCTCAGAAGAGGCGGCGGAAGTTACCGAAACCCCCGAACCTGTAGCAGAGGAGGTAGCACAGGAGGTAGCACAGGAGGTAGCACAGGAGGTAGCACAGGAGGTAGCACAGGAGGCGGCGGAAGTTACCGAAACGGCTGAACCTGTGGCTATGGTGGAAGAGAGTATTGATCAGTTGCCAATTTGGGCCAGAACCCAGGCGGAACGACAGGCGAGAATTGAGAGATTAAAAGAAACGGCGATTTCTGAACCGGAACCGGAAGGGGGGGAAACCACAGCCAGCGGTGAGGGAGAATCGACAGATATAGTATTTGATGAGATGTTCCTGTGGTCGGCGGAAGTTTTGGCTAATCAGGGACGGAGACCAGAGGAAGTCGCGGTAGAGGAAATCACCTGGCTACAAAAGCTGTGGAAAGGTTTGGGACGGACTCGCCGTAATTTGCTGAATCAATTAAAAGCGATCGTCGGTCAGGGACCCCTAAATCAGGCGGCGGTCGAAGAAATTGAGGCTTTATTGCTACAAGCTGATGTGGGTGTAGAAGCTACTGATGTGATTATTGAGGCACTACAAAACCGCCTGCGAGAAGATGCTTTACCCCCCGAAGATGCGATCGCCTATCTAAAACAACTTCTGCGAGATCTCCTCGAAAAACCCTATCAAAATGGCTATAGTCCCACATTTGCCCCCGAAAAGGAACAATTGAATATTTGGTTAATTACCGGGGTGAATGGGGCCGGGAAAACTACTACCATCGGGAAAATTGCCCATATTGCCCAAAAGTCAGACTACCGGAGTTTAATTGCGGCTGGGGATACTTTCCGGGCGGCAGCAGTAGAACAGGTAAAGGTGTGGGGCGAACGTAGTGGGGTAGAGGTGATCGCTAATCCCGGAAAAAATACCGACCCGGCGGCGGTGGTTTATGATGCGATCGCTGCTGCTAAATCCCGCCAGACCGAATTGCTAATTATTGATACTGCTGGTAGATTGCAGAACAAAAAGAACCTCATGGAGGAACTTAACAAAATTCGTCGCGTAATAGACAAACAAGCACCAGATGCTAAGGTAGAATCCCTCCTAGTCCTTGATTCAACTTTAGGCCAAAACGGACTACGCCAGGCTCAAGTATTTGCAGAAGTTGCTCAACTTAGTGGTGTGGTCTTGACAAAATTAGATGGAACTGCTAAAGGTGGTGTGGCTTTAGCTGTTGTACAGCAGCTAGGTCTACCGATTCGTTTTATTGGTGTTGGGGAAAGTATCGAAGACCTGCGGCCTTTTTCAAGCTACGAGTTTATCGAAGCCCTGTTAAGTGGTTAAAGCTCTGTTAAAGTGCCAATATGGCTATTTAAGTGTCATCATGGGGAACAGTTAATCATTTTATAGAGACTGAGATTCCCACATATTGCCATATTAAAAAACACCAGATAAGCGATCGCCTAGGGTAAATATTAGCCGCTGGGGGGGTAGCTCATGATTACTGGTGGTAATTGCCGATTTTGTAGATGGCAGTACCCTGCAGTGTAGCCAGGGATAATCTGTCATGGATAGCCAGAAAACCAGACTTTTGGCAGAGAGACTTTCATTTTTTTGGACTTACTATTGCGCTCTAACCTTCAAAAAATATATACTAATAATATGACTGCTGTGCCACTTCCAAGACGCTCAGAACAACCTTCAGACTCCCTTTCAAGTTCCTCAGATGCTGATGTGACATCAGCCTCTCACTTAAAGCAAATGGTGGCTAGACTCCATCGGGAACAGCAAAATATTAATGAGTTGCTGAGTTCCCTAAGTTTTGCCCTCCGTAGCTTTAACAATCTCAATCAATTCTTAGAATTAACTCCCCTAGTTGCTAGTCGAGTGACAGATGCTGATGGGGGTGCTTTGGTGCTGTTTAAACCTAACGGTCAGGTGCGATTTCAACGGTTACATTGCCAAGATGGTCGTCAGTGTCAGGATGTTCGCGCCATCTTAGAAAGGGCTACTAGAGAGGTGATATCCCAGCCTAATGATAGCACCGCCGTGGGAGTGCTTCCCCAGAGTATGGCAACACAATATTCAGCCAGCCTAGACCATCAAGTAAGTAGTTGCTTGGGGTCGGATGTAAAACTTTTTGGCACGGAAATCCTAGTTAATAATACATCACGGGGGCGGTTGTATGTGTTCAGCCATGATCCTGATTATCTGTGGACACCAACCCGCCAGAAATTAATTAGACTGGTAGCAGATCAAACAGCAGTGGCGATCGCCAATGATGAACTATCAGTTTCATTGCGGGAAAAAGAACGCCTAGACCGAGAATTAGAAATTGGTGCAGAAATTCAACTGCGCCTACTTCCCCGTAAATGTCCGAAAATTCCCGGCTTAGAAGTCGCGGCGCGCTGTCAAACCGCCAACCGAGTCGGGGGAGACTATTACGACTTTATCCCCTCTAATTTCGATAAACATGAACATGAGAATCATTCCGCTGAGGGAGAAGTTGGCGGTCACACACCATCGGAACATTGGAGTATTGTTATTGGTGATGTCATGGGAAAAGGAGTCCCAGCCGGGTTAATTATGACCATGACTCGGGGAATGTTGCGCGCGGAAGTTCTGAACCGCCATTCCCCCTCCCAGATTCTCCAACATCTTAACCGGGTGATGTATGCTGATTTAGAAAATTCTAATCGGTTTGTGACTCTGTTTTATTCGGAGTATGACCCGACCACGAAAATTCTCTCCTATAGTAACGCCGCCCATAATCCCCCTTTATTATGGCAAGCCCAAAGCCGCAGCATTCGTCGGTTAGATACTTTGGGAATGTTGATCGGTCTTGATGCTGATACCCGTTACTACCAAGCCCAAGTGCAACTGTCTGCAGGGGATACTGTGATTTACTATACTGATGGCTTTACTGATGCGGCTAATCAACGGGGCGATCGCTTTGATGAAGATAACCTACAGACAGCCTTTCAATGGGCTTGTCAGAACTCCCAGACTCCTAATCGCATTGTAGATCATATATTTGCGGAAGTTCAGAAGTTTATCGGTCCGAGTAACAGTAATATTGATGACATGACTTTGGTTGTGCTACAGGTACAACCTTCTGAAAGTGGGGAGAATGCCGATTATGTCCGTTGATACTTTATCGATGTTGGTGCAAATTTGCAGCCACGCTCACCCTATCCGCCATATTCTGATTTTAACCCCTCACTGGTCATGGAAGTGGGGGGAAGTCGCGGCTACCCTACCAGTGGTATTTGGTCAACAGGTGAATGTTGATTTATGGACTAATGTTAAGAGTACCTGGAATAATTTGCTGGAAACTGGACAGCTTTGGGCTTTTTTGATTGGCTTGGGGATGGGGTGGTGGGCGAAAAGCCTATTACCTTAATCGGACATATTTTCCCCAGTCCGTTGATGATCAGACATTTATGGGTAATTTACAGATTATAGGACTATGACTCAAGCTCAAACCTGGAGCCAACGATTTGAAAAGGCTTTACATCCAGCGATCGCCACTTTTAACGCCAGTATCGGCTTTGATATTGAGTTAATCGAGTATGATTTGACAGGCTCGGTGGCTCATGCCAAAATGTTGGTCAAAACTGGGATTATCTCCCCCGAAGAAGGAGAAGCCCTAGTTAATGGCTTGGAGACTATCCGCGAAGAATACCGCCAGGGTCAATTTAACCCCGGTGTCGATGCTGAGGATATTCATTTCGCAGTTGAACGCCGACTTACCGAAATTGCGGGAGATGTCGGTAAAAAACTCCATACAGGGCGATCGCGTAATGACCAGGTGGGGACTGATACCCGCCTTTACCTGAAAGACCAAATTCAACAAATCCGAACCCAGATCCTTGAGTTTCAAGGGGTTTTGCTGGATCTGGCGACCAATCACGTCCATACTCTCATACCAGGATACACCCATTTACAACGGGCGCAACCTCTCAGTTTGGCTCATCACCTACTGGCTTATGTGGAAATGGCGCACCGGGACTGGGAACGTCTGGGAGAGGTTTATCAACGGGTGAATACTTCGCCTCTGGGGTGCGGTGCTTTGGCGGGAACTACTTTTCCTATTGACCGCCACTATAGCGCCGAATTATTGGGGTTTGACCGGGTTTATGCTAATAGTTTGGATGGGGTGAGCGATCGCGATTGGGCGATCGAGTTTCTCAGCGCTTCTAGTCTCATTTTGGTTCACCTCAGCCGCCTCTCGGAAGAAATTATCTTTTGGGCTTCCCAGGAGTTTGGTTTTATCACCCTTACTGATAGCTGTTCCACTGGCTCTAGTATTATGCCACAAAAGAAAAATCCCGATGTGCCCGAATTGGTGCGCGGTAAAACTGGCCGGGTTTTTGGACATTTACAAGGGCTATTAGTCCTGATGAAGGGTTTACCTTTGGCTTACAATAAAGACCTCCAGGAGGACAAAGAAGCCTTATTTGATGCCGTCAAAACTGTGAAAGGCTGTCTCGAGGCGATGACTATTTTGTTATCCCAAGGGATGGAGTTTCGCCCTCAACGTCTCGCTGAAGCTGTGGCGGAAGATTTCTCGAATGCTACTGATGTTGCTGATTATCTCGCCACTAAGGGCGTTCCTTTCCGGGAAGCCTATAATTTGGTGGGTAAGGTGGTCAGAACTTGTCTGGAGTCTGGGAAACTTTTAAAAGACCTTACCCTTGATGAGTGGAAGTCTTTACATCCTGAATTTGATGTCGATATTTATGACGCGATCGCACCTTTACAAGTGGTCGCCGCCCGGAATAGCTACGGCGGCACTGGTTTTGAACAGGTGAAATCAGCCCTCCAAAATGCCCGCGATCGCTGGGAGGCTGCACAATCATAATTATCCGATTAACCGGGTGTATTTAACCCGGTTTCTTGGGGTTTGCTGTAGTAATATTTGAATGGTCAATGGTCAATGGTCAACCTACTTGATTAATTAGGCTAAATTTATGGCTCCCACTTGGAACGATTCTCTCAAAATTGGCATCCCCTTGATTGATTTTCAGCATCAGCAGTTATTCGACCAAATGGATTTATTGATTGATAACCTTGAAAAACAACGCAGCCCCCAGCAACTTAAATCAACTATAAAATTTCTGGAAATGTATATCAATAACCATTTTAAATATGAGGAATCCTGCATGAATTTATATAAGTGCCCCGTCGCTAAAACTAATCATAAAGCCCATCAGCTATTTGTCTTGAATTTTGAAATGATTAAAACTCGCATCGAACAAGATGATGATTTTAACTCAATTATTTTCAGCATTAAACAAGACTTGCGCGATTGGTTTATTAATCACATTAAAAGCATTGACACACAACTAAAGCCTTGCCTCCCTCACAAAAATAATGGATAATGTAGGGATGGGTTTGGCTGTGAATTACCTCTAGCAACCGGAATACTAATAGACCCGCCCTCAATGGATTATGTAATTGATGGCTTTTTGAAAACTTGTATATGTCTACTGATAATCAAGCTGTAG
This sequence comes from Limnospira platensis NIES-39, assembly GCF_026000695.1. Taxonomy (GTDB): domain Bacteria; phylum Cyanobacteriota; class Cyanobacteriia; order Cyanobacteriales; family Microcoleaceae; genus Limnospira; species Limnospira platensis. The sequence continues at coordinate 1,106,797 of NZ_AP026945.1, forward strand.
TTTGTCTGAATTTGGGCAATGATTATGTCAAGTCTCAACAATGGGAACTGGCGGCGAATTGTTATCGACAGGCTATCGAAGCTGACCCTAACTTAGCCGCCGCCTATACCAGTTTAGGCAGCATTTGGCAACATTGGCAACAACCCCTAAGTTCAGCTAAACAACTCTATCAGCAAATTAGCGAAAATCCCGGTTCTGTTCCGGTGGATTTTTGCTTACTCCTGGGTGAGAGTTTCGAGAAACATGGGGATAACCAAGGGGCGATCGCTTCCTATAATTTGGCGATCGCTATTAATCCTAAATTGGCAATAGCTCACTATAAAATCGCCCAGATATATCATAACATAAATCAAGTCGATTTGGCAATAGGTAGTTATCAGAAAGCTATTGAATTGCAGCCCAATATATATATCTATTATGTGGGTTTGGGTCAAGCCCTCAGTAGCCAAAAACAGGACGAACAAGCTATCACAGCCTATCGGAAAGCCATTGAGTTAAAGCCAGACTTTTGTTGGTCTTATCACCATTTAGCAGTCATTTTAACTCGATTGGGGCGCGTTGAGGAAGCCATAGCCGCCTATCGTCAGGAAATTACATTAAACCCTGATTTCTATTGGTCTCATTTTCACTTGGGAGATTTACTCAGCCAGCAAAATCAGCCCGAAGAAGCTATCGAAGCCTACCGTCAAGCGATCGCCATTAACCCTCAACAACCAGAAGCCCATCAACGGCTGACGGAGATTTTATCCCGCCACCAAAAAACTGGGGAGGATGCCCTTTTAACGGGGAGGTATGAAGAGGCGATCGCTATTTATCGGGATATGGTGGCAGCTAGACCCGATTATTCCTGGGGATATTATGGGTTGGGTTTAGCATTACTCAACCAGCGACAATGGCGAGAAGCCATTGATGTATTTAATCAGGCAATTAGTATCAATCCTGATTGCTTTTGGTCTTATAATCACCTCGGTTATTGTCTGTTTAAACAGGGTAAAATCTCCCCGGCTATTGATGCTTATAAACAGGCGATCGCCATTGATCCAGAAATCCCAGAAGTCTATATTCGCCTCGGTGATGCCCTCTTACAACAGCCAGATATTGATGGGGCAATTGCTGCTTATTTAGACGCTATTAAAGCCCAACCAGAAGCCGAGATAGCATATCTAAAACTGCGGCATTTACGCACCTATAGTTTTATCAAATTACAACCGGAGCAAATAGAGGCGATCGCCTCTAGTTATCAACAAGCAATTTCCCAGGTTCCCCACTATCCAGAACCCTATATAAATTATGGAGATTTACTCACCGAAATCGGTCAAATTTCCGAGGCTATTTCCACCTATAAACAGGGAGTCTTAGCTAAAACCAAAATCTGTCGCCCCGAATTTTTTAGCAACCACTGGGAAACCGCATCAGTTCAAGGTCCGAATTTTATCATTATTGGCGCTCAAAAAGCTGGCACAACCTCCCTGTATGAATACCTTTGTCATCATCCCCAGGTAATTCCTAACCTCCATAAAGAAGTTGATTTTTTCATTTGGCAATATTACCGAGGTTTAGACTGGTATCTCGCCCATTTTCCCCCCATTCCCCCTGGCGGCGAATTTCTCACCGGAGAAGCCAGCCCTAGTTATATAGTCGATAGTAAAGTATGCGATCGCCTTTACCAAGCCTTCCCAAAAGTCAAGCTAATTGTCACCCTAAGAAATCCAGTAGATCGAGCTTTTTCTCAATATCAAGACCACCGAAATTGGATGGGTCAAGAAAAGCGCACTCTCCAACAGGCCATGATAGATGAAATTGCCATTCTCGATACCATTGACGACCCCACCCTAGCCGGACGGAAATTTTGGGGATGTCAATATGGTTATCTACTGCGGGGAATGTATGTTTATTTTCTGGAAAAGTGGATGCAAAAATTCCCACCCGAACAGCTTTTAATCATCAGCAGTGAACAATTATACACCCAGCCCCAGAACACCCTCAAACAGGTCTTTGAGTTTTTAGGTCTTCCCGACCATCAACTCTCCGAATACCCCCGATATACCGCAGGTTCCTATAATCCCATACCAGAAACATTACATCAGACCCTAGGCGACTTTTTCCGTCCCCACAACCACAAACTCGAGGAATTATTAGGCAAAAAATTCCATTGGTCCCCGTAGGGTGCGTCAGACCCCAGCCATTTTGATATTACCCAAAAATTCTGTACTGACGCACCTAATTCTAATTCCCCGTAGGGTGCGTCAGACCCCAGCCATTTTGATATTACCCAAAAATTCTGTACTGACGCACCTAATTCTAATTCCCCGTAGGGTGCGTCAGACCCCAGCCATTTTGATATTACCCAAAAATTCTGTACTGACGCACCTAATTCTAATTCCCCGTAGGGTGCGTCAGACCCCGGCCATTTTGATATTACCCAAAAATTCTGTACTGACGCACCTAATTCTAATTCCCCGTAGGGTGCGTCAGACCCCAGCCATTTTGATATTACCCAAAAATTCTGTACTGACGCACCTAATTCTAATTCCCCGTAGGGTGCGTCAGACCCCAGCCATTTTGATATTACCCAAAAATTCTGTACTGACGCACCTAATTCTAATTCCCCGTAGGGTGCGTCAGACCCCGGCCATTTTGATATTACCCAAAAATTCTGTACTGACGCACCTAATTCCCCGTAGGGTGCGTCAGACCCCAGCCATTTTGATATTACCCAAAAATTCTGTACTGACGCACCTAATTCCCCGTAGGGTGCGTCAGACCCCGGCCATTTTGATATTACCCAAAAATTCTGTACTGACGCACCTAATTCCCCGTAGGGTGCGTCAGACCCCAGCCATTTTGATATTACCCAAAAATTCTGTACTGACGCACCTAATTCCCCGTAGGGTGCGTCAGACCCCGGCCATTTTGATATTACCCAAAAATTCTGTACTGACGCACCTAATTCTAATTCCCCGTAGGGTGCGTCAGACCCCAGCCATTTTGATATTACCCAAAAATTCTGTACTGACGCACCTAATTCTAATTCCCCGTAGGGTGCGTCAGACCCCAGCCATTTTGATATTACCCAAAAATTCTGTACTGACGCACCTAATTCTAATTCCCCGTAGGGTGCGTCAGACCCCAGCCATTTTGATATTACCCAAAAATTCTGTACTGACGCACCGGACTAAGGGTTCCTCACTTCTCAAAGCCCCTCTCCCTTTCTGGGAGAGGGGTTTGGGGTGAGGGCTGTACCTTATAGAGATGAGAAGCGCTATATCCTCCTGGGGAGGGAAAATTGACGGCCGTGGGGCGGGTTTATTTATATCCTCCTGGGGAGGGAAAATTGACCGTTGAACCCGCCCCTACCTAATTAATGGCAATAGTAGCCATTTTTATGGCCGTGGGGCGGGTTTATTTATATCCTCCTGGGGAGGGAAAATTGACCGTTGAACCCGCCCCTACCTAATTAATGGCAATAGTAGCCATTTTTATGGCCGTGGGGCGGGTTTATTTATATCCTCCTGGGGAGGGAGAATTGACCGTTGAACCCGCCCCTACCTAATTAATGGCAATAGTAGCCATTTTTATGGCCGTGGGGCGGGTTTATTTATATCCTCCTGGGGAGGGAAAATTGACGGCCGTGGGGCGGGTTTATTTATATCCTCCTGGGGAGGGAAAATTGACGGCCGTGGGGCGGGTTTATTTATATCCTCCTGGGGAGGGAAAATTGACCGTTGAACCCGCCCCTACCTAATTAATGGCAATAGTAGCCATTTTTATGGCCGTGGGGCGGGTTTATTTATATCCTCCTGGGGAGGGAGAATTGACCGTTGAACCCGCCCCTACCTAGTTAATGGCAATAGTAGCCATTTTTATGGCCGTGGGGCGGGTTTATTTATATCCTCCTGGGGAGGGAGAATTGACCGTTGAACCCGCCCCTACCTAGTTAATGGCAATAGTAGCCATTTTGATCCGGTCTTTGCTGTTGCTGACCAATGCGAGTCGCACCTATCAGCGTCGAAATGATGATACATCGCTTTTGACCCGGAACTTCAGGATGATGGAGAGCAATGCGTCCCTTCGCCGCCAGAGAAGTTTGGGCGCAGAAATTAGACGGGTTATAGACCGGACAGCCTTGGTGGTTGAATAAAACTCGGTACACCGTCCCCGCGTTTCGGACTTGGTTGGTGTCAGGGTCTACTTTTCGCAGCGTCGTCTCATATTTACCCCTGCTGTTTTTTTCCCGGTTGTGAATTTCTATCCCCGGTTCTAGGTTAGTCCATGAACCTTCTGGGAGTTGACCAGGGGGAGTCTTCGCGGGATGGACTGCTACCTGTACCTGTCCCCCATATTCCCTAATGCTCGCCTGCCATGATGTACTAGACAGTATAGCCTCACTTTTGGTTGAGTGGATAGCCCAGTTGAGTCGCCGGATAGAAGTTTGCAGTTTCTGGTTATTCACGAAACCTAACCACGTCGGAACCGCTATCCCACCTATTATCGATATAATCACCATCACCACCAATACTTCTAGTAAAGAAAACCCAGATTCTGTATGGGGTTTTGGCGATTTTGCACCCTGAAAGTCACTGCTCACGGGTTTTTCAGGCACTAAATTAACAGCCTGTTTCTGAACCAGAAGCAAGTGCTTAATTAATTTATTTTCCATTATTTAACCTGGGTCAAAAGGATACATTTTGTGTATTTAATACACAAATAACCTCACTCGCAACAGGCCTATTTACGGGTGATATCTTTTGTGGTGTATTCTAAACTATCTTGGCGGGAATCGGGGGTAAAGTTTTGTTAAAATATTCAGCCGATAATTAACTTTTTGTGTTACAATAGGTTAGTTACAATTACTCATCAAAGCAAGCATCTCCTTCCCGTTTCTGGGTAGAGACTAGGATAGTTCTGACAAGCACGCAATGTATCACGGTCTCATCAGCCGAAGATACAACTACCCGAAAAGGTTTATCTTCTGTTATATTATTGTTTCGATCTTGCTCTGGTACTATAACTCCTTGATGGTCAAATTCTAGGTGTTCTCGGCTATTGCTTGTTGGTGGAATAACTTGCAGTGTGATTTGTCCCTCGTTAATCTCGCCATTGACATCGAGAGTTTGCCAACCTGCGTTATCGTCGTCCGGTCGTCCACCAGAGGTTAAATAAATTCGATATGCGGGTATACCTTGATGCTCACCAAATTCGAGGGATCTACCTAAACTGGTTAATTGGGCTTGGCTTTGAGCCTCTTGTATGGCGTTATAAACCCGGTCATTAACGGTGCGAACTTTTTGTCTGTTGGCAAACATCAGCCATGTCGGAGCTGCGATCGCACTGAGAATGGCAACCATTAATGCTACCACCAACATCTCAATTATCGTGAAGCCTGACTGGTTGTTTTTGCGCCTATAATCGACGGCTTTTCGGTTAATTAAAATACTCATTTTATGGGTTCCTTTTATTATAAATTGAGGGACTTTATGGGTTAATTTAAAGTGCCGAAGCCTTTAACCAAAAAGCTGGTCTCAGGAAAAAGCGATCGCCGATTCCGGTCGAATGTTGTAGCATTCGGATCAATGCGAAATGCCGCATTCATTCTCAGGTTAACTAAAGCTGCTGTCCTACGGGAGTCCACACATACAAAAAAGCCACTACCCTTATCTCCAGATAGTAAATCAGCTTCAGTTGGATCATCTGTTGCAGTTAAGCCAAAAGCTGTTTTACAGTGATCCTCGGCTAGACCTGCGACCTCGTTTGGATATATGTAATCAATCAGAACTTCTCGTGATGCTCTAATTTCATGGTCGGGATCTCGTTTCCATCTATTCATTATTTGCTGAAGCGTACCTTCTCCAAATGTAGGTAATTGAAAACCTTTATCTGGTGCTGTACTGGTACCTGGTTTTGTACGGTCCTCCACGCATTCACCACCGTCCCTAGGACAATCTTTGATTTGTAAGCGAGAAATACGCCCCTGACCAGACCAAGTATCAGAAGCATCTGTTTGTAAATAGTAAGCAACTAAAGAGTAAACTTGGGCATCATTGCAACGCTTACCCTTGCAGGGGGGAACAACATTGGGGATAAACTCCTGTTTCCAGAACACCAATACCACATTTTCAGGATGAGGAAGTTGGTCTCTAATCGCATTAACCCCTTCACCGTCGTAGATATAGATAGCTTGGGAGAGGTCGCGGCGAATGAAATCTGCAGCCGCCTGTAACTCCTGTTCGGATCTGGCTTTGATTTCTTCCCGGGTATCGGTTCGTAAAACATCCACCACAAAAAACAGAATGGGCGTGATGATCATACTAGCCACAACAGCCGAAATCAATAACTCAACCATTGTGAAGCCTAAGTCATTCCCCTGGGTGGTTTTTGACTTACCTTTCAATACACCAATTAACCAAAACCGAACTAGGGACAGCATAACTACCTCTCTACCTGGATAAAGTGACTTTTGCACTCCATGGGAACCATCACCAAACCTATTAATCCCCTTCATCGTGAGATGCATCCTTCCCCTTCCAAACGATCACGCCAATTCTGAAAGACAAAATTAGCACCACGAGGGTTATCTGGATCGTTAAACGGTGCAATCTCCGTTCGCACCTCCACTAGGGGGTCTCTGGGGCTGCCTAAACCGACTCTGGAACTCGCCACATGACCAGACCCCCTCGGTGGTTCCGATTGAGCAAATGCGTCAGCACGATACACCCTGACAATCAACTGATAACCTTCCTCTAGGTTGTTGCTACACTCATTTATGCCAATTCCCTGAACCATCATATCCGTGGGGCTATCGGTTTCACATCCCCCAGTTCCGTCATTATCCACACAGAACAAGTCGTCTCGACTGGTTGGTCCAGCGTTGGGTTCACTGGGATTTAACAGCACCAAGTTCTGATGTTCATTGGTTGGGTCAGCACGGACAGCACTGATATAACTGTTAGCGGCTCTGCTGGCTAGTTCTATGCGTCTAGCCTGTACCCGGGTGGCGAAGGCAAAACCCAACACCGGAGAAATCCCCACCATCAGGATACTGACCACCACCATAGCCATGATGGACTCGAGCAGGGTGTAGCCAGATTCACTGGACTGGGAGAACTTTGGGGATAGTTTGGGGTTGAACATGGTTTGGCTTAGAATGCAACATGATTAAATAGGATGGTCAGTTATGGGTTACTAGGTTCGACTATGAACGACGGAAGAACTTATCAGGGTCTAAAGGACATTCGTCAGGGCGCAACTCATCAGGGAGAAAGTGGTTGCCGTCATTCACTTTTGTGCCACACAGCAGCGTATGAATCCAGTGGTCATCCCGACTCACTTCTCGGAAGTATTTATCTGTGGGCTCGCTGCTGGGAGTCACTAGGCGAGTCGCGAACAGGTCACGAAGTAGGCGAGGCCTCTTTTGGGCATGCAGCCCTCGGAAATCTACCAGACCCACATCATAACCATAGTTCCGGTTAGGGGCTCGGTAGAAGGTAGTTTGACCATCGTCATTACTGTTCATGTAGGGACGATCGCCGGTTTTTCGGGGTTGTCCGAACTTGGTTAAGTCGGAATCATCCTGATCCAAAACTGACATCATTGGTGCAGTGGCGTATTCGCTATGTTTAAACTGGACAAATTCGCCACTGATATTGACCGTTCTGCCATGCCACATTTCCAGGAAACGAGGGAAGTTATGCAAACCGCCATTGAGTTCAGTCTGATTACCATTGGTTTTCCTGATTGGAGAATCACCACTGGCAATAATCAGGTTAAAAGTAGTATTTGAGCCAGGCCTTTGTAGCCATCGTTCGTTGTTGGCGGAATCTACTGTATTCAGTTGCACCACAGGTTCCCACATGGGCTGTGCATAAAGTACATCATCATCATCATCAGGTGGCTCAGGTTCCCAATGAACCTTCGGCACATCACCGTCCATTTGAAAGTGCAGTGCATTGGCTCTTTTTGTGGTCACCTTGGGAAAAGTTTTCCATTTAAAATTTTCTTCATTATTATTACAAGGGCCTTCATCATATTCATCTTCTTCGTTCAAGGATATTTCGCTGCTGTCATTATCCACACAAATTTCAGCATCCTGTAAGGGTGAATAGTTGTATTTGCCATTAACAACACCCAAGGGGATAGTATGATCATTTCTATCTAGCACAAGTTTGTGTGTCTTATCACGAAGAAAAGCAATACGACGGGGATAGATGCGTTCCCACGATGGCAGTATTCTTTGTACAGTTGTTCCTACAGTGGGGTTGTCGTCGCTATTACTGTATGTAAAGGTATCACCAATTCTGTCTGAGGCAAATTCAGCAGGATCGTCGTCGTGTTGACTGACTACCCAATCATCTGGTTCACACATGGAAACTAGAGGTTTGCGACAAATCTCCATCACATATTCAATGCCCTGAGTTCCTCTGCGAGTTTGAACAGGAGTGACAAAGTTGGTTAGATAGGAACTTCTTTCTTGGAAAGCACCATCCATCCAGATTCCTACCCTGTTGTTTGTAGTGTTCCAAAAGTTGGCACTGGTGACAAAGTTGTTGTCATAGAAGCCATTAAGCCTACGCACTGCCGCCAGGGTCAGGTCATTTGGTCCTAGGTTCTCATCCCCCTGATCACCATCTCCATTTAAATCAAAACTGAAGTCAGGCTCATCAAATTTGGGATCACTTCCAAGGCCGAAATCATAGCCATCCTCTAATCTGACTGGATCTAAGCCTCTGCGATTTATATAATCGAGGCTAAGAACCATGTTATTGCGGAGGTTGTAGTCGCCTTCGTTACGAAATCCCTCCCTAAAGTCACCAGACAGTAGAGTTACCGCATCAGACAGAACCGTGGCGGGCCGCCAGAGGTCTTTTGAGACGTCAGCAAAGCGTTCATCTCTAGTGCTACGAGTGTAGAAGTTACTCCAATTAGCTTCTAAAGCTTGGGTAAACTCCTCCAAGGCATTGCCGCCGGGGGTTTGGTGCAGGTTAAAGCTATTTCCCGTTGCTTTCACATACACAGGCAAATTACTAACCAGGATTAACCCTCTTTCTCGTGGGCTTCCTTGTGGGCGGTTTAACTGTCTACCATTAACCAACATGATGCCGTTGGGGCGGCGGGTTTCGTCTACAACAAAGTCCACCGGATTGGTTCTGGAGTCCCCAGTGCTATTATCTATCAGGGCATCATCACGGGTGGCGTAGACAATGCCACTGTAGGGCAATAAAAACTCATCCGTACCGATCGCTTTTTTGCGTAACTTGTCTAAGTCAATCACGGTGGTGCGAATTTCCAGAGGTTGGCGGTCTTCTATGGCGCGATCATAAGTGCCAAAGAAACCGTCATCATCCTCCAGGGCTTTCACCTGGCGACCATCCAGTAAAGTTCTTTCATAAATCGTACCATGGTCAATAGTACCTTGTGTGGGAGTCCCTGCCTCATCCGTCAGAATTTTAATCGCACACACAGCCGCATCAATAGCTGACTGATCCGCTAGAGTGCGGTTTCCAGGAGATTTCCGTATGGCTACACGCAGGGGTTCGTTCACCCAACGCCCATCAGGGAATTTTAGACTAGCTTGATATTCCAGTTTCTGTTCCAGAGTAGCCGCGTCCGGGCTATCCTCAGATACTACACCATAGGGATTACGAGGGTTTGTGCTGGGGGTTAATTGACCGATACTCTCAATTTGCGGGGCATACACTATGCCATTGTGAGATTCACCTTCGGCACTACTATCCCAAGGCAAGTCATCTTTATTTTTACCAGTGTTGTCGGTAGAGCTTCTGTAGAAAGTGGGGTCGTAGTAACTGCTGATACAGGCTATGGGATTTTGGCGATCGCCCGGCTCCTCCCAGGGAGTGGTTGTATAGTGATACACCACAGTAGCCCGCATTTTCAGGTGTCCCCTTTGATAACCTTGATCAGGGCTATCAAAAGGGTCATCCCATCCCATCGGCATGGTATCTGGCCACACCACATTCCTACCACCCCTGGGCGGAGGCAAAAACGATCCCTCGTCCCAGTAAATCCCTGCCCCAGTAACTACCCGCAGTCCTCCCGCCAGTTCTTTATATTCCTCCCCCGGCTCGAACTCATGTGGTTCTTTGAATTTCTCCGCTGCTGCTCTTTCCCAAAAACCGTTGCGACCTGTATCCCCCAGATCTGGCATATCAAACATTCGAGTCCTGCGGAAGCGAACTGATTCACCAGAAGGAGCGTTATCCCACTCCTTACCCACGATAAATTGTGCTTCCGCCGCTCCGTTAAACTTATCGTCACCGGTTCTGTTACCGTCATACCATTTAGCCGGTAAACCATTGCTCACCAAAATGCGATCGCCAATCTTCTTCTCTTCTGAATCTTGTCGGACTATATCTGGGTGAGTAGCAGGTAAATTTAATTTGTTGCCATTAGTGTTCAGAGCTAACTCGTTAAGAGGGACGGTGATGGATTGAGTAGCATCCCCGTCTCTAATATTGTAGGGATAAATCCATCTATCTACCGGTCGCAGGTCATTGTCATTTCCCGAACCTTCAGTCCGCTTATCATAAGTTTGATTGCATCCTTGGGAGTGTTCCGGGTCGGGGGCGGTGTAATCCTCTTCTTCGATATTAGGAACCCGACGAGTTCTAGCCAGGAAGTAGTGTTCTAGGGCTTTCTCCCTATCTGTTCCCCCCTTCACGACTTCCTTAACTTCATCAGGGTCAGTATCAGCGGATTTACAGTTCTGCTCGAACACTAAGCCACTGATTCTCTCCATATACTCCAATTGGTTAGTAGCCATCTGATTCGGAAAAGCATTCACCGGCTTATTAGTTCTTGTAAAATTATCAACCTTAGGTACACCACGTTTGAATAAGTGTACCTTGGCTGTACCTTCAGAATCCTGGTTTAATGACCCTTGTCCGAAGCCAACATTTCCCCCCACTAAAATCTTGCTATTTTCCATTTCATAAGAGCAAGAGTTGGGGCTGCTGACTTGATAATATTCAATTGTTGCCCTGTTTGTGTTAACATGGTTAACATGCAACAGATTGCCATTAACCATAATCCGGCCATTCAAGTTGAGTTGTTGACCAGGGGTAATGTCTAAGTCTCCGTCGTAGACCACAGCATTAACAGTGATAGGAACGGCTCGTCTATCTTCCTGCATTTCCACAGCAGCAAAACCCCTACCACTGACGGGTATACTAGCAGAGTAGATAAAAAACGGTTTTTCCAGCAGACCCCCAGATGCGGAATACCAACCACCTGTACCAGCCAAAGTTGAACCTGCACTACTACCACCCGGACAGTCGGGATTTTGGCTGGAGGCTGAACCTAGCTTAGGCAGAGGCAATCCCCTGGCTTCTAGGGGGACTCTGGGAGTTTCATCGTCTGTGGGGCTCCTCAGAAAAATTCCATAAATATTGTATCTGTCTGGTTCGCCGTCACCATTCAAATCTTCTGTGAATCCCCAGGCAGTATCTATCCTTTCCCGAGGTGGTCTAGGGCCATCCTGATCATCTATATCCACCACATCATCTATAGTGCCATTGCCATTTACATCAAACTCTAGGGTCAGTCGTTCTTCACCGCGAAAAGTATAATTATCTCTCCCTGATTCTGGTGGCTTTAACTCTGAAATTAAACTATCTTCTGGAGGGGCTCCTGATGGCATTCTTTCAAACGCCCGATCTAATTTGGCTGTGGCGCGTTCTAACCCCGGTGTCGCCGCTAACAGAACTTCCTGGTTAACCCGCACATTTTGGGCAAACCTCGCCCGGTCTAAGGCTCGGAATGCGATCGCCACCGTTAACAGCACCACCACTAACATCACCATGGTTACTGTCGGCAACACAAACCCCGCCACTTTTTGGCGATCACCCCTATTCATATTAACCCAGTTTCCCAGGAGCGATCGCTTCAAGCCTCGGATCGCCCGGTTTCCCAACTTCCGGATTTCTGCCAACCATAATCGAATAGGTGACTTAGGTTTTCTGTTATTATGCTCATTGTGCATAAGACGACTTCCTGACCTTAGAGTTTAACTGAATACACGCGCTGACAAATAATAAGCTGACATAAATATAAATACACTCATAGCTGCGGTATTATTACCCACAACTAGACCACTAAATACCCTCGCTACCCCGGTAATGGGGGAACTAGGGTAACTCTTTTTCTATTATGGCAAATCGATTGAGTTAATTGTGAATTGGCGATCGCCTTTTTTTGTGCGATCGATCACATTCAACAACTCGGTTCGAGGGTTATAGGCTTAGGGAGGATTACACCTCACCCTATATCCTAGCATTCCCAACTCCACCCCAAAAACGATCACCTTTCACTGAAATTCTCTACCCCCCAGATTATGTTAAGTTTTGTAAAAAAAATTAAGTTTTGTTGCGAAAATTTTTTTTTTCTGGGGGGTCTCTTGCTTTGTGCGCCACCCCGTGCTATACTTTTACATAATGGGAATAGTGACAATTTCAGATTTTAGGCACAGATTTTCATTATGTAACTGTCCATATATTATCATAAATGTACAGAGCTTGTCAACCCCGGTATAAATGAGAGTTAAAACGTGGATAAACTCCTAATTGTATCCCAATTGATTGACCGAATGAATGAGTATTTAGGGCGGGTGGTTTCCTGGTTAGCCCTAGTGATGATCGCAGTAGGAACCTGGAATGTAATTGGTAGGTATGTCGGTAGAGCGATCGGTCAAAATTTAAGTTCTAATGCCCTGTTAGAAACCCAGTGGTATATTTTTGATATCATCTTTTTAGTAGGTGCTGCTTATACCCTAAAACACCATAGCCATGTGCGGGTTGATGTCATTCAAAGTCGGTTAAATGTTAAGCAAAAAGCCCTAGTTGAGTTATTGGGAACCGCCTTATTTTTAATTCCCTTTTCCATGATGATTATTTTCTACTCCTGGGGGGCTGTCTCCAACTCCTGGGTAATTCGGGAAGTCTCCCCAGACCCCGGCGGCTTACCGCGCTACCCAATTAAAGCCTTAATTATAGTGAGTTTTGTCTTATTAATTATTCAGGGTATCTCGGAAATCATCAAAAACTTGGCAATTTTCCGAGACAATTAACAATTAACAATTAGGTTCCGCCGTCAATTATCCATCCCCACCAGGATATTAATAAACCCGCCCCACCGCCGATAATTATTTAATTGTGGGGGCGGGTTCCGCCGTCAATTATCCATCCCCACCAGGATATTAATAAACCCGCCCCACAGCCGATAATTATTAATTGTAGGGGCGGGTTCCGCCGTCAATTATCCATCCCCACCAGGATATTAATAAACCCGCCCTCCGGGTTCCGCCGTCAATTATCCATCCCCACGACGATATTAATAAACCCGCCCTCCGGGTTCCGCCGTCAATTATCCATCCCCACCAGGATATTAATAAACCCGCCCCACCGCCGATAATTATTTAATTGTGGGGGCGGGTTCCGCCGTCAATTATCCATCCCCACGACGATATTAATAAACCCGCCCCACCGCCGATAATTATTTAATTGTGGGGGCGGGTTCCGCCGTCAATTATCCATCCCCACCAGGATATTAATAAACCCGCCCCACCGCCGATAATTATTTAATTGTGGGGGCGGGTTCCACCGTCAATTATCCATCCCCACCAGGATATTAATAAACCCACCCCACCACCGATAATTATTAATTATTAGGGGAGAAACCGGGCTAGAATTGGTAATTGATAATATTGGCATGGGGAAATATGAGCGATCGCACTATCACCCTAAAAGTTAACGGAGAAGCGCAAACTTGCGCCCCAGACACCAGCTTACCTAAATTTTTAGCAGATTTGGGGTTAAATCCCCGTTTGGTAGCCGTCGAGTATAATGGCGAAATTCTCCACCGACAATTTTGGGAAACCACCACCATGGGAACAGGTGATATCCTAGAAATTGTCACCATTGTTGGTGGTGGCTAAACCGGGAGATCCTCACGGGGATTAAAAGTTTCCATTTCCCGGAGTTTCTCGTATAATTCCCTCTCCTCGGAGGTGATCTGTTTAGGTGCGACAATTTGAATTTCCACCAACTGATCACCCCGATCGCCATTTTCGTTAGGATAGCCTTTATTAGCCAGTCTCAGACATTGACCGGAAACCACCCCCGCTGGGAGTTTAATTTTCACCCAACCATCAAGAGTCGGAACTTCTATTTCTCCCCCTAGGGTAGCCTCGCTGGGAGTTACCGGAACCTCACAAATAATATTAGACTCTTCCAGCCTAAAAAACTCGTGAGGTTTTACCGTAATTTTCAGGAATAAATCCCCCCCTTGAATGCCCAAATTTTTCAGGCGAATACGTTGACCAGTAAACATTCCCGGCGGCATATTCACCTCAAGCGATCGCCCATCTTCCAGGCGGATCCTTTCGGGTCCTCCAGTGTAAGCCTTTTCCAGAGGTAAAGTCAACCTCGCCTCAATATTGCGTCGATTTTCCCGAACCGGAACCCGGTGGATTACCCTACTATTAGGGGATGTATAAGGGTCAGAAGAAGTCACACGGGGTGTATCATTAGTGACAGTCCGCACTTCCCGCCGCCGTCCAATCAGTTGATCAATAAAACTATTAAAATCCGCATATTGCTCAAAATCCACCTCAGAAGTTTGAGTTTGGGTGCGACCACGAGCCACCCGACCTCCCCAGGTTTTAAAGCCACTCACCGGGGATTTTTTCGGACTTGCAAACCCCTTTTGTTTCCAAAACTTGCTGTACTCATCATACTGCGATCGCTTTTCCGGGTCCGACAGAATATGATAAGCCTCACCAATATCCTTAAACTTCTCTTCTGCTTCCTTATCCCCCGGATTCAAGTCAGGATGATATTGTCTAGCCAAACGGCGATAGACCTTTTTAATCTCATCAATAGAAGCATCTCTCGAAACCCCTAAAATCTGATAATAATTCCGAAAATTTTGCATAATTGAATCACAATATAAACTGAGCAGTAACAGCATCTCAGAAAAGGGAGCAGCGAACCACCAAAACCGGGGGAAGCCTGGTGAGAGAACCCCACGCCACAGCCTCCCCTATTACCGTAAACAGCCCACCATTAGAGCCAATCGTCATCATCATCATCCCAATCATTACTTTGGGGATAATATTTTTGACCAGGGCGACCAGTTCCCGTTCCCATGTTATCGTAACGGGAATAGCCAGTAGCCGGAGGCATATTATAGGGGTCACGGATACGGCGATCGCCACCTCCAAAAGTCCGACGAATCGATCCAAACAGATCATCATCATCATCATCAACCGCAAAAACAGACACCTCGCGAGTCAAATCATATAGCGCATCTTGCAGATCCGCCCCAATTTGATCAATACCGCGATCGTCATTTCTTTCCAGACTATCGCGCAGCGCCCTAATTAAAGTCTCAATACGGCCCCGTTGACGTTGAGCAAACTGCATCCCATAATCTAGGGCTACCTCCCTTAACTGTCTTTCCGCCTGATAAGTCAAAGCCTGAGCGCGATTGCGTTTTTCTACCCTTTCCCGTAGCAGCCGGTCCTGGTCTGCAAACTCTTCCGCTTCGCGAATCATCTGATTAACTTCCTCCTGAGACAGAGTAGAAGCACCCTGAATAGTAATGCTTTGTTCGCGACCAGTGGTTTTATCCAAAGCCGTCACCAGGAGGATACCATTAGCATCAACATCAAAAGCCACCTGTACTTGAGGCACACCCCTAGGCGCTGGTGGAATACCCGTCAGCTTAAACCGTCCCAGAGACTTATTATCCTTAGCTAACTCCCTTTCTCCCTGGAGGATATGAATTTCCACCAAGGTTTGATTATTCTCCGAAGTCGAGAAAATATCCGATCGCCTCACCGGGATAGTAGTATTGCGGGGTATGAGTTTTTTCATCACCCCCCCAATAGTTTCCAATCCCACCGATAGGGGGGTAACATCCAATAGCAGGATATCCCGCACTTCACCCCCCAAAATGCCCGCCTGAATAGCAGCCCCCACAGCCACCACCTCATCAGGATTAACCCCCTGATTAGGCTCAAGGTCAATTAGGCTACGCACCAACTGCTTAACAATGGGCATCCGGCTTGCACCCCCTACCAATACCACCTCATCGATCTGGCTAGGTGAAATTTGGGCATCAACCAAAGCCTGTTTAACCGGACGGCGCAACCGTTGAATCAGATCAGCACATAATCCCTCAAACTCTCCCCGAGAGAGTCTAGTTTCCAGGTGTTTCGGTCCGTCAGCATCCGCCGCAATAAAGGGTAAATTAATATCCGTTACCCCCACCCCAGATAGTTCAATTTTAGCCTTTTCCGCTGCTTCTGTCAGGCGCTGAAGGGCTTGGCGATCGCGTCGGAGATCCATTCCCTGTTCTTCCAGAAACTTCTCAGCTAACCAATCGACAATTTTCTGGTCAAAATCATTCCCCCCCAGTTGGGTATCCCCGCTAGTGGACTTAACCTCAAATACCCCATCTCCCACTTCTAACACCGACACATCAAAAGTTCCCCCCCCTAGGTCAAATACCAGAATAGTCCCAAAATCCTGCTTTTGTAGTCCATAGGCTAGGGAAGCCGCCGTCGGCTCATTCAGAATCCGTTTTACCTCTAATCCGGCAATTTTCCCAGCGTCTCGGGTCGCCTGTCTCTGAGAATCATTAAAATAGGCCGGCACAGTAATTACCGCCCCAGTCACCTCCTCCCCCAGATATCTAGTCGCCTCCTCGGCTAATTTCCGCAATACCATAGACGAAATCTCTTCCGGTGCGAAATCTCGCTTCAGTCGAGGACATTTGAGGCGGATATTACCATTGTCGTCTCGACGCATAGTATACGGGACCCGTTTTGAGGCCGGGGTTAGGTCCGCATATCTCGACCCAATTAATCGCTTCACATTATAAAACGTATTCTGAGGATTTAAAACAGCCTGCCGCCTAGCCATTTGTCCGACAATCCTTTCTCCCTCTTTGGTAAAGCCAACGACAGAGGGTGTTGTCCGCATCCCCTCAGAATTGGCAATCACGACGGGTTTACCGCCCTCCATGACCGCTACAACAGAGTTGGTTGTTCCCAGGTCAATGCCGACTACTCTACCCATTCGTTGGTGTTCTCCTTGTCTTGTTGGTGTGGCTAGTAGATCTTTTCTAATTTTATCGCTTCCCATCGTTGTCGCCCTAAATGGGGGGAGATTCTAATTTTATCGAGAGAATGTTACGAGATGTAACCTATAATGAGAACGAAATATAAGCAAGTTATTGAAAGGGTTGTCAATGCGAGTTGCGATCGCTGGGGCGGGTTTGGCTGGCCTGAGTTGTGCCAAATACCTAACCGATATGGGTTATACCCCCATTGTCTTGGAAAGACGAGATGTTCTCGGTGGCAAAGTGGCCGCTTGGAAAGATGAGGACGGGGATTGGTACGAAACGGGACTGCATATCTTTTTTGGGGCCTATCCTAATATGCTCCAATTGTTCAAGGAGTTGGACATTGAGGATCGGTTGCAGTGGAAAGAACACACCATGATCTTTAACCAACCAGATCAGCCGGGGACTTACTCTCGGTTCGATTTTCCCGATATTCCAGCCCCCGTTAATGGCATAGTCGCTATTCTTCGCAATAATGATATGCTGACCTGGCCTGAAAAAATTAAGTTTGGCTTGGGACTAATTCCCGCCATGATTCAAGGCCAGAATTATGTCGAACAGATGGATAAATATTCCTTCTCGGAATGGCTCAAACAACAAAATGTTCCCCCAAGGGTGGAAACTGAGGTGTTTATTGCTATGTCTAAGGCTCTCAATTTTATTGGGCCAGAAGAAATATCCTCCACTGTCATTCTAACCGCTCTTAACCGCTTCCTCCAAGAGAAAAATGGCTCGAAAATGGCCTTTCTTGATGGATCGCCAACGGAAAGATTGTGTCAGCCTCTGGTAGACTATATTACGGAACGAGGCGGACAGGTGCGATTAAATGCTCCGATTCAGGAGTTTTTGGTCAATGAGTCAGGCCATGTTGAGGGATTCGTGATTCCGGCCCGAAATGGTGCGCCGGAAGAAGTGCTAACCGCTGATGTTTATGTGTCGGCTATGCCTGTTGACCCCCTCAAGCTGATGTTGCCTAAACCTTGGCAGGAGCTTGATTATTTTAAGCAACTTGAGGGTTTGGAAGGGGTTCCCGTGATTAATGTTCATTTGTGGTTCGATCGCAAGTTGACTGATATTGATCACCTACTGTTTTCCCGATCACCTTTGCTTAGTGTCTATGCAGACATGAGCAATACTTGTAAGGAATATGCTAACCCCGATCGCTCAATGTTAGAGTTGGTTTTGGCTCCCGCTGCTGATTGGATTGGTAAGTCAGATGCCGATATTGTAGCTGCAACTATGGCGGAGTTGGAAAAGTTGTTTCCTCAACACTTCCCATCACCGGCTAAGTTGCTCAAGTATCATGTGGTGAAAACGCCGCGATCAGTTTATAAAGCTACCCCTGGCCGTCAGGCTTGTCGCCCAAGTCAAAAAACACCTATCCCTAATTTTTATCTGAGTGGGGATTACACCATGCAACGCTATCTCGCTAGTATGGAAGGTGCTGTGCTTTCTGGTAAGCTGACAGCACAGGCTATTCAACAAGACTTGAGGACTAGCTAAGTCCCCTAATCTCTGAAACGTCTCGAGGGTATTTCCCTGATGATGTTTTGCTAACTGCAAACGCCTATGGCTGATAGCTCAGGCCTGAAAAAAAAACGAATGCTGCAACTCTCTAAATCCCCCTGCATGAGAACTCCGGCAACCCGGTCAGATTCCTATGAACTCTGTCGCCAAATTACCGCACAGTATGCTAAGACGTTCTACTTGGGTACTCAATTGATGCCACTGGCCAAGCGTCAGGCTATTTGGGCTATTTATGTTTGGTGTCGCCGTACCGATGAATTGGTAGATGGTCCCATGGCAAGTTCTACTACTCTGGAAACTCTCGACCACTGGGAAGAACAACTAGAATCGATTTTCGCTGGACATCCTATTGAGCCGGTTGATGTGGCTTTGGTCGATACCCTCGGTCGCTTCCCCCTGGATATTCAACCCTTCCGAGATATGATCGCAGGTCAACGTATGGATCTGTCCCGGAATCGCTACAATACCTTTGATGAGTTGAATTTATATTGCTATCGGGTCGCTGGGACGGTGGGACTGATGTCTTTGGCGGTTATGGGTACTGCTGAACCGGATCTGAGTGTTCCCTGGAATCGTGACCAGTCTATTTATTATCCTAAAGAAGAGGCGATCGCTCTGGGTATTGCTAACCAGCTTACTAATATTCTCCGAGATGTGGGGGAAGATGCTCGGCGAGGTCGGATTTATTTGCCTCTCGATGACCTGGCTCTGTTTAACTATACCGAAGCGGATTTATTGAATGGGAAAGTAGATGAACGCTGGCGTGAGTTGATGCGCTTTCAAATACAGCGGGCTAGAAAATTCTATACCCTCGCTGAGGAAGGCATCGCCGCCCTTCATCCTGACATCCGCTGGCCTGTTTGGACCGCCTTAATGCTCTATCGACAAATTTTAGATGAAATTGAGCGCAACGAATACGATGTCTTTAACCAACGCGCCTATGTCCCTACCTGGAAAAAAATGATGTGTCTTCCTCTGGCTCAGTTAAGGGCTAGGGTTTTGTGACCTTCTTCCCAAATTCTCAATTGATGGATAATGGAGGTAGTTATACAATCGCCAGGATGATGAATTTCCATTATCCATTGTCTACGATTGCATTGATTGAACCTAGAGAAAATAGGGAAATTACCAGGGATGACATTAAGGCAGTCGTCACAATTAATGGTTCATTATTTTGACCGATCGCGATCGCTATTAAAGCCCAAATTGTTACCAATAGATAGGCGGTTTCCTGGTGGCGAACTCTCATAATAATCGCAATAGTGGCCGCTACAATTATCATGATCGCTGTCCAGACTTGGGGAGCCATACCCCAACCATTCCAGTTAATCCAATTTAAGGCGATCGCTACATTCACCACCGTCGCTACACTAATCCAACTTAAATATATACTCAGGGGAATATTAATTAACCAAGATTCCCCCTTGGGAACCCGCCGCCGACCTACATCTAATTTTACATAGGAATATATCAGCGATAATAAAATTACCACCATCGCCAAAATCGACTGGGGAAATAACCTATATAAAAACAAGAATATCCAGATAATTTGAGCTATACTTGCCCACACTAAACCATAACCCATCTCGGCTAAACGTGGGTTATCTCGTTGGCTAGGGAGTAGCTGATAAATAGCCAAGCCGAATAAACCTAAGTAGATTAATCCCCAAATAGAGAAGGCATAGTTAGCCGGAATTATCTTAGTATTAACAAAAAAATTATTGGAAATATCCCCGACAGTTAAACCATTAATCGGGGCAATATTAGTCCATATATTAACCCCAAAAGCCGCGATAATAGACAGTAAAGTTGCCCAGCGCCGCCATATTTCACCCGCAGAAAATGCACCTTTTTTCATGCCATTAACCTAATTAACCCTCAATATTTGCCCTAAAAATAGAGTGAGACGCGACCAGGCGATCGCATCTCCACATTAATTAAAGCCTATCCGGTAAATCAGCCATCTAACTGTTATTGGAAACAGAAGCTGGGCGGCGGCGTTTAATTAGCTTAGGTTTGTTGGAAACGGCATCGTCATCATCTTCGTAATCATCCCTTCCGATACTAGCCGGACGAGTTTGATCATAAGCAAGTTGCAAAGCCGCAGCGGCGATCGCATGGGGATCATACTCCTCGCTTAATTGAGAGACAATAGGCAAGAAAGAAGCCATACGTTCCCCAGCCAAAGCATCCCGCACCCGGTCTTTCAGTCGGTCAATGTAACGCGCCTCAATTTCTGCCCGTTTGGGGATTGACTGAATGCTCAAAGTTTGGCGCAGGTGACGTTCAATATTTCGCAACTTACGGCGATCGATAGGCTGAATAAGAGTAATTGCCTTTCCTTCCCGACCCGCGCGACCTGTACGCCCAATGCGGTGAACATAACTATCAACTTGATCAGGAAGATCATAGTTGATCACATGGGTGAGGTGATCCACATCCAGACCTCGCGCTGCGATATCAGTAGCTACAATCCAGCGCACTTGACGGCGGCGCAGACGCATCAACAGTCGCTCCCGTTGAGACTGATTGAGATTACCATGATACTCGTCAACACTATGACCTGCCGCCTGCAATTGATTAGTTAAATCAGCCGCAGATTGTTTAGTTCGCACAAAAATAATCGCCGATTCTGGATCTTCGAGTTCTAAAATCGGTTCTAGGGCGCGAGCTTTAGACCATCCACGAGGAACCATATAAACAGACTGTTCGATCCGTTTAGGCGTAGCCTTGGGAGTTTCCACCTTCACAGTCACAGGGGACTTCAGGTGTCGTCGCACCAACTTCGAGATGGAAGCGTCCATCGTTGCTGAGAAGAACGCCGTCTGACGATGTTCAGAGTCGGCCGACTCCAAGATTTTTTCCACATCTTGGATAAAGCCCATACTCAGCATTTCGTCTGCTTCATCCAACACTAACCAACGCAGTAAATCAAGTTTCAGTTCACCTCGGTTCAGTAGGTCTAGGATACGCCCTGGGGTTCCCACGACAACCTGAACCCCCCGTCGCAGTCGCTGAATTTGTCGATCAATTGATTGACCACCATAAACTGTCAGCACATACAGGGCATTATCATCACTAAAAGTGCGAATAGCTTCCTTCACCTGCATCGCCAGTTCCCGGGTGGGAGTCAAAACCAACGCTTGAATACCAGCGGCATGAACGTCAATCTGTTCGAGAATGGGCAGCGAAAAGGCAGCAGTCTTACCAGTTCCTGTCTGTGCCATACCCACAACATCCCGACCGGATAGCATTTCGGGTATGGCTTGGATTTGAACTGGGGTGGGTTCTGTGAAACCCAGTGTTTCTAAATGGCGAGCGCGTTGTTCGGAAATACCTAAGCTTTCAAAGGATTGACTCATCAAATCTCCAATATGATTGTTTTTCGCCCGGTTCCTTTGGCTGCCCAACTCCAACACAGATATGTCTTGACTCTAATCACTAAAATGAGTTTTAGTCCGGCGTTAAGCCTTGTTATGGGCATCTAGGAACCATAGCATGTAGGTAAGGTCTCCTAATGTTCCCAAATTTACCCTGGTTAACAACCCAGAGGTTGTCCAGCAAATTTGATTTTTTGAGACCATCTGTTCTATAGCATAGCGCTTAACAAACAGAAACATAACCTTAAATTCCTTAAAATTTATCTCCCCTGGCAATTTACCGAGATTTACCATCGCTGTATCTATTGCTGTATAAGGCTTTTGCCTGATTTGAAGCCCAATAAAATTTTTTCTGGGAAATATCAGAAAAGACCCTCGATACTAAAGACTAGGAACCGAGGACTAGGGACTGAGGACTCCGTAACACATTAGGAATTGGGGGGTTTGCTGACTGGTTGTGATTCATTTTGCGCCTTTGGGTTAGCCCTAACTATCACTTCGATACTGTTGGCGTTGATTGGCCTGACCTTGGTGATAATGTCCAGCTTTGGTTGTTGTTGACCGTTGAGTTGCTTCGATTGAGTCGGGGTGGGGATAACTGGCGATCGCCTCCTTTGTCTACTAGAAGTCCCAGATACACTACTAGACATAGTGCGATCGGTCATTGACGACTTAGGTTTCATACCCGCATTTGGCTCCATACCAACATTATAAGGTTTACCCGCCTGGCGAGCCAGTCGCTTCAGAAACCCCTGCATTTTTTGGGCATCCAAATATTTACCCTTACCCCGAATATTAACAATGTAAGCAAAGCTATTCCCAATAGTCACAGCCCGCACAAGTTTCACCACTTCCAGAGCAAATTTAACTCGCACCTCTTCCAGTTTATTGCTCACCGCTGTTCTTTCAGGATTATGATTGATAATCGCCTTGATCGCCTCCACTACATTACTGATCAATGTCGGCGACAATTTCACTTCTTCCATCACTTCCGGATTATCTATATTTTTCGGCTTTTTCTGGCTCTTCTTCTTCTTCTTCTTCTTGTCTTTCTCCGTAATAATTACAGTCATTTTCAACTTAGTCTTTTTCACCTTAGATTTAATTTTGACCTTTTTCTTCTTGTCTTTCTTCGCCTGAATTATCGGAATTTTCGTCGGACTCATCTCAACCACCGGAATCACTTCTCGACTGTAGGTATCCGATGCAAATAAACGTTGAATATCAGGCTTTTCTCCCGACTGTTGCACCACATGAGTCAGTTCATGGGCTAGGAGTTTTTTGCCCTCATCACTATGGGGAGCATAAGTATCTTGACGGAAGAAAATATTTCTTCCTGTCGTAAAGGCTTTAGCATTCAAAGAACGACTCAGGCGATCGCTTTCAGTATCCCGGTGAATGCGAACTCGCCCAAAATTCAACCCAAAAGCAGCTTCCATCGGTTCCCGAACCCCAGTAGATAGAGATTCTCCTTCGTTTTGCTGTTCTTCTAAAGCCCTTTCCATTCCCTGCGTTATTGTCGGATTTTCAACATTTACAGATGCCTCTTTTTTCTGTACTTTACCATTTTTATTTTTAGGTTTTTTGGCAACACCAACAATCAGGTATTTCCTCCCTTTTTTAGTCTTTTTATTCTTTTTCATTTTCAGGGATTTAAGTTTATATTTCTTCTTAAATTTTTTCAGCACCTTTTTAACCCGACGAGCTTTCGGGTTTTTCTTGATTTGCCTTTTTAATTTTTTCGCCACTTTCTTCAGGACTTGGGAAGGTTTCTTCTTTTTGCCCTTATTTTTTTTCCGTTTCTTCTTATCCTTTTTCTTAGCTTTCGACTTTTTCCGTTTATCCTTATTTTTTTTCCGTTTCTTCTTATCCTTTTTCTTAGCTTTCGACTTTTGGCGTTTATCCTTATTTTTTTTCCGTTTCTTCTTATCCTTTTTCTTGGCTTTGGTTTTACTTTTTTTAGTTTTCCGTTTTTTTGACTTATTTTTATTAGATTTTTTCTGTTTTTTATTCTTTGATTTTTTCTTATTAGATACTTTATCCTCAAAAGCACCCATCATAAAAGATGTCGGATCCAGCAGACTCAAAACCGTGCCGACCGACGAAAAAACACCCCCCACCACCTTATCAACCGGAGATTTTAATTTAGTAATAACTTTCTGAATCTTATTAGGAATACCTCCTAAACCCAAAACACTAGCTAACATCCCCAAAACCAACGGCAGAATGTCCGCCAATGCCTGTTCCACAGCTCGAGAAATTTGGCTCACTATTTTAGATATAATCGCATCCATAACCTCACCTAGTGCTTCTAAGACCTCCCTAATCATGTCCATATTATTGATAAAAAATATCAGCAGATTAACAATAGCTTTAGCAATTTTAATCACTCCAGAAGCAGGGTTAGTCAAACTCAAAACCCATTGAATCCCCGCTATCACAATTTGAGGAATCACCACCTCAAACATGATGCTACTCATGAACAGCTCTTTCATCGTCGATAAACCGGATTTAATGAAGTCCCACAACACCATCACCCCTTTACTAGGGAACTCCACGATCGCCTTAAAAAAGCTCAACGCCAAAGCCGGTAAATCCTCCGGTATCGATTCCAAATACTCTTTTAACGCCCCCGGGCCCTTTTCAATCAGAGTCGTTAAAATATCGCTCGCCCAATCTGGTAACTCCCCAGATGCCAGTTCCAAAATATAATCTTTACTCAAACCCAAAACTTGCAGGATAATATCCAGAATTCCCCGCAAATCAAACTTATCGGGAAACTTGATCGGCATATCCATTCCCAATAGCCAATCAAACAAAGCATTTTTCAGGTGAGGTACAATATTTTTACCAAAGTTTTTAAATCCCTCACCAACCCCACTAAATAGAGCATCCATAATCCCCCTGGGGTCGTCAACAAACGCATCCAAAAAATCCCCCGCTCGATTTCCCACCCCCGGAATCATCTTAATGACTGGCTCCACAAGTCGTAAAACCTGCCGCAGAATCCACGCCGCCAGCTTCGCAAGAAAAGCCAGGGCTCTAGAAATTAAACTTTTATTTTGGTCTTTTAACTCTTGAATACGCTTATCAATTTCCTTAACACTCGCTTCATATTTCTTAGTTAAATCATCAACCAGTTTATTTTGTCGCTCACTAATATTGCTTTCCAAACTATCAAATTGCGCCTGCACATTCCCCGCTGCTTCCGTGCCAACTTCTTTCAAACTGTCCGGCAAATTAGCCACATAATCCTTCACGCGATCGCGTCCTTCTTGCACCGCATTTTTCGCATTCGTCAATTCTTCTTCAACAATATCCGCAATCCTATATATCCCCGCTTTCTGTTCCTCAATAAATACTTCCCGAGCCACCCCATAAATACTATTCACTTCGTCCGGGAGGTCCGTAAAAAGTTTATTGATCGCCCACAGCGGGCTATTAAAAAATCTTTTCAGATAAAAGCGAACTCTCACATAAGCCCAACCCGTTTTAATCTCTATCCAGGGAAACCACAGCGGGTTCCTGTTATAATAATAATCATGTTTCCACTTTTGAAATAATTCGTGTTGTTTTAGTTCAAATGCCAGCCTCGCTTTCTTATTTGTCGCTTCAAATTCAGCATTAACCCTAGCATCCATCCGTTCCAGGATGCCATTAACATTCACTTGAGTTGTGTCGTAAATTGCCTGAATTTCTTGGGTAACTCTCGCCCGTTCACCTTCATCCTTATGTTGCGCTTCCGCTTGCGTATTAGCAACATTAATAAATTCCTGCGATCGCCCCTCAAACATTTGTTCTTGAGAGTCAAGAACCGACCCAGCTTGCACATCAAGAGTTTCTTCCTGAACCCCCTCTTCTTCTTCCCTAAATTTTTTCCCCGTTTCCGCAACATTATCTTCAGCTTTTTCCACCGCACCCGAAACATTTATTCCCGCTTCCGACTCATACAATTCCAACCGATTTTCATCAAGAACTACCTTCCCTTCTTGAGTCGGTTTTTCTGCCGTAAATCCCTCTTCTTTCCGTTGAATCATCCTTTGGGATTGCACCATCCCAGTATTCACCGAAACCCCCTCAGTTTCCCCTTCTATCTCCTCCTCTTCTGGCGATTCAGTTGCCCCCTCTGGCATCTTCATCACCACTTCCGCCATGCGATCCGCTTCCTGTTCGTATTGATCACCCGCTGCGCCAACAATTAACTTTTTCTGTAGCTTCTGGGGAATTAATTCACCTAGCGCCTCCTGCGTTTCCTCTAAAGGCTTTTCAACATCCTCTTCTGACTGAGATTTCGGAACAGTCGCCTCCGCATCTATCGCCTCTGGAATCGGCGCTTCTCCCGTTTCTTCCATCGGATCTGGCGTAGGAATTGAAATCTTAGGCTCCTCCAGTTCCGGTGCCGGCTCCCGTGTCGCCGACTCTTCCAGTTCACCCCCTGAATCGTCCTTACTGTGTTCAACCTCTTCCAGGATATCTTCCGTAGCTTCAGATGCCCCCTTTCCACCTTCCACATCTTTCTGACTGTCCGGCTTATTTTGCTCTAAAATAGCCAGAAGATTACTGATAAATTCCTCCTTATTAAACTCTTGTACTTCTTTATGCGAAGCCTCTTCCGACTGCGACGCTTCGGCTTCTCGCATTTGCTGCTCAGTATCTACCGAGGCATCTTGCGCCTCTCTCGCTTTGTCCTGGGCTGGTTTGTGGCTACTCTGTTCCGCTGCTAGATGTTCCGTTTGTGTCACTGCCGCTTGAAATGCCGGATCAGCATTAGGCGATCGCGGCGCAGGTTTACCACTCAAATCCGGCGCTTCCACAACACCCGGATCCTTTAATCCTTCCTGAGTTCCCACCGACTCTAAAAAGCCATCTTCCGGACTATTTTCTTTCTGTTGTTCTTCCGCCTCTCCCTCCGGTTTCTCTTCCCCTTCTGCCTCCGCTTCAGCAGCTTTAGCATCCCCTTGTGCTTTGATTTTTTTCGCCTCTTCTAAATCTTTCTTTTTAGTCGCTTCTTCTTGGCTTTCTTCTTTAGTTGCTTTTCCCTGTTCTGATTCAGTCGTTTTATCCGACTCTTTTTCTAAATTTTCACCTTTACTTTTCGCTGCTTCTTCATCCTCAGCGTCCAGCAATTCTTTCGTTTTATCTGCTTGTTTGTCTGTGTTTTTCTGGGTCTTCTCAGCTTCCGAAAAATCTCCCCCCTCCTTTTTCTTACTCTCTATTTCTTTTGCCCATTTGTCACTGACACCTTTTTTGTCTTTTTCTAAATTCTCTTTTTCCTCTTTAGCTTTCTCCTCTTTCTCCTCTTTCTCCTCTTTCTCCTCTTTCTCCTCCTCTTTTTCCTCCTTTTTCCCCTCATTTTTTCCTTGGGAATTATCTTCTTTCTTCTGTTGAACTATCGTCTCCTCTGTCACCTCATCATCTTGTAGTTGATGATTATTTGTATCAGATGTATTTTTACTCTTTTTATTAATCCTTTTTTTCTTATTTTTAGACTGCTGTTTTTTCTCTTCACTATCTCCCTCTTTCGCATCTTTATTTTCTGCCTCTTTATCCTCCTTTTTGTCTTCTTTCTCTTTCTCTTTCTCTTTCTCTTTCTCTTTCTCTTTCTCTTTCTCTTTCTCTTTCTCTTTCTCTTTCTCTTGTTCGTGTTTTTTCTGTGCTTCCTCTCGTTCTTTCTTGATTTTTTCCTCGAACTTGGATTTTAAACCCATCCCAAAAAAATCCGGTTTCCGCTGAATTTTTTGTGTTTTTTCCCGAATTTCCTCCGTCGATTTAGACTTCACTTTCGGCTTCGTTTGTTGTATAGTATGAGTCAGTTCATGGGCTAATAATTTTTTCCCACTCTCCGAGTCCGGCTGATACTCCCCTGTATTGAAATAAATATCTTGACCGTGAGTAAATGCTTTAGCTTCCAGATTTTGATTCATCTCGGCCGCTTCCCCATCAGTATGAATTCGCACTTCTGAGAAATCCTGACCAAACCGCGATTCCATAAACTCTTGCGTTTCCTCTGGTAGAGGATTGCCGCTTCCTTTTTTGGCTTTTAGCTGTTTTTCAATATCTTGACTCGCTGCAAATGCACCCTGATAACCGCGTTTTTTATCCTGTTTAAATCGACGATTATTTTTAGTCTTTTTAGATTTTAGCGTAATATTAACATTTTGCTCATCCTCACTTTCTTCCGTAGAATGAAGAAGACTATAGGGAATAGCCGCACGCCGACGGGGACGGTGGCTATTGATGCGTTGAATAGTCGGAGAAACTACCGATTTTGTCTCCTCTTCCTCCCGTTGAATTGGTGGGGATGTAGCAGGTAAATTCATCGACATCACCAGATCAGCCATGTGATCTGCTTCTCGTTCGTATTTGTCCCCAGGTGCGCCAACTATCAGTTGAGGTTGAAAAGATAAACCCCCAGAATTCCCAGCAAATGGTT
The DNA here is from genome assembly GCF_026000695.1 of Limnospira platensis NIES-39. Lineage (GTDB taxonomy): Bacteria > Cyanobacteriota > Cyanobacteriia > Cyanobacteriales > Microcoleaceae > Limnospira > Limnospira platensis. The sequence goes on from NZ_AP026945.1 coordinate 1,135,276, forward strand.
TTAAATTAATACTAACATTCTCTTCATCTGAACGCTGAATTGGAGAACTACCCACAGAGGATATTGTCCCCGATAGCGGTTTTAAATTAATACTAACATTATCTTCATCTGAACGCTGAATTGGAGAACTACCCACAGAGGATATTGTCGCCGATAGCGGTTTTAAATTAATACTAACATTATCTTCATCTGAACGCTGAATTGGAGAACTACCCACAGAGGATATTGTCGCCGATAGCGGTTTTAAATTAATACTAACATTCTCTTCATCCGAACGCTGAACTCTGCCGATCGCCTTCCGTTGCATTCGGTTAATTTTCCGAGGGCGATCGCCTCTATATTTCCGTTGAACTCTCGCCCCTGTTTGCTGAATTGTATGGGTTAATTCATGGGCTAATAACCGCCTTCCTCCTACCGAATTTGGGTTATATTGTCCCGCATTAAAATAGATATCATTTTCGTGAGTAAATGCTTTCGCCCTCAAATTATGACTTAGTTGAACCGCCTCACTATCCGTGTGAAGACGAACCCCACTGAAATCATTTTCAAACCGAGACTCCATAAACTCGCGGGCTGGGTCTGGAAGTGGAATGCCGCGACCTTTACGCCGTATAATGCGATTGGCAATCTGAGAAGAAGCCACAAAAGACCCCCCTCCTGTTGGCTGACGTTGTAGTTGCGTGTCCGGCTGTTTGGGTGGGTTTTCCTCCGGTGGGGGGGCGGACGGCGGCGCAAGTTCGTCCATTTCCCCTATCTCTTCTCCACCCATATCCGTTTCCGCTTCCCTGTCTTCCTCTTCTGGGGGAGTTATCAGCCGTTTGGGTTGCAGTTTGGCTGGCGTGTAGTCCAGGATCGAAACTCGGTCAAATTGGTAGCCCGAAACCCGATAAGATTGGGGTTGAATTTCTGGTGGTGTTGGCGGAGAAAAAAACCCCGATCGCCCTTCGCTCAAGGTTTCAGTTGTCGCGGTTTCAGTTTCCCCGGTACCGGTAAACGATCGCCCACGCGGTAAAGTCTTCTTCGTCTGAACTCTCGAGGTCGTGGGTGATGCTTGTGGCGCTTTGGTTCTAATTTTTGACATTTTTACCCCCTTAACCCTTATTATTCAACCCTTTAGGGGTTTGCCACTGCCAGACAAAATCGGCGATCGCATAACCTTTGGCGCTAATTATTATACAGTTTTCCACAGAGGAGCAGCATAAATGTTAACTAAAATTCACAATGGTTAGGAATCAATCCGTATTTTAACTAGAAAAACAGATCGATTCTATCAGTTGAGTTAGCAAAATGCCGGCGTAACCAGCAGAAATACCAGGGTTATTCTCTAACTCAAGGACCAGTTCACCAAAATCTTCAGTTAGGGTAGTTTCTAATTCTTTGATAGTCATATTATATCCAGCCGATGCGGCAATTTTCAGCAAGTCTTGAATGTTGTCAGCCGCCATAATTTTGTTCTGCAATTCTGGATGATTCGCGATCGCTTCTATAAATGCTCGCATATTTATAATTTGACTCCCCAAGATTTAGTATTGATCCAGCCAGGTTGAACCCCTAAATATGCTTTAAATTCTAAAGGTATTCCCCGGCGATAAGTCAGTTTTAAATAAGCTAATCTCCGAAATAAGACACTTTCCCAATCCTCACCCAGAAGTTGAGAGCGCCGCCGTAAAGTGTCCGGCCACTTTTCCGGGGAATCTCTCTCATGGGTCAAGCCCCCAAAACTCAGGATTGCGTCTCGTTTTTGAGGTAGACAAAATCCGGTTTTAACTAAACCATCAAGAAAGATTTGCCAGGCTTGTCGATTTTCTAAATAGCATTCTACCGCTATTTGCTCACTGAGACTATTCCCATCAATTTCTAACTGTAAATTAGTTTTATTTATCCCCACAGATAGCAGAGCTAAAATTGCTCCGATACTATAGCGATCGCCTAACCATCCCAGTTGTTCAAGATACCCATATATTTGTGTAGGAGAAATATCAGCTATATAAAATCTTAGCGCCTGAGAATTTCGACTCAATAAAACCCCACTTTGAAATAATTTTGCCGTTGGAGGTAAAGCCTGGAAAGTCTGGTGAATAATTTGGCTTTGTGCAGAAGTTAACCGACTGTCTAGCCACCAATTGAGATGATTTTCTAAATCCGCCCCCTGTTCCGAACCCCAAAATACACTGGGAACCGGAATGACTCTATCAGTAGTTAAATCCCCCGTTAAATCCCCCGTTAAATCAAACTCTAACCATAAATCATTAACAGTCCGATAAAAGGATGTCTCAGGGTTAGACCATTCCCGGCAAAATAGGCGAATTTTTCGCCATACTGGATGCTCAATTAACCGAGAAGACAGGACGGGAATTGTCGCAGAACCAGCCAACAAATGATATAATTTCGGAAGCGTTTCCACGGCTTCACCGCCAGCGAGGATGTCGCGACCTCCGTTTTCGGGAACCACCCGCAAAAACAGATCAGCTTGGGGTTGAGGGTCTGCTAGGCGACATTCAAACCCCACCAAAGACGCGATCGCACTAGGGAAATGTCCCCCCACCGCCGCCAAATGGCCCAGGGATTCCGGCGAAATTAAATCCGGCGAAATAGCAGGGGCGATCGCCTCCCAATAATCAGTCAGACTTGCCATAGGAAAATCTTTAAATTACATTAAAAAAACCAGGCTTGGCTTTCCTAAGTTCTATAATCAGCCCCATGATGAAAATTGAAACCCAAAAACCATGAATGGGGCATTGGTGGGCATTCTAGCAAAACTTGGGAGTTTCGGCAGTGTCATCCTAACGGCATTATTGTTGATGTCCGGTAGGGCGATCGCCACCTATACCACTTTAGCCCAAATCCGGCAATTACCAAGGCTTAATCGCCCATCTATCCCCCCAGTCAACCTCCCTCAAGCCAGAAATCCCATTTTTCCGAACCATGGGTCGGATACGCTATCAATGTCAGTCCCAGAGCCCCTGCAATCTTTACCCACCCCACCCTCTCCAGAGCCCGGAAATTCCGACTCTCTCGAGGGGTTAGAAGATTTCGACTATTGGGTGAATCTTTGTCGCCTATTAGTCGATCGCCAAGAGTATCAAAAAGCCCTCAGTGCTTGCGATCGCGCCATTATTTTAAAACCCAAAGCCCTGGAAATATGGGTAGAACGAACCCGTATTTTATTGGCTATCCAACAGTATACCCAAGCGATCGCCTCCGCTGACCGAATCCTCGAACGGGAGTCGAAATATTCCCGAGTTCTCGCCTATCGCTGCACCGCATTATCTGCTTTAGGGCGCTACCAAGAGGCCATGAAAGATTGCGACCAAGCCTTAGAAATTGACCGCCGTTGGCATGAAATCACCCCCGCCCTTGTCTGGTTTCAAAAAGGGTTAATTCACCAGCGTCAAGGGCAATATCAAGCCGCTTTAGACACTTATCAGCAAGCCCTACAACTCCAACCCAATAATTCTCAAACCCTGGTGCATCAGTGCTATTGTTTCCATCAATTAGACCAACCCTATAAAGCGATCGCCTCCTGCGAGAGAGCCCTGGAAATTGATAACAACTGGGGGGAAATCAGCCCCGATATCGCCTGGAAATATCAGGGATTTGCCTATCTGAATTTAGCAGATTATGAACAGGCAAAGACATCTTTTCAACGCGCCCTGAGTTTGAACCAAGAAGACCCCACTCTCTGGGCTGCTATGGGGTTTGCTTTAACCTCCCTCAACCGCCTTAGCGAAGCCCTGAACGCCTACGAACAAGCCATCAGACTGCGTTCTGATTATTCCTTCGCACTGGTTAATCAGTGTCAATTATTAAACGATTTAGGAGAATATCAAGCCGCCCAAAAAGCCTGCGGAGCCGCCCTAGAAGGAGATGGTTTTTGGGATCAGTGGGGTCCAGCCACCGCCTGGAGCCAGTTGGGAGTCGCCCTCGCCGCCCAGGGAGAACTCCAAGCCGCAACAGTTGCTAATAACACTGCCATCGAATTGCAACCCGACTATCCCCAAGCCTGGAACAACGCTGCCGTTATCCTCTGGTATCAGGAAGATTATCTAGCCGCCTTGGAGTCCGTCGCCCGCGCTATCGAACTTGATCCAAATTTAGCCCAGGCTTGGCAAAATCGTGGTCGGATTTTGGCTTCCTTGAAACGCTTTGAAGAGGCGATCGCAGCCTATAATATGGCAGTGGAAAAAGGCCGAAACAACCCCGAACTATGGTCTAGTCGCAGCGTCGCCCTCTGGGAAGCCCAACAGTATGCTGAAGCCGTCATTTCAGCCAAAGAAGCCGTAATCCTTAACCCTGACTTTTTCCAGGGATGGTATAACATGGGAACCGCCTTGATTGCCTTGGAAAATTACCAAGATGCCCTTTTTGCCTATCAACAAGCCACTCGCATTCAGCCAGAAAATGCCAACGCTTGGGCACTGCGAGGTTATGCTTTACAACAGTTAGGTGAACTCCAAGCCGCTAAAGATGCGATCGCCACCGCCCTAAATTTGAATCCTAACCAACCCATCGCCCGACAACTTCAGGTCAAACTAGAAACTAATCAACAACAACAACTAGATCCTTGAAAAACCCGGCTTCGGGAGAAACCGGGTTAATCATCCATATCGATTAGCAAGCCAGATATTCCCGCACCTGGGCTTTACGACGACGCAGGTGGTTCAAAGCCTGGTTTTCCAACTGGCGCACCCGTTCACGACTGATATTCATCTGTACTCCCACTTTCGATAAAGACATTTCCTTACCGTCGTTGAGACCGTAGCGCAAAGTCAACACTTCCCGCTGCTGGGGAGTCAGATCCGCCATCATATCCTTGAGATCCTGCCGCAACAGTTGTTGAGTAACATAGCTATCAGCAGAAGCCGATTCATCTTCGAGCAGATCTTGCAGTTCCGTATCTTGGTTATCACCAACTCGCAGGTCAAGGGAAACCGGATGGCGGGAAGCTAACAAATAATCCCGAATCTGAGACGGTTCCAAATCTAATGCTTTCGCAATTTCCGTGGGAGTGGCATTGCGACCATACTGCTGGAACAATTCCCGCTGAACTCTTTTAATTTTGTTCAGTTTTTCCGTAATATGGATCGGCAGGCGGATAGTCCGAGAGTTTTGGGCGATCGCACGGGTAATCGCTTGGCGAATCCACCAGTAAGCATAAGTTGAGAACTTATACCCTCGCATCGGGTCGAACTTCTCAACACCCCGTTCCAAACCCAGAGTTCCCTCTTGGATCAAATCCAAAAACTCCATATTGCGTTTTTGGTACTTCTTGGCGATAGACACCACCAGTCGCAAATTCGCCTCAATCATTTTCTGCTTCGCACGACGACCACGATTGATGATATCAGTCATTTCCGACTCACTCAGTCCAGCCTTCGCCGACCATTCCTCTGGAGTAGGATCGCGATCGAGTTCTTTCGTTAACTCATCGCGAACTTCCAACAGATTCATCATCTGCTGTACTTTTTTACCGTAGATGATTTCTTCTTCTCGGGTCAACAGTGGCACTCGACCAATTTCGTGCAAATAAGTCCGCACTGCATCCATGGAAGCACCAGAGCGGGGGTTCCGCGACGTTAATTCAGTTTGTGTGGTTTTAGCAGTTGCCATAGTCAATTTTACCCTCCCTAAACAGCTAATAAACTGGCAGCGACCCCCTAGCAAGGAGTGAGATAGACAGTCAGGATAGTCAATATGCCCTCCGTTATAAAAAATATGATCCGTTGTTTGAAAGCCTTGCCTTCTGGTAGATATGTTGTCCTGATGTTCTGAAGCTAAATTCCTTTTACTTTATCGCCACGAGGTTTTTAGTGTCCGATTTTAAAGCATAGACCCCAACATACTGAGATCCATGGACTCACCTACAAATTTAGTCACCGCGATCGCTCACAACCATTTTCAATGTCAGAGCCTTAGTCATCCACTCTAAGGCCACCCGAGATGCTTATTTTAAACTTAGCTAGGTTTACATCTCTTCACATTATGTCATACTATTCGGTCTAGGTCAAGTCCCCGATGGTAAATCTGTGATTATACCAATTTATCGGGACTCTTTACTATACTGCCCTAAAATTCCTCATATTTGACACCCCAGCAGTTCAGAGATACCCGAACCATTTTTCCCGGTTTTCACCCATTCAACCAGTAGTCCACACCCCCCGATAATTTCAGCCCCACCGGGAAAGACCCCTACTAGGCTGTAGCAAACAGATCTAAAGGAAAATGGCCATAAGTACCGTTCACCCCATTTTCCTCTAAAGACTGACAGGAAACCAGTACCCCCCGATACTTTTCTAGGTAGGGGCTAATATGGTAAGACACACTGCGACCATTAAACTTGATATAGACTGGGCCTTCAATATCGGGAATCTCATCCGAGTTAATCTCAGCGTTGTAACCCAGTTTCGGTAAGTATTCCTTTAATGCTGTTATCGCCTCTGTCCGCGAAGATGCACAAATTCCCAGCATTTGATACTCTGACTCATTCGCTAGAAGCACTAACGCTTGGCGCACCCTTACTGGATTATCTATAGATGCTGTAGCGGTGATATCCATACAAGTGAACTGTTCTAGGAGTCTTTGGGCTTCAACTACAGTTAAATCAGCAGGCGTTTGAGGAGACATTGGGAGTCAGTTTAAAATTAGTTCTATCCTATCCTAGCAAACCTGTCGCGCAAAAAAAAAAGTCCGCTTCCCCTGCCAGACCATAATTTAGGGCGGCTATACACCGCCCTAGTCTGCTGTTCAAGCTGGAGTCAACTCGCGTTTTTTACGGCGAAACAGCGTCGAAAACATCAATCCCGATTTTTGAGATGTAGATGGAGTTTCTGTAGTTTCCTGGTTGGCTTCATTTTCTGCTAAAACCAACATAGAATCAGTAGTCCGCACTACCAGAATACCTTTTGATAGGTCTTCGCGCATCTGGCGACCAATTTTCCAAGCATGGAATTTGACACCACTCCAACGGGGATTGACCGGATATCCAGAAAACCCGGCTCGTAGGGCAGGGATGCAGAATTCTTCAATGGGAGTTGAAACTAATACACCTTCAGTGAGTTGAATGGTTCTGAACTTGGTTTGCTCTTGTTTAACCATAATGTCACCTCCTCTAAGTTTTGTATCGACTATGTGCAGTTTAGGGTCCGAGATTCTTGAGAGCGATTCTTAAAGGCTGTATCCAGTAACCATACTCGATTACGAGAAACTCTTTCTCGCTCTCTTTAATCTCCTTTACTGAGATGCGGTGCGTCGCCACGGGTCTGATTTGTGAGCATCAATGGTCGTCAAAACCAGACGCAGCCTACTTTAGCTGTTCCTTAGTATATTCAGCTCAGTGCAGTATATTCAGCACACCTCTAGCATCGGCATTTACTAACTTACCTGATGCTGTACATTACAAGCAATATTTAGCTCACTTGATTTGACGGAATCAGTACGGGCGAAAATTTTTTTCCCTTGTGGATCAAATGCCAGCCTTCAACACCAATCCTAACATGAATCGAGACTACCTTCAACCGAGCCTTCTCTGGTTATCGAAAACCTTGCAGGAGTCAAGAAACTGCGATATCTTAACTTCCATGAAACTTAACCGTCTGATTCCAGTGTCTGTTTGGGTCTGGGGTTCACTATTTTTGACTCTTGAGACGATCGCCATCTCCAGTCCCCCCCCTAGCAATATACCGGGTTCGTGCCATGACATCAGTTGTGATCAATTGTTCCACACTTTATCAGAAACTTGGCCGGAGTTTAATCTAACTTGTGAAGGCGATCGCATTTTATCCCTACAGGTGTACGAACATCGTAATCGGGGGCGGCGGGTAGTCCTGGCTTGTTGGAATCGGGAAGTAGACGACTATGGCGCACGAGAAGGAAGTTCCCTAATTACCCTGCCTTTTCCCGGAGAGGAAAATCGCTTTCTCAGCAGTTGGCCAGACTCTCAACCCTATGCCGAAGAATTGTTAAATACCTATCCCGAAGAGATTAAAAACATCCGGTTTCAGTGTGCGATCGAAAGCGGGGATATCAATATTTTAGTTTCCGAAGACAGACCCGAAGCCGACCTGCAATGTTACTTCCAGGCTGGGGTCATTTTAGTAGATATCGATGGGGATTATGTATCGGACGGGGAGAACAGCCGAGGGACGGGAGTCGATCGCATTTTAGGGACTTTTCCCCTCCCTTAACTATCTACAATTGACCGACATATTTTAAGGGTTTAGTCAAAGGTTAAATGCTGGATTTTATCTTCAGGAACCCCTAAACCCCGCAGCAGAATATAGGTCATTATTTGATGTCCGGCGTGGTTAGGGTGGATACCGTCGCGGGTGAGAATATTTTGCGATCGCCCTCCATAGCGCTGATAAGTCATGATAATATGGCGGAAGGGGGTATGTAGGTCAAGAAACTGTACTTGATTTTGAGCCGCCACATCTCGCATAGCATTAATATATTCAACCATACGGATATTTTCACGACTATTTAAGTCTTCATAAATAATCGTAGGAGATAGTAGCAAAACCCGAATATTTCTAGCTCTAGCCGCCTTGACCATAGCGCTTAATTTTTGGCGATAGATTTCTAAAGGAGATGGGTCTGTTTCTGATTCCGAAGATTTATGAAAACTTTGCATCACATCATTAACTCCCACATTAATCACCACTAAATTAGGTCGGTGTAAGAGGACATCCTGATGAAATCTAGCTTCTAGGTCCGTTGATTTATTTCCCGAAACTCCCGAGGGAATAATCTCAATAGACTCTCCCGGATAAAGAGTATTAAGGTAGCGTCTGAACAACCACACATAACCCCCATATTGTCCTCCCGCTTGGGTGATACTATCTCCGACCACCACAATTTTGTTAGTGCCGCTGAGGGGACTTTGCTGCTGTTGAGAATCAGCTTTTATCGGCTCAGGAAAAGCCACAGAAGTCTCTAAACCGATAATAGTGGCAACTACCATCAAAAACGGTAATGCGCCATAGCGTTTGAGCAGGTTTAAAGGTGAGAGAGTACAAATAGATAGCCTAGACATTATCTTAATAACAGCACAAAACTAGCCCCTATTCTACAATAAGGGTGTACTCTTGGCAGTGTGGGGGAAACAAATTGGGTTGCTATCGTCAATTTTTAACAATTCACAACTGGGAGACTCAGCGATAACAGTACAGTTCCGACCCTGATTTTTAGCTTGATAGAGAGCCTCGTCAGCCTGAGCGATTAAACTATCTACAGATAACTCAGAATGGGGAATTTTGCAAGCCACCCCCAGGCTCACGGTAACATAATCACTACTTTGAGAACCCGGGTGAGGAACACGGAGATTTTCCACTTCTTTACGGATACGTTCAGCGACTTTGACCGCACCATTGATGGGTGTATTAGGGAGAATAATAGCAAATTCTTCGCCACCATAACGAGCCACCAGATCTACTGAACGTTGAATAGCGCCAGAAATGGCTCTAGCTATTTTATGTAAACAATCATCTCCGGCTTGATGTCCGAAGGTATCATTATATGGTTTAAAATAATCTACATCACAGAGAATTAAAGCTATGGGTTCTTGTTCTCTACTGCAGCGATGCCAATTATAGGCTAAATATTCATTAAAACGGCGACGGTTAGCCACTTGGGTTAAGTCGTCATAGAGAGCGAGGCGTTGTAATTCTTGGTTGGTTTTTTTGAGGGCAATTCTTGACCTTTCTAGGGCTTCTTCGGACTTTTTGCGCTCGGTGACATCAGTTTGAATGCCAATAAAATTAGTTAATTCCCCCTGTTCATTTCTCACCGGAGAAATAAACAATTCATTCCAGAACATTGTACCATCTCGGCGATAGTTTTTGAGAATGACGCGGCATTCTTCGGCTTCAGCGATCGCCTGTCGAATATCATCTAGGGCGGGTTGATCTCGTTCGTTTCCCTGAAGAAACCTACAGTTAGACCCCAGAATTTCATGGGCTGGATAACCAGTGAGTCTTTCAAACCCAAAATTCACATAAATAATGGGATTGTCGGGCTGATTAGGGTCAGTAATAACCACGCCATTTTGGGTAGCAGCGATCGCTTTTTCCAAGAGTTTGGAGGTAGCCTCTGCCACCTGGCGATCGTGTAAATATATCTGACTGAGGCGGATCTGTTCTTGGAGGGATTGATTTTGCAGTTCCAGTTGTTTTTGGAGTTGATAAAGTCGCAGTTGTGTATTAACTCTGATCAGGACTTCTGAGTTATGAAAAGGCTTAGTAATATAATCGACACCGCCTACTTGAAAACCCTCCATAATCGAGTCAATATCATTAAGGGCGCTCAAAAAAATAATCGGGATTTTGCTAGTATTTTCACTACTTTTTAAATGGCGACATAGTTCATAGCCACTCATCCCAGGTATTCGGACATCCAGCAATATTAAATCTGGCAATTTTGCCCCAACGGAAGTTAGAGCCATCTCAGCATTAAGAGACTGTCTAACATTATAACCGACTTGTCGAAGTAAAGAAGATAAAAGATGGAGATTTTCCGGCTGATCATCAACCACCAAAATATCTGCTTTCCAAGTTTGCTCTGGAATACTACTCATCATATTTAGAGAGTGAAGTCAGGTAGTTCATCCATAACAGAGAATACCCACGCTACGGCTAATTTGATGCCTCCAACCCTAATTTCATCCATAGTTCGTCCTTAATACGACTCAAAATAGAGGCCCCATCTAATGATAACAGAATCCGCCTCACTGCTGCTTTAGGCTTATCTTCTCCCCAGGAAGCCCCATTAGCCAGATAGGTAGTTGTCACCTGACCAATGCCGTAAGTAGAGACCCCCGCCACCGCCGCCTGAGTAAAAGCAACAGACAAATAGGGAGCGAGGGTAGCGCCTCCGGTAGCAGGGGCTGTGAGTCCCAGAAAGCCTTTAAGGGAACTCAGGCCCAAATTAGTAATCAGTTCACTGGCTCCAATACCCCCCATACCGAGGGCAATTTTCCGGAGTAAATCTAAAGCTCCCCGTTGGGTCATAGGGATGCCGTAGAGCTTCGATAAGGTTAAAATCAGGGTGATATCAATAGCGACCCCACTGAGTAAATCAATAGCGGTGAGGGGATTAAGAGCGATCGCCACTGCCTTAGTAATAGTAGCATTCCAGATCACACTATTAGCCTGATCGGCGCGAATTTCTAGTTTCCGCTGCACCACCTGCTCATTGACATCTTCCGCATAGAGCATAGTATTAAGGGCGATTAAAGATTTACCCTCCCGGTCTAAGATATCGAGAATCTTTAATTTGAGGTCATTAATTTGAGGTTCCCCTCGGGTCAATTGAGTTTGAAAACGACCATCAGGGCGGCGCACCGCCGAAGCCACCAAGGGACAGGCCGCTACCATGACAATTTCATCAGGAGAGAGCAATTCCCGCACTCGCTCATCCCTAATTTTTTCATAAATAGCTTGGCGATCGCCAGGTGGATATTGATCAATCTTATTAAACACCAAAAGCATTGGTTTTCCGGCATCTCGCAGCCAGGAGAGGGCTTGATATTCCACCTGGGTGATATCGCCCGCAATCACAAATAGCAATAAATCAGCTTTTTCTGCCACCTGACGCGCCATTTGTTCGCGGGTCTGACCGTCAACCTCATCAATACCCGGTGTATCAATAAGTTCAACCTGAGAAATACGATAAGACATTGCGCCCGTGAGGTTTTCGCCTTCCACCTGCCAGGGTTTAGCTTCTGTGGTCCGAGTAATACCATGGGTGGGACCCGTAGCAAATACCGTTTGACCCAATAGGGCATTCAAAATCGAAGATTTCCCACGGCCCACCATACCAAAAACCGCAATTTGTATAGAGGTATGCTCTAGTTTATCAAGCATCTGTTGTAAGCCACTGAGATCAGATTCGAGTCCCTGACGTTCTGAGGAGGTCAAGTCGAGATTTTTCACCAAGTCCCGCAGGACATCTTGAGCATGACGCAGGTTTAACTCAGCCTCAATATCAGCAAAAGTTGAAATAGTATTGTCTAGTTCTTGATCTATGCTCATCTGAAATAATGGGTAGAAAAACCCAGGCATAAGGACAGCTTAACGATAAAGGAAACGGGTTCTGCTAACTCCGCAAAACCCGTCTCTCTAATATTGTGGCTTATTCTGAAGCTGCTAAAAACTGATGTTTATCTTTACTAATAATCCCGATTAAAACCTCCGCGCTGTCTATTGTTGTCTCGGGGTCTGGCTTTATTGACTTTCAGAGAACGACCCTTCCATTCCGCCCCGTCGAGGGCATTTATGGCGACTTTCTCCTCATCTTCACTAGACATTTCCACAAAGCCAAAGCCCCTAGATCGCCCAGTTTCTCGGTCTGTAGGGATCATTGACCGTTTAACTGTTCCGTATTCAGCAAAAGCTGCGCTTAAATCATCTGGGGTAACGTCATAGGACAAGTTACCGACGTATATCGACATGGAATGACTCCAACATTAACACGCTTGACATAACTCAGTTTCGGAGCAATACCTGCCGACACAGAATAGGCAGAATCTGTAACTAGATCTGTAACCGATTGGGAAGTACAGAACCGAAGCTGACTCACGCAGACAATTCTATCACAAAATTCCTGATCGACAACAATGATTTTGATCACTATGCGATCGCCTTTTCTTCCCCCTCTTCTTTGATTCCCCTAGCGAATAAAGGACAGGTCAACTTTGCCAAAATTGGTAGTCAAAGCCACATTCAAGTTTTCCAGAACCTTCACCAGCCACTGTAGCCCTTGGGTAGAGGATGATTCATAATGGTTGAACAGCACCGAGAACCGTTTTTCTAAGGAAGGCTTAACCTGACGACACAGCAGTACAATTTTCAGTAACAAGCTGACCATAAAGGTCGGACCAATATTGGCGATCAGATCGATAAACACGAAATGCTGAGGTTTTTGGGGACTCTCTACCACCAGGTAGTTTAACAGTTGAGAACAGGTTCTCAACATCAGGAACTCATTAAAAGGTTGCTCATCACTTTGGGGGATAGTATTTTGTAACTGCTTATACAGTTTTTCGTAAAATTGTCTATTCAGGTAACTGGACTTAAAAGGGTTGTCACTGAGGTATTCATACAAATCGGATTTAAAGTCCCTAAAGGTTTGGTGATCATTGGTATGGGAGATAAACCTATGGGCTAAGTCTCGATAAGTATTGGACCCTTGCACTTTACCCACAAATTACTGTAGAGCAAAAAATAGCTCCTCGTTGCTCAGGAGTGTCGGGTTAGTCGCAGCAAGCGTGGCGGTAGTGGTCAGTTCTTGTGGTTTCGTAGATCGGGCGTTTTGTCGCATTTGGTACAAGGCATATTTAGACAATTCCAGTTCAAATTTTTTCTGTTTCTGTAACTTAATTGTCTGAATCATTTGTTGATGTTCGTAGGGACTATCATCGTTAATTAGACAATATCGGTATAAGTATGGATAACGGGGAATTAGGGTTCTCAGGGGTTGACTCTCAATCATACTTGGGCTAGATTGTAATGGCTCACACAAAACCTCAGCAAACCGTTTCATGGTTTGGTACTGGGGGCTGTTTCGGAAGTTGTTAACTAAATAGGATAGTTGCTGAATGTATCGGGACTTGATAGCAGAAGATGCAGTATAAACTGACTTTTGGCTATCAAATAGATCAACCAGGCGATAAATACCTTGTCGGCGTTCTGGGTGGGTGTGCCATCTGTTGATCAGAATGTAGCAGCATCGGTTGATGATAAAATTAAAGTCACCCTCAATGTGTTTCGCCCGTAACAACTTCCGCATCAATTGGACTATCTGATGATTGGGGTAGCCTGTTCCTTGGATAAAAAGCAGCCGGAAGCGCTCCAACAGGATATCTGTACTTTGGGTTTCTACCTGCTCTAGCCAGTGATTATATAGTTCCTGTTCTTCGGGGGATGTAGGTCGATTATGACGATCGCCTGGTATATTATTCATTGAACTCAGGGTTGTATAATTGCGATGGCAAACTTTAGAGTGTTAACAAAAGTTGGCAATTTTTGTGAATTTCAACCCAAACATTATAATGATTTTGGGCTAAATGCCGCCATGGCAATCTTGACTATAACTCTCGGTTATTGCCAAAATTGCCTCTGGTTACTAATTCCTATTGATGGGAGTAGATGCGATCAATTATGTCTGAGCTGTTTACCCTGACCCAACTGTTGCAGATTTTAACAATAAATGGGGAAGTATCCTGTGATGCGTCTGCTAACTTCCCGGTGATTGGTATCACAACTGATACTCGTAACCTCCAACGGGGAGAGGTGTTTGTGGCATTGCCGGGCGATCGCTTTGATGGACATGATTTTGTGGCGGCGGCGATCGCTAAAGGAGCCCTTTGTGCGGTGGTTAGTCGGGAATTTGCTGTTTCTCACCCGGAATTTCCCTTAATTCCAGTGGCTGATACTTTACAGGCTTATCAGACCCTCGCACGCAGTTGGCGCGATCGCTTTCCTATTCCTGTCATTGGGGTGACGGGTTCCGTGGGAAAAACTACTACTAAAGAACTGATTTCCGCTGTACTTTCTCATCATGGTAAGGTTCACAAAACCTTCGGTAATTACAACAACGAAATAGGAGTCCCGAAAACTCTCCTAGAATTGCGCTCTGATCATGATTTTGCTGTCATTGAAATGGCTATGCGCGGACCCGGAGAAATTGCGGATTTAACTCGCATAACCCGTCCTACTGTGGGGGTAATTGTGAATGTGGGAACTGCTCATATCGGCCGCTTGGGTTCGGAAGATGCGATCGCTCGTGCTAAGTGTGAATTGCTGGCGGAAATGCCGGATACATCAATCGCTGTGCTTAATCATGATAACCGCCGCCTCATGTCAACAGCCACTCAGGTTTGGGCGGGAACAACTATTACCTATGGTTTGGAGGGGGGAATTTTACAGGGTGAATTATTAGGACATGAAACTATCCGGGTGGAGGGAATTGATTTACCTTTACCCTTACCAGGGTCTCATAATGCCTCGAATTTTTTGGCGGCTTTGGCGGTGCTTAGGGCGATCGCTGGTTGGGAGATTTCCGCCGAAGAACTTTATGCACCCATCAGCACTGGCTTATCCCTTCAAATGCCACAAGGACGAGCTAAACGTTATAGCCTGGCTGATGATATTATGTTGTTAGATGAAACCTATAATGCCGGTTTAGAATCGACTTTGGCGGCGTTAAAATTGTTGGCGGAAACTCCGGGTAATCGACATATTGCTGTGTTGGGGACTATGAAGGAGTTGGGTGAGCGATCGCTTGAATTTCATCAGCAAGTGGGGGCGGAAACTGAAAGGCTCAATTTGGATGGTTTATTTATTTTGGCGGATTTGGCTGAGGCTCAAGCTATGGCTGAGGGGGCTATGGGAGTCGATTTTATTGATATTCAAGACCTCGCTTCCCCCCAGGCTCATCAGTTGATGATTGATAAGGTTCTCGCATTCCTTAAACCCGGCGATCGGGTTTTGTTTAAAGCCTCTAATTCTGTCGGAATGAACCGCGTTGTAGAGGGGGTGCGATCGCAATTAATCATCAACCATTGAAGATTACCCTATACAGCCCTCCCAGTAACCTTTTCCCCCTTTCGGTTCCCTTACTATTCACAAAATGTCGTTTTTGTCAAGGGGGGTAAAAAAAGGCGATCGCCTCTCCACCAAAAACTCGTGCATCGTGATTTTTTATTTGTGCTGGGAGAATAACTTTTTTCGCGACAGAATCGGGGTTTTAGCCTGTATTTTGGCAAGTAGACATAGTAACCCCTTGGGTGCGATTTATCTGATGGTAGCACAACCCCCATAATCTCGTCAACTTTTTGAGAGTAATTTGCGATAAAATCGTAACAATTCTTAACAATCTTGAGAAGATTAAATTTATCTGGCGGTATGAATTAGCAAAAGTTATGTAATGGGGGGACCAGCGGAGACAGAGATGAGTCAAAATAACTACCGAGGTGCGATCGCTATGATGGGATTGATAGTTCCCACCCTGGCGGAGAACTGCTACCATAATAAATGTGTAATTTTCGGCATTTCCTAACCCGCGATGAACCCTAAAATAATTGATGTAAGCGGTCTCACGCCCCAACAAATTACCGTTATCGAAGAAGTTGTGGCGGCGTTCAAGTTGGTAGCCCGACAGAAGGATTCATTTTCCCCCTATTTAACCCATCCCCAAAATATCGACAGAAAAGAATTGGAAGAACTCGAACGAGAATTTGATTGGTTGGTAGCCGATATTGGCGCAAAGGACGCGATCGCCAGAAGTGATATCTATGGCATCAACTGAGCAAACTATATACATTTAATGCAGATGATTTTAATTGGCAGACTGAAATCAAAGTCATCATACCCAGTGCTTAAATATCATAAATTCCGGCGGCTTTTAACTGTTTCCCCCGACTGGATAGTTCAGCCTGAGAAGTTTTCTAAAACACTCTGGGGGGGGGAAAGTTCAACCGGAAGGTACGGGCTGGAGTGAAGGGGTGAAGGGTGCGATCGCAATTAATCATCAACCATTGAAGATTACCCTATACAGCCCTCCCAGTAACCTTTTCCCCCTTTCGGTTCCCTTGCTATTCACAAAATGTCGTTTTTGTCAAGGGGGGTAAAAAAAGGCGATCGCCTCTCCACCAAAAACTCGTGCATCGTGATTTTTTATTTGTGCTGAGAGAATAACTTTTTTCGCGACAGAATCGGGGTTTTAGCCTGTATTTTGGCAAGTAGACATAGTAACCCCTTGGGTGCGATTTATCTGATGGTAGCACAACCCCCATAATCTCGTCAACTTTTTGAGAGCTATTCGCGATAAAATTGTAACAATTCTTAACAATCTTGAGAAGATTAAATTTATCTGGCGGTATGAATTAGCAAAAGTTATGTAATGGGGAGACTAGACATCTTTGGGGGGATAATTCCAGAGTATCGGGAAAGATTTAACATAGGAAGGCAATAGTTCACCCCCCTTTGAGGGACTCAATCATGTATGCAGTCATTTCTCCCGAAGAGATTAAACTACCAGCAGGCAGTGTGGTAAAGCTACCGGGAACCTGGCAGGAGTATCAGACATTATGCTTGAGCCGGGGTGACGGTTCTATTCCCCGAATTAAGTATCGTTCTGGAGAAGTGTTGCTGATGTCTCCTTTACCCAAACACGGACGAGATGCCAGCCTAATTGCAGACATCATCAAAGTGTTGCTTGATTGGACAGGGCGCGAATATGATTCCTTTACTCCAGTGACCATGGGACTACCAGAACAAAGCGCCATTGAACCGGACTATTGCTTTTATATTAACCATTGGCAAGCAGTTTCGGGTAAGGAACGGATTGATTGGCGCAAGGACCCGCCGCCGGATTTAGTCCTGGAAATTGATGTCACCAGCTATTCAGATATTCTGGATTATCTCCCATATCGAGTCCCGGAAGTGTGGTTATTTCGTCAACAACAACTGTTGATTTACCAACTGCAAGGGGATGAGTATCAGGTGAAATCCCAAAGCCAATATTTCCCGGAGGTGAACCTGGCTGATGTGGTCGCCCGATGTTTAGAAATTGCCTATCAGCGCAACACCAGCGCCGCCATTCGTGACTTAAAGCACCAGTTAGCAGTGTTTTAGGGGGATGCTTAATCTGGCTAAAAAAGTATCAGGCGATTGGGTTGTTTATAGGTAACTGCATCCCTAAAAATTTTGGTGAAGAAGGTAGCACAATCGACCCATTCCTGTATCTTGGTGGAGTTCTAAGTTCAGCTTTTTTAAGTTTTCCATAAAAGGCAATAAATTATAGGTTGTACCCCCCTTGAATGGTTCATTTTCCCGTAGATTCCATTCAGTCCACCAAGGGGGTGATTGCAGACTTTTAGGTGATAAATCTACGGTAAACCAGTAAACTCCACTGGTCATCACCCTGGTATTAAAGTTGATATCGAAATTCAATTTATTGCCGTCGATATTCCAGTTATGGAATTGGATGGGATTGGGATTAAACGGAACAAAACTCCTATCCTCCGAGTTATAGATGCTTGGGGAAACTTCTACTTGGATATCATTAATCGGCAGTAAATAAGGTAAACCTTGATAAGGAATTTGATAGGGAATCTTCTTGTCCTGGCTGTTGGGATTCGTCAACATCAAAATTTCTGTGGTTTGGCGATCGCCTACTGAAACCATGACGTTGCCATCATTGATGGTATGCAATCGTCGAATACCATCAACATTATTAAAGTTGCCGGGATTGGGGTCGATATTTAATCTCAATGGTTCCGATAAAAAGCGAGGATAAAAAATCACAAACTTATCATCTGTAAAGTTTAAACCTTCACTCTGACTGGCGGTTTTTATGCGATCGAAAAAATGGGCTACATTTTCATAGGTTGACAACACCAAAACATAAAAAGGCTGGAAACCTTCCGGTTGATTTTGCGTCGTCCGGTACTGAACCGATTCATTGTTCAGTCCAATATCATAGACGATTCCATCAAATTCACTCTTAACCGCTAAAATGCCGACAGCGAGTCCTTTCTCCAAATAGTTGACTCTCAAGCTATTGAGAACTCTAGCAATTTCCCCATCTTGCTGATACAGATCGACTATGATAATGGAAATTTGCTCTCTAGGGTTGCCTTCCACAGGTGCGATCGCCACATCGAGATCAGCATCTAACAATTTTTCAAGGGTACGATCATAAAACCACGGTTTTTGTGCACTTAAGGAAGAGCTTTCATCCGTGAATCGGCTTCTTGCCATGCCAAAACGGTAGTATTGAGGTGGTTGAGAATTAGCAAAAGCTGTGGTGACAACCGTATCAATCAGCCTGAGAGTGCGAATATAGCGACTGGTGGGAATCGTCACAAACCCCTGCATAGAGGGAGTACCATCAATTTGGATAATGGGGGTAATCGAACTGTTGACTTCCTCGGTTTCCACCCATATCCCCGGCAAGTCGCAATCTTTGGTGATCTGCTTTGGCGCACAAGCAGCCAGAGACAGACAGAAAATCATCATTGTCACTTGAAATCCCTTTTTCAGCATGGTAATAACTCCCGCTTTTTCTAGTCCCGGTTTTGTGTTAAGAATTGTAAAATGTATCAAAATATACAAAAAAAAAGCTGGTTTTGTGTATGGTGATTTAAAAATCATATCATCAAACAACAAATACAGTACAAATTACTGCTAAAGCAGTTTCCAAAAAATGATTGATCTCGAAGGTCGCGGGCTAGAAATATTGCGCTGGTTTTTAGCGATAGCGGCGGGCGCTATTGTAATTCCCATTCAGAGCTGGCTGTTTAGGAGTGGCTCTATTGCTTTATGGGATGTCGATCCGACAAGGTGGGTTGCGAGTATCTTTGAGAGGGCCTCCCTGATTGTATGGTCAGTCTCATTAATTGGCAGCGTGATCTGGTACATGATGGCTGTCCAAATGAGGCGACATTTCGCTCCCAAGGACACCAAATCGGCGATGGTGAAATGGTGGATTGTGCTGTTGTTGCCGCTGCTGGTTCTAATCGGCAATATCTGGGTATTCGGAAAAGCCAGCACAGCGGCATTCCCCTGGTTTGTGGGTTTTCTGCTCCTCAATATGGTGTTGACGTTCTGGCTTTCCACTGCCGTATCGACTCCTTCACCCCTAGCCCATGTGGTGCCGTTAGCCTTTGAAATTCGCCGTGTTTTGAGGATAGACTAAACTGATGACTGCTTACATTATTGCCATTGGTGGCACGGGAGCCAAACTCGTTGAATCCATGATTCATGCTGCGGCAGTGGGTTTGTTTTCCCATAACGAGAGGAGCGAAGATTTGCAAATTTTGTTAATCGATCCTGATACGGGAAATGGCAATGCCTCCGCTACCAACAACACCCGGAAGATTTACCAAGACTGTCACCAACATTTTAATGTTCATCCATCCCGACCCTGGATGAGTTCAAAAATCGATCCGATTCAAGGTGGAGCATGGTCTGTTTTTGAACGGACGGATGCGACCCTCGAAGATGCCTTCCCATACAGTCAAGATGAAGACGAGAAAAAACTTTTGTTTGATGTTCTTTACCCCAAGGAAGAACGCGACCTCCACCTCACGAAAGGATTTAAAGGCAGACCCGCCATCGGTGCGGCGATTATCAGCCAGTTGACCCAACAAGGGAGAGAGGATGCCAACTGGGACGCTCTGATCCAACAGATTAATGCAGACAGTCAAGGCGGGAACTCACCGAAGGTGTTTTTGTGCGGTTCGATTTTTGGTGGCACCGGGGCGGCTGGGTTGCCCACCCTGGGGCGATTGCTGGCCAACAAGCTGGGACCGGATGGGGAAAATTTACTCGGAAAAATTAAATTTGGCTGCTTGCTCTTGCTCCCCTACTTCCAATTTCATCCAACCC
Source organism: Limnospira platensis NIES-39 (assembly GCF_026000695.1). Lineage (GTDB taxonomy): Bacteria > Cyanobacteriota > Cyanobacteriia > Cyanobacteriales > Microcoleaceae > Limnospira > Limnospira platensis. The sequence goes on from NZ_AP026945.1 coordinate 1,155,663, forward strand.
AGGATTATAAAAATGAAAAGGTCTTGGCGCGATCGCAGGACTTTATTCTCCAAACGGAGGCAGCTTTGCGGTACTATGCCAACCAAACTGAACTCAAGTTTGATAGTGTTTATATGCTCGGACTCCCCAGGTTTTCATCTGTAGAAAAATTTAGTCCCGGAGGGAACGATCAGCGGAATCCTCCCCATTTTCTGGAATTTTATGGGGCGTTAGCGCTGCGGGATTTTCTAGTGACAGACAAACCTGCAGCACGTCAGGTGATGCTGCTGAGTCGAGAAAACCCGGAGGCCTTGACTTGGAGCGATATTCCCGAATTCAATCTGGTGCGAAGCCGGGTGGTGGCGGCGACTCGATTCGCCTTTGCATGGCTGGCGGCGATCGCTCCGGATCTCGAACACGCTCGCGACAAACCGAAACAAGTTGCCTGGTCTCTCAAATTCTTTAGACCCAGGGAGCTGAGAGACGAACAAGATCACATTAAAGCCATTAGCGATTGGTGTACCAATTACTTGCAATGGTTGGGTGCGATCGGTCGTTCCGAACCGTCGATTAAATGGTTTAACTGGGAGGTTTTCTTGGATAAAAATGGTTCTCTCAAGGAGATGGAAAGAAATGATTTTTCCAACCTAGTTCCAGACGATAAAACCAAGGAAATCAACGACATTTTATCGAAACTTAACCCTAGGGATATAGATTCGCCCAATAATAGAGGGGCAATTGGTCTGGCAAAATCACTCTATAAAATTATTATTGATCGCGATCTGTAAATCATTCAGTTGTCATCATTGAATTATCATGGTATCAAACCCTGAATCTGCAACCAAATTATTTCTGCCTCCCTTAAAACCCGGTGCGTCTGTCGGAATGGACGGACATGGACAGTGGCAACGTAGCACTAATGTAACATTCGATAGCCTGGCGAACAGCCTCGCCTTGCCAGATGGAAGAGAAACGGGAAATGTTTGTTCAATTCCCGATATCTGGGCACGTCCCCTGTGGGTCGAAATGGTGCTGACGGACAACAGTCCCCATCCCTTGCGTTCGGCTTTTCAAGAACAATGGAAAGGAATGTTAGCGGCGATCGCTCTGGCAGAAGTCCAAGGATTTGACCTTCGCGCCAAATTTTTAGATTTGACTGGGCATCCTCAAGATAAATTGATCAGTTCTTTGCTGGAACTGATTCCGGATCAAAACAGGAGTGTTTATTCCCTAGATGCGGGTCGAACTAATCCTTGGACAAAGATTTTTCTGTTTTTATGGAACGATCGCCCAGTGGGGATGACTTCCCCCAGTACCCTCCTATGTCCGAGTGCTGATGGGGACTGGACTGGCTTGCCTTGGTGGCAGGAAGGAAAGTTGCGATCGCCCCTTACCCCAGAAGATCACCTGACACAGGACGAGAAAATACAACTGTGGCTGTGGCTGGATAACCTGAAAGCTCAAGTCGAAACTTGTTCAAGAGAATCAGGATATGTCAGAACAATCAAAGAACTGGTTAACGAATTTCAAACCGAATTAGAAACAGCCCTGGGAAGCGCGCCAGCCGGTCAACGCCTCAGACCCTCTAAAAAAGCTAATTATTTTGGTGTTCCCATTTACGGAGGACCATTAGGAGCATTCAATACCCCGATTGGGGAGAAAGCCATGCCTTCTAGCGTCCAGTTGATGCCCCGAATGAATATTGGTCAAAAAGCTCTATATATTATTCCCGATCGCCAAACCCTGCTCGATCAATGGATTCATAAAAAACAGAAAGATATCTGGATCTACGACACCAGTTTGGTCAACTTCAACCTAGAGGAGTTTAAAAGAAAGCTTAAAGCCAATGAAGATTATCTCTGCGTCGCCGACATCTTTTTAAAAGACTTCTATTTTATCGAAGAAGCCAATCAATTACCCGGCGGACTAATGCCCCAGGGATATGAAAATGTCACCTATTTAGATTCGGAGAACAACGAACATCACCTCACTCCCCTCCTTCCCATCAATCCCCAACTCCTCAACTACTTTACCCCAGAGGAACTAATTAGCAAAATTGAACTGAAACCCACTCAAATTGGAACGACACCGGGAGTACAAGTCAGCCTCACTCTGCCCTTGTCTGAGGGAGAGTATCGCATTGAGCGAGAGTATCCCATTATCGAAGATCATGCCTTAAACGAGGTTCCTGTCCTGGAAGTTTGGCCAAATTTCCAAGCCACCGGATGGCGAGAGTATTATGCCTTTTACTACTTTAAGAAAGTTGAAACTGAAAAAACTTTCCGAGTACAGTTTCCGAATGTAGAGGCAGTACATCCCCCCGTTATCGATGACTTTCAACTGAGCCGACTGCCAAATTTTCCCGGATTTGTGACCTGCCAATCTGAAGAGTATCCCGACTTAACTTTGGGGGTTATTCTCCTGCAAACGCCACCAAGAATCCCCGACGGAAACCCCAATAAAACCTGGACTGTTGGCATCGATTTTGGCACTTCATTCACTAACGTTTACTATAGCATCAACAATACAGCAAGACCTCTGGAACTATCGCCCTTAAATCTGCAAGTGACAGCAATCATGGGCGGGAAGCGTTCGAGTTTACTTTATCAATATTTCTTCTCTCCTGTTCCCCAAAAATTTCCCCTGGCAACGGTACTCACCACCCTGGGAACGAGAGGAGAACAAGAACGAATTTTTGATGGTCGGATATATATTCCAGAATCCCAAAATCTGGATATGTTTAATCCCGAGCATGATGACATTAAAACAGACCTTAAGTGGAAACGAGGCAACAACGACGACAACCAACGATTTTTGGAAGATTTAGCTTTGGTGATCGCTGCCGAAGCAACCAAGAATCAGGTGAGAATCCTCAAATGGACGTTTTCCTACCCCTCTTCGTTTTCTCCTAACGATAAAAGCCAATATAGAACCAACTGGCAAAGAATCATTGAAGATTTACCCAACCAAACCGGACTCCAATTTGCGCCATTAGATCCGAATCCAAGAATATATTACCGCTCCGAAAGTGTTGCCTTAGCCCAATACTTTTATGCTGAGGAAGGACAAAATTTGCTTTATACCACCTGCATTGACATGGGGGGAGGCAGTTCTGATATCTCGATTTGGGTGAGGCGTAAACTCATTCACCAATGCTCTGTTTTGTTGGCGGGGAATTTGCTCTTCTCCCAATTTTTCAAACAGAAACCCCGATTTGTCCAGCAGCAATTTAAGATTAATATTGACAGCCTGGCTAGTGGAAATAAAGAAGAAGCCTTTTATGCCAAGTTGAATGCGGTTCTGTCTGAGAAAGGGGAAGAATGGCTGAGGAAGCAGCGCGGTTTGATAGATGATGATCCGGACTTGCAATACATCTTGCAGAGAACGGCGATCGGGATTTCTGGGTTGTATTACTATGTCGGCTCCATTTTACAAGCTCTGCACTTAGAAGGAAAATACGATCGCCAAGATAATACACCCGTTTATATTGGGGGCAATGGTTGCCGTATTTTCCACTGGCTTTCACCTGGGGGGCTGTTTGATTCAGACTGCGATGCTCATCGTTTATTCAGCCGAATGTTAAGTAAAGGATCGGGTTTCCCCGACAGAGGAGAAAGAACGTTTTTGAGCAGTCAACCCAAGGCAGAAGTGGCTTGTGGTTTGGTGTTAGATCAAAACGCAACAGGGCTAACGGGGCTTGAAGAAGAAGATGAAGAGCCATTTGCTGGGGAAGATTGTCTGGTCAATGGAGAAGAAATTTCGTGGAGCGATCGCCTACAACTTCCGGAGGAGGTCAATACATTTAAGGTTGCTAAACTGAATTACTTAGAAAATTTTCTCGATGAGTTTCATAAGGCATTAACTGATTTGAAAATTCAAAGCATTAAGCCCCTAGAAGCATATAGAGATGAAAGAAGACGGGAAAGGCTGCTGCGTGATACAAATACAACCCTTGATGACAAGTTGCTGAATATGACAGGTAATGTCAATGATATTCGCAAGGAACCCCCGTTTATTTTGGAACTGAAAGCTTTACTCGAAAACATCAAGTAAATCCAACCCATGAACAATCAGAAACTTCTTTTGAAGACACTTTCCGTGGCGGTGTTATCTGTCAGCCTTCTGGGTGGCTGTACATCACAACCGCCCGACACGGGTAGCAGCCAACTACCCGCCACCTCTCCTGCTACAGAAAACGCAAACGCTCCTTCAGTCCCTTTGAACGATTTGGAGGAGCTAACCCAGAAAATTCAGAATCTTGAATCAAGTCTCAAAGCTCGTAGCTATGAGATGGATAATAGGGGTATTCAGGGGAATGATATTAACCCTATTCCGGCAGATTTTCCAAATCAGTGGTCGGAGTTTAAAGAGAGGTGGGAGAGGTGGGAGACTGATAATCAACTGTTGAATATTAGTCAAATTTCTAGGAACATCATAAAAAAAGACATCGATACAATTGATGGCATATTGACACCAACTGATAGCTTAAATGGTGGATTAAATCCCACCCTAGGAGTTGCCGATATAAATTCATTGACAGAATCTTTATCGAACATCAACAGGGAGTTGGGTCTAATCCGACAGTCCGCCAACCAACAATTAACTCAGTCACCTTCTTCCTCAGAAACGAATCCGGCATCTCAGCAAGTTCAACCAACCCCATCGCAACATACCAACTCCAATAATTCTGTACCGCAAATTTTGGCTACTATAGTAGTCACTATAATTATAATAGTAGTTACTATAGTTATAATTTTTATACTCATCTATTTATACAAGCCTAATTTAATCCGTTCACAAAGAAGACAGCCTCAGACCCAAAATGGACAACCTCCTCAATCTCTACAGAAACCAAGCTCACGTCCTCCTAATGAATATACAAAGATTACCCAGCGCCTAGCCTCTCTTGAAAATACGCTCAATGAAGTGGTTTCAAATTCATCACGAGATTTAAAAATTATCAATGACAATGTATTGGATCTTTATAATAAAGGGGATAGTGCTTCATTTTCACTTCATGATATTCAATCTTCAATTAACAATTCATTGTCACAGTTACTTCCAGGATATTTTCAAAACTATCCTAGTTCGACTCAAATTATCCAATATCTGGAAGAGTTAAAACAAACCTTGGATAGTATTGCGGAGACTGCAAATCAGACTCCCGGATATAGCCAAAATTTAGGGGGAGTATCGCCACAGTTGATAGACAGTTATGAAGGAAAACTTGCAGCCCTAGAACATCAAAATCAAGCATTAAATGATCAAGTCACTAATTTATCTAATTCTAATCAAGATCTACAAAAGCAGGTCGAGGATTTGGCTCGGCAAAATAGTGATTATACTCAATTGCAGACAACTACAATACAAAATTTGCAGCAGGAGGTTCAAAGTTTAGAGCAAGAACGAGAAAAAGACGCCTCTGAACAAAAAAAATTAATGAATGAAATTTTTACGTTAAAAGCCGATAAAGAAACGCTCGAATCTGACAAAAGAAAACTTAAGTCTGAAATCGAAATGTTACTAAATCCACCGGCTACTTATGAGCAAAATCAGCCCATTAAAAACCAATTGCCACCTGAAATACAAAAGATTGTTAATGACTATAATGATAACTATTCTTGGTCTCATAATGTATCCATAGTAGCAGTTGATGAACCGGACGAAATGTACAATAAGCGCCGGAGCAATACCGCGCAACCACTAATTTTGAATGCCGCTACCAAAGGTTCATACCAAGCTGTTGCGACTACAGGAAATAGTTCGGAGTTTTGGCTATTTCCAAAATATAGTCAAAGCATGGAGAAGGCTGTGTACGATAGTTCGGGCAAGGATTTGTTTGATTGTCGTGGTAATCCTCGGAGTAATCCGTTGAAGTTTAATCTGATTAGACCGGCTAAACTGATTAAAACTAATGCTTCAGATTGGACGCTGTCAGAAAAAGGTGAGATTGAGATTATATAGCGGTTTTGGCTCTCATGGGAGCTGAATGGTTCCCCCAACACCCCTCAAGAAGGGCTGGGCTGTTTGATGGTGGAGTATCTAGGTTAACCAAAAGGACCATTTATAGACGATCGCATCCAGCATCCATATATTTATCTACTTAAAGCACCAGTTAGCAGTATTTTAGCCTCCCACTACCGTCTCAGGAGGGGCTATGCACAAAATGTCGTTTTTGTCAAGGGGGGTAAAAAAAGGCGATCGCCTCTCCACCAAAAACTCGTGCATCGTGATTTTTTATTTGTGCTGGGAGAATAACTTTTTTCGCGACAGAATCGGGGTTTTAGCCTGTATTTTTGCAAGTAGACATAGTAACCCCTTGGGTGCGATTTATTTGATGGTAGCACAACCCCCATAATCTCGTCAACTTTTTGACAGCTATTCGCGATAAAATTGTAATAATTCTTAACAATCTTTGGAAGATTAAATTTATCTGGCGGGATGAATTAGCAAAACTTATGCGATTTGGGGATTTTCGGACCAGACATATTTGGGGGAATAATTGCTGATTAGAGATTATCCCACTCTTGAGCAACTGCGGTTTTTTGAGAGTGTAAAACCTCAGTAAATTGAGCCCAATTGACTTGTTCTACTGGCAGGTCATCAACTAACTCTCCGCCGTGAAGATACCAAACCCTAGTGGCGAACTGACTCGCAAAATCAGTGTCATGGGTAGCGACGATCGCCATATTTTCACCCCGATAAAAATCGGTTAAAATTTGTGCCAAAGACTGTTGCTGTTGTGGGTTAAGGTTAGCCGTCGGTTCATCTAATAGTAGGATATCCGGTTGAATAACTAAACCCCTAGCCAGAGATATCCATTGTTGCTGTCGGCTGGAAAGTTGCACGTCGGTTAGGGGTAGAATATCGGGGGGAATTGCTAACCTTTCTAACCAGAGATTAACCCGTGTTGTGATTTCATCTTTAGGGATTTTTCGCAACCGTAAGGGGTAAGCGATCGCTTCATAAACGGTCATCCCCAAAAGTCTAGTTTCCGGTAAAACCAAGGTGATTTTTTGGCGTAAGGAAACCGGGTCAATATTTTGATAATTAGTATCCCCGAAATACAGAGAACCACTACAGGGAGAGATTAACCCATTAATTAATCGCAACAACAGACTTTTCCCCGACCCAGAAACTCCCATTAAAGCAATGCGATCGCCTGGTTGAACACAGGTAGAAATATCCAGCAAGAGGGGTTTAAGGATAATGGGAGATTTGACAGAGACCTGCTGAAGTTTTAACATCAATTTCCACCGGTTAACTCATGGACTCGCCGCCATTGTTCATCTGTAACTTTAAAATTGGTACTGTTGGGGGCACGAATTACTAACAGGGTTTGGAGGATGGGATCTTGTTTACAGTCGGACCGCAGTAGGGGGTTATCTAAGAGCTTGGTAGTGAATTTGATTTGGGCGCAGGGTTTATAACCTAAGCGAGTTTTATCAATCCAGTAGTTGCGATCGGGAATGTCTTTGAGGGGCTCTGCGGGTGCAATCACTTCCGCAATGGCATATACTCCGGCGGCGCTTCCGGCTTTCCAAATTAATACACCATCACCGACGCTGATATCTTTACGGTAGCGGGTGACTAACCAGGGCATTTGCTGGAAATCACGGATACCATCAAGCACCCGATAATATTTGGGATTACCTTGGAATAGCCAGTATGCCATCAAATTGCGCTCTCTCTCTGTTCAGTATCCAACACTCCCACCCGACAATATTGGCATGGGGGATAATCTGATCATACATCTGATCAGCCTTGGGGAAGGTGAGAATTTAACCTAAGCGTTAAAGACGTTGGCAATTGTCCAAATATCGACTAGGATTAACAGGAGAGTGCAACAGAACAGAATTAAATACATCCAGGGCTGAGATAAAGGCCGCACGTCAGTAGTATCAATTCCGGTTTTTTGTTGCACGATCGCCACTAACTTCCCAAAGCCAGCAATTCGCATGGGTAGCAAATAACCTTCCCCAGACTCACTGAGGAAATAATAAACTAATCCGCCTTGTCCGGTGGTTCTCGGACGTAGCGATCGCACCTCTGACCAATTTAAACACCAACCCCGCCGCCAAAACAGTCGCACCCACGCCGGATAGGTTACTTCAATAGTGCGATCGTTCACCACTACTCGCTCACTCAGCGCCCCGTAGACAGCCACACCCCCTAAAATAATACCTCCCCATAATAGTTGGGGAGAAATGGGTGTATCGGCGACGATAGCTAGGAATGGGAGAGGAATCATCAACGCACCATACAAACTTAGCAAGGTTATTCGCACAATTGGGGAAATACGAAAAACCACATTTTCTGAATCCATATTTTTAACGAGTTCTTCACTGCTATCAACACAATATTAATATCAGATCGGGTTGATTGCAGTGGCTCAGATATGGCTCCGGTGCGTCAGTTTTCCATGGTCTGGTGATGATTCGGATTATCTGGGTCTGACGCACCCTACTCTGGTGCGTCAGTTTTCCATGGTCTGGTGATGATTCGGATTATCTGGGTCTGACGCACCCTACTTTGGTGCGTCAGTTTTCCATGGTCTGGTGATGATTCCGATAATCTGGGTCTGACGCACCCTACTTTGGTGCGTCAGTTGTAGATACTCTGGTGATGATTCCGATTATCTGGGTCTGACGCACCCTACTCTGGTGCGTCAGTTTTCCATGGTCTGGTGATGATTCCGATAATCTGGGTCTGACGCACCCTACTCTGGTGCGTCAGTTTTCCATGGTCTGGTGATGATTCCGATTATCTGGGTCTGACGCACCCTACTCTGGTGCGTCAGTTTTCCATGGTCTGGTGATGATTCCGATAATCTGGGTCTGACGCACCCTACTTTGGTGCGTCAGTTGTAGATACTCTGGTGATGATTCCGATTATCTGGGTCTGACGCACCCTACTTTGGTGCGTCAGTTTTCCATGGTCTGGTGATGATTCCGATAATCTGGGTCTGACGCACCCTACTTTGGTGCGTCAGTTGTAGATACTCTGGTGGTGATTGAGATAATCTGGGTCTGACGCACCCTACTTTGGTGCGTCAGTTTTCCATGGTCTGGTGATGATTCCGATAATCTGGGTCTGACGCACCCTACTTTGGTGCGTCAGTTGTAGATACTCTGGTGGTGATTCCGATAATCTGGGTCTGACGCACCCTACTTTGGTGCGTCAGTTGTAGATACTCTGGTGATGATTCCGATAATCTGGGTCTGACGCACCCTACTTTGGTGCGTCAGTTTTCCATGGTCTGGTGATGATTCCGATAATCTGGGTCTGACGCACCCTACTTTGGTGCGTCAGTTTTCCATGGTCTGGTGATGATTCCGATAATCTGGGTCTGACGCACCCTACTTTGGTGCGTCAGTTTTCCATGGTCTGGTGATGATTCCGATAATCTGGGTCTGACGCACCCTACTTTGGTGCGTCAGTTTTCCATGGTCTGGTGATGATTCCGATAATCTGGGTCTGACGCACCCTACTTTGGTGCGTCAGTTGTAGATACTCTGGTGATGATTCCGATAATCTGGGTCTGACGCACCCTACTTTGGTGCGTCAGTTGTAGATACTCTGGTGGTGATTGAGATAATCTGGGTCTGACGCACCCTACTCTGGTGCGTCAGTTTTCCATGGTCTGGTGATGATTCGGATTATCTGGGTCTGACGCACCCTACTTTGGTGCGTCAGTTTTCCATGGTCTGGTGATGATTCGGATTATCTGGGTCTGACGCACCCTACTCTGGTGCGTCAGTTGTAGATACTCTGGTGATGATTCCGATAATCTGGGTCTGACGCACCCTACTTTGGTGCGTCAGTTGTAGATACTCTGGTGGTGATTGAGATAATCTGGGTCTGACGCACCCTACTTTGGTGCGTCAGTTTTCCATGGTCTGGTGATGATTCGGATTATCTGGGTCTGACGCACCCTACTTTGGTGCGTCAGTTTTCCATGGTCTGGTGATGATTCGGATTATCTGGGTCTGACGCACCCTACTTTGGTGCGTCAGTTTTCCATGGTCTGGTGATGATTCCGATAATCTGGGTCTGACGCACCCTACTTTGGTGCGTCAGTTGTAGATACTCTGGTGATGATTCCGATTATCTGGGTCTGACGCACCCTACTTTGGTGCGTCAGTTTTCCATGGTCTGGTGGTGATTGAGATAATCTGGGTCTGACGCACCCTACTTTGGTGCGTCAGTTTTCCATGGTCTGGTGGTGATTGAGATAATCTGGGTCTGACGCACCCTACTCTGGTGCGTCAGTTTTCCATGGTCTGGTGATGATTCCGATAATCTGGGTCTGACGCACCCTACTTTGGTGCGTCAGTTGTAGATACTCTGGTGATGATTCCGATTATCTGGGTCTGACGCACCCTACTTTGGTGCGTCAGTTTTCCATGGTCTGGTGGTGATTGAGATAATCTGGGTCTGACGCACCCTACTTTGGTGCGTCAGTTTTCCATGGTCTGGTGATGATTCGGATTATCTGGGTCTGACGCACCCTACTTTGGTGCGTCAGTTTTCCATGGTCTGGTGATGATTCCGATTATCTGGGTCTGACGCACCCTACTGGTTAATCAATAGAACTCAAAGCGGGAGTTGTTAAAACTGAGGGCTTGGCTCCAGAACTGCGACCTGTGACCCTTTCATGGTAAGCTATAGCTGCGGCACTGGGGTGGACTTCATCAATGGCTGGGAGTTCTTGGTCAATTTGCAGACGATCGCAGGGAATCTTATCGGATAGAATGGAACTAGCCATTTTTCCTGTGTGAATCTCTAAAAGTGCTTCTGGTATAGCTTCAAACACTAAACGCTGACCGGGAAACACCACCCGCTCAAAATACCAATTAGGGACATTGCTAATTCTGGCAATCTGAATATTGCTAGTAGCGTTAACGTAGCAGCAGAGAACTCGGCCAGGACTGTTATAGGGTAGGGGATCAAGAATTTGAGCCATGTTAAGGAGTATTGCAATATGAGTTTGGTATACAGCCAAACTAACACTTTGCGATCGCTATTGGTTGTAATCCGGACTACCAATCGATCATGATTTTTTCCTTGAACCCACCCACTCTCATATATTTGACCAATCACCCAATCGGCTCAAATTAGGCGATCGCAGCAAATTCATCAGCCACAGCTAATGATTGTAAGATGAAAACAGCCAGCTATATTGTTAAGTTATATTAATAAGCAAGCCATTCACTCATTTAAAATCATGGACCAAAAAATCCTATACGTTCGCCTCCCTTGTAACCCCATCTTCCCCATAGGGGTAGTTTACCTAGCAGACCATGTACATAAGCTATTTGGGTCTGTAGAACAGCGAATCTTTGATTTAGGGACTGTTCCCCCCCTAGACTATAGTGTAGCCCTCAATAGCTGCATTGACGAGTTTAAGCCGACGCTGTTAGTATTTTCGTGGCGGGATATCCAAATTTATGCTCCCGTGGGTGGACGGGGCGGAAATCCTCTGCAAAATGCCTTTGAGTTTTACTATGCCAAAAACCCCCTAGTTAAGTTGCGGGGTGCTTTAGGGGGATTACGGTTAGCAGCATCCTACTATAACGAACTGTGGCGCAATACCAGTTTAGTACGGCAGGGACTCAACCGAGCCAGACGCTATCAACCCCAAGCGCGCGCGCTAGTAGGTGGCGGCGCGGTGAGTGTGTTTTATGAACAATTAGGGGAGAGTCTCCCTGATGGCACAATTATTTCTGTGGGGGAAGGAGAGGCTTTATTAGAAAAATTATTGAGGGGTGAAGACTTCAGTAATGAACGCTGTTATGTGGTCGGACAAACTCAACCACGCGATCGCATGATTCATGAAAAACCGACTAATATTGAGAAAACCGCCTGCAACTATGATTATATCAGCGAAGTTTGGCCGGAGTTTGACTACTATTTTCAGGACGGGGATTTTTATATCGGTGTTCAGACTAAGCGTGGTTGTCCCCACAACTGCTGTTATTGTGTCTATACCGTAATTGAAGGTAAACAGGTAAGGATTAATCCCGCTGATGAAGTAGTCGCAGAAATGAAGCAACTTTACCATCGTGGCATTCGGAATTTCTGGTTTACAGATGCTCAATTTATCCCCGCCCGTCGATTTATTGATGATGCGGTCGAACTGCTACAAAAAATCCTTGATGCTGGCATGAATGATATCAATTGGGCGGCTTATATTCGGGCTGATAATCTCACCCCCCAATTGTGTGATCTGATGGTTAAAACCGGAATGAATTATTTTGAAATCGGTATCACCAGCGGCTCACAGGAATTAGTCAGAAAAATGCGGATGGGATATAATCTGCGGGTAGTATTAGAAAATTGCCGCGATTTAAAAGCAGCCGGATTTAATGATTTGGTGTCTGTTAACTATTCGTTTAATGTAATTGATGAAACCTTGGACACTATCCGCCAAACCATTGCTTATCATCGGGAATTGGAGGCAATTTTTGGGGCGGATAAAGTCGAACCTGCCATCTTTTTTATTGGCTTACAACCTCACACCCATTTAGAAGAATATGCCTTTAAAAACGGTATACTCGATCGCAATTATAATCCCATGAGTTTGATGCCTTGGACAGCCCGGAAACTTCTGTGGAACCCAGAACCCTTGGGGTCCTTGTTTGGGGAAGTGTGTTTAGAAGCGTGGAAACGAAACCCTAATGATTTTGGACGGGCGGTAATGGATATCCTAGAAGAACGTCTGGGGAAATCATCCCTAGAAGAGGCTTTGAGTGCGCCGGTCCAGAGCGATCGCACCGCTGACAAAGAACTGGTCAAGGCGGGTTAAAGTAATTGACAGTGGGGGAGAGTGGGCGGTTTTGCTCACTTTCTTCGTAAAATAGCAACCATAAACCCTAATCTCTGAATTATGCAACTCAAACGCCTAGGTCATGTGGCCATCTGTGTCCAAGATATTAAGACTGCTGCCAATTTTTACCAAAATCTGGGTATGGAATTAGTATGGCAAGATAGCGATTGGGCCTATTTAAAGGCGGGAGATGATGGACTCGCCTTGCTAGGTCCAGGCTACAGCCAAGCCAGATCCCATTTTGGGTTTGTCTTTAGCGATCGCACGGAAATAGAAACAGCCTATCAGCAATTACAACAACAAGGGGCAGAAATTACCCCCATTCACGAACACCGAGACGGTACCGCTTCCTTTTACGGTCGCGACCCGGACGGTAACGCCTTTGAATATCTCTATGAACCCATCAAAAAAGGTGATACCTAAGTGATTTGATTGTACCTGTTTCCATGGGTAGGTTAAAGTTAAACAGTTAAACAAGCGCCAAATTATATGTTTTTCAGAGCCAGATTAAAAAGTTATAGGCGATCGCCCCTAGCACCTTGGGCAGAAATAGACTGGTTTTTATTACTCGCCTGTGTCGCCCTCACCGTGTTAGGCGGCATCATGATCCGTAGCGTAGAAATCAACCAAGGACTGACAGACTGGTGGCAACACTGGATCACCGGAGGTATAGGGTTAATCCTAGCGATGATAATTGCCAGGAGTAACTATGAAAGACTAATCGATTGGAAATGGATAGTTTATATTATCGTTAACCTATCGCTGATTGCCGTTCAATTTATCGGAACCACAGCCCTAGGAGCCCAACGCTGGATTAATATTGGTGGTTTTCACGTCCAGCCCTCCGAATTTGCCAAGGTGGGGATAATTATTGTTTTGGCAGCACTTCTGCACGAGGTCAAGATACCCAGTATTCCAGACACCATCAAAATGCTGATTATCGCCGCCGTTCCCTGGGCGTTAGTATTAATTGAACCCAACCTAGGAACCTCCCTCGTCTTTGGTATGATTACCCTGGGAATGTTGTATTGGGGCAATGTCCATCCCGGTTGGTTAATCCTGTTATTGTCCCCCATTTGTGCAGCTATTTTAACCACAGTCTATCAACCTGCTGGAATTATTTGGGCTGTAGCCATGGGGTTTGTCGGCTGGTGGAGTTTACCTTGGCGCTGTGTGACCGGACCTCTAGCCTTGGGTATGAATTTGGGAGCCGGAAAATTAGGAGATATTTTATGGGGGTTTCTGCAAGATTATCAAAAACAGCGACTGATTGGATTTTTAAACCCAGAGCAAGACCCCCTAGGAGCAGGATACCACTTAATTCAATCTCGCATTGCCATTGGTTCGGGACAGTTATATGGCCGAGGTTTGTATCAGGGCACTCAAACTCAGCTAGATTTTATTCCCGAACAGCATACCGACTTTATCTTTTCTGCCATTGGGGAAGAATTGGGGTTTATAGGTTGTATTATTGTTTTGGCGGTATTCTGGATAATTTGCCTGCGATTGGTGATTATTGCCCAAACTGCTAAGGATAGTTTTGGCTCCTTAATTGCGATCGGGGTATTGTCAATGTTGATATTCCAAGTATTTGTAAATATTGGCATGAATATCGGACTAGCACCAGTTACAGGTATCCCTTTACCATTTCTAAGCTATGGGCGATCGGCACTCCTAAGTAATTTTCTAGCCATGGGATTAGTTGAATCCGTTGCTAACCACCGACAGCGAAAACGAATGTTCTAGGCTCAAAAACTCCTGGGCTTCTTGGTCGGATTCAGTCAGCCAGTCCCCTCACCCATTTTGGGTAAGCAGTCGCCATTTTTCCCAACCCATCATTTTAGTCAACAGGAGAGTGAACCCCCGTGTTCCAAAACTTCAAACATGATTTAAAAAATGATTTAATTGCCGGGTTGCTGGTGGTAATTCCCCTCGCGACAACTATCTGGCTTAGTATTACCGTGGCTACAGCGGTGATTAAATTTCTCACCCGCATTCCTAAACAAGTTAACCCCTTTGATGGCCTTAATCCTATTCTGGTCAATCTACTTAATATTTTAGTGGGGTTAGCCGTTCCATTAATGGGTATTCTGTTCATTGGTCTGATGGCTAGAAATATCGCTGGTCAGTGGTTACTTAACCTCAGTGAACAGATTTTACAAGGCATTCCCTTGGCGGGGTCAGTTTACAAAACCCTCAAACAACTTCTGGAAACTCTACTCAGAGACTCCAATGATAAGTTTCGGCGGGTGGTTCTGATAGAATATCCCCGACGGGGAGTCTGGACTCTGGCTTTCGTGACCGGATCAGCAGACTCTACCATTCAATCTCACCTATCGGAAGATATGATTGGTGTTTTTGTGCCGACTACTCCTAACCCTACCAGTGGCTGGTATGCTATTGTTCCCCGCCATGAAGCGATCGACTTATCCCTATCGGTAGAAGAAGCATTCAAAATTATCGTCTCCGGTGGTATTGTTAATGCTTCCACTTCTCTAAAGCCTAGCGCTAGTCCTCCTGTGGAAACTCCCCTAGACCCTATTATCTCTAAGAAAAATGCGGAACAACCTGTCACCATCGAAGAACAACAATTTGCTCCTTAGGTTTACACGACGGAATAATCAGCCTATAGATTTTCCGGATTCATAACACCACTTTTGAAAAATAAAAGGTAGGTCATTGGATAGGATAACTATGGCTGGTGAATCTCCGTTTACCCCTCACAATCAATATATTTCTGATAAACCGCAGCAGCATCAGTCTTACCGTGGCCGTCTGCATCGTGGTATTATCCTGCTGTTGTTGATTACTGCCGGGTTTTGTTTGTACACTGTTCAACTCGCTAATTTACAATTAGTTCAAGGAGCTATCAATTGGGAGAGAGCGGAAAATAACCGACTGCGCCTAGTTCCTATTCCGGCGAAACGAGGGGAAATTTTCGATCGCCATAATCAAAGACTCACCCGCAGTCGTTTGGCGCGATCAGTTTATATTTGGCCTAGGGAACAGTCACCCCAACAGTGGCAGGAAATTGCTACCCAACTGGGTCCGATTCTTGATATCACTCCACAAGAAATTATTAATCTTATCGAAAATCAGGGCTATAATTCCCATCTTTTTGTGCTAATTAAACAGGATATTAGCCCGGGAATGTTTATTGCTCTCGCCGAACGTTCTGAGTATTTGAAAGGGGTAGAAGTTCGCGGGGAGTCTCAACGTTATTATCCACACAATCATCTGGCTTCCCATATTTTAGGATATATTGGCGCTGCTAGTTTACAAGAATTAAAGGCTAATCCTCAATACCCTATGGGAATGCTAACCGGGAAAATGGGGATAGAACGTATAGCTAACTCTTCCCTTGAGGGAGTGTGGGGAAATCGATTAATTGAGGTTAATTCCCAGGGAGAAGAAATTCAGGAGTTAGGTATTCAAACACCTGAACCTGGTCAGCCACTTCAGCTAACTTTAGATTTCGCACTACAAAAAACTGCGGAAACGGCTTTAGGCGATCGCTCTGGTGCGGTAGTAGTCTTAGATGTCAAAACTGGCGCGATTTTGGCTATGGTTAGTCATCCTAGCTTCAATCCTAATATATTCTCTGGTCCGATGACTGCACAACAATGGGAACAATTACAAAGCGGCGAGAATCCTATGTTAAATAGGGCTGTACAGGGCTACCCCTCTGGTAGTACCTTTAAAATTGTTACGGCGATCGCTGGTATAGAATCGGGGAAATTTTCCCCTAATTCAACTGTACCCACTGCGGCGGCTATTACCATTGGTGGGGTGAGTTTTCATGAGCATAGTAATAGTGGTTATGGTACTATTGGATTTAGAAAGGCACTGGCTGTTAGTAGTAATACCTTTTTTTATCAGGTGGGAATGGCAGCCGGACCTCATCAAATTGCTAAATGGGGGAAAGAATTAGGTATTGGTGGCACTATTAATTTGGATTTATTGGGACTTGATGGTGCTAATCATGGTCAAATCCCTACCCCAGAGGAAAAACAAGCATGGTATAATGAGCCTTGGTACACGGGAGATACTGTGACTATGGCGATCGGTCAGGGGTTGGTTTTAGCTACTCCCTTAGAATTGGCGGTTATGACCAGTACGGTGGCGAATGGCGGCTATCGAGTACAGCCTCACCTGTTGGCTTCCCAAACTAATACCGATGAAACTAAACCCATTAAAACTTCGATTTCGGCGGGTAGTTTAAATGTGGTCCGACAGGGGTTAATTGATACGGTTAAGGAGGGAACTGCTAGAATTTTGAATGATGGTTCTATTCCTTTAACCGGAGGGAAAACTGGAACGGTAGAAATTCCCGGACACCCCAACAACTCTATGTATGTCGCCTTTGGACCTGCTGATAAACCAGAAATTGCGATCGCTGTTTTGGTGGAAAGAGGTGGTTATGGTTCTGTATCCGCCGCGCCTATTGCTAAGGCGGTTTTTCAGACTTATTTCGATGGTAGAAAATAGTATTTTATTTGGCGAGCGCTCCTATTTGACCCCCACCAGCTAACGAAAAGGAAACCCTTTCCGACGACTCAACCAGATGAGAAATTTAGTCCCACCCCAGCCAAGAATAGCACCTGCAAAACTGGCGAAAAGAGCGATCGCAAAAGGATGGGAAATTCCCCCGCCATTTTCAGGTTGGGGAAAAATCCTCGGTTCTTCAAACATTAACCCGGAAGTTGAAGCGATAATGGCTCCCGTCCCAATGGCTACACCCCAAGCCTGAATTTCGTCTTGGAGTTGTTGGTTTTGTTGTTGGCGGGTGCGATCGCGTTGGGTTTGTTCAATCTCCACTATACCACGAATTGAGGCGATCGCTTTATCCGCTAAACTCGAACCTTCCACAAAGTAGTTAAGTTCGTCCCCTATGCGGGTTTGGAAATAGGGAGAAGTGCGATCGCTAAACTCCCCGAAAACATCCATTTCCTGCTGTTGTAAATTATAACCCTTCTCTTGGAGGATATTAAAAATCTCCGTCAATGTTACTTGATAGTTTTTCGTATTGATGCTAATCGTATTGCGACAATGCTTATAGTTTCGCAACAGTCGCGCATATTCCAAATCTAACGCCGCCAATTCCTTTAACACCTTTTTCAGGTCTTCCAGTTGCGCCTCAGTCAACCCTAGACGGGTTTCATTTTGGGTTAATTCTTGCTTAAAAGACTTGACTTTATGCTCTAACTGTGTATAGGCGCTGTAGGTTTTGCGGTACAGTGTCCGCGTTTCCCGGTAGGCGGAAAGCACCTTATTTCGATAGTAAAATAGATTGATAAATTGGCGATAAGCATCGATGAATTTTTCACTGGCTAAATCGTCCCGAAACAGGAAGATGATGATATGGGGTTGCACCTGCGCTTCCCCCTCTAAATTCCCGTCAACAACTTGACCGCCAAACTCAAAAAACGGGCTACCGAACAACTCACCCAGCTTGTGCAAAGGTGGACGTTCAACCTTACGGGAAGGCATCACCTGTGCCAAGCAATTGCGGGCAAAATTTTGTAAATCTTCCGGCTTTTTTGTGCGTTCATGTACTGGCAAAAATGCCGTTAATAGTAATGTTTGACCGAGCGAGCTTTTGATAAAATCGGGTAAAAAAACCAGGCTTTCTGTATTTAAATTGCGCCAAAATGAAATATTGACCTCTGGAGTTTTATCGCCATTTTCCTGTTCTGGGCGGCGCAAATTAACCGTTAAGCTATAACTATCATTCAGTCGGTGGGTGTAGATATTACCCGTTATTTTTAATTCAGAATTAGGCAGAGTTCCCGTGAGGTTGAGACGGTTATTAGGATTCAGGTTAATTTCCGCGCCGAGGGGTTCTGGGGAGTTTTCTGGGTAGCCGTAAATGTCGAGGCGTTCCGTAAAACCCAGCGCCTTTAAAATATCATCTCCCCTTTCCCATAACTGTTTCGGGTGCGGCGCAAGGGAATCCGTTTCCCCCGTCAATCCTCGCCACAGATGAAACGCGAAAAGGTGCAAATTGGGAGCATAAACCGTGTGGGAAATTATTTTTTTTGAATCCATCGACTCAAACTTTCCCGAACATAGATAAACAAGGAGATTTGGGGGGAATTAGGAGCCGGAGTAATAATCACCAAGGTTTCCGTTTCTTCGATGATTTGGAAGTTGGGAATTGTGTATTGTATCTCATCGGGAGAATCTTCTTCGAGTTCGTCGGCTTGTTTGCGGGTTCTTTGTCGCCGGGCTTTTTTCAAGTGATTTTGGGCTTGCGGAAATTGTCCGATCCAGTCTATAATCATATCTGATGCCTGATTGATATCGGCTTCAGATAGATTCTGCAAGTTGGCTGCCAATTCCTGAGCGGGTTGCACAGCCTCTGGCGGTAGGATTGGCGGTTCAGCTTCGAGGAGTTCGGCTAACATCAGCAGGGTTTCGGTTGAGTCTTTCATGGTTGTCTGGTTGATTTATCTTCCTATTGTCCAATCTTCTATGACCAATCCTGTCACTTTGCTAAAACCTCGATGATTACGGGTTAATAAAATCATAGACCTCGACAGTGCGATCGCTACAATTCTAGCATCCATCCTGTTCGGTGCATCCAATACAGACTCATTCCCTCGACGAATGGCTTGTCCTAGTGCTAGGATTTCCTCAAAAGCCGGTTCATCCTTGAAAGACCTGGTGATTTCGCGTAACCCATTCATCGATTGAGTAGGGGCAATCTGTTCTATAATTGGGGTGGTGGCTGCTTCGACGGCGGCTAGGCGTTATTCTAATGAACTGTTGCTGGTCATGGATTTTCAAAGGTGGGTCGAGTCTCTAACTATAGATTATGGGTTGGGGGGTGTTGGGTTGCGCTATCGCTTCACCCAACCTACAATTGATAATTGATTATTTGCTGGGTGTTGGGTTGCGCTATCGCTTCACCCAACCTACAATTGATAATTGATTATTTGCTGGGTGTTGGGTTGCGCTATCGCTTCACCCAACCTACAATTGATAATTGATTATTTGCTGGGTGTTGGGTTGCGCTATCGCTTCACCCAACCTACAATTGATAATTGATTATTTGCTGGGTGTTGGGTTGCGCTATCGCTTCACCCAACCTACAATTGATAATTGATTATTTGCTGGGTGTTGGGTTGCGCTATCGCTTCACCCAACCTACAATTGATAATTGATTATTTGCTGGGTGTTGGGTTGCGCTATCGCTTCACCCAACCTACAATTGATAATTGATTATTTGCTGGGTGTTGGGTTGCGCTATCGCTTCACCCAACCTACAATTGATAATTGATTATTTGCTGGGTGTTGGGTTGCGCTATCGCTTCACCCAACCTACAATTGATAATTGATTATTTGCTGGGTGTTGGGTTGCGCTATCGCTTCACCCAACCTACAATTGATAATTGATTATTTGCTGGGTGTTGGGTTGCGCTATCGCTTCACCCAACCTACAATTGATAATTGATTATTTGCTGGGTGTTGGGTTGCGCTATCGCTTCACCCAACCTACAATTGATAATTGATTATTTGCTGGGTGTTGGGTTGCGCTATCGCTTCACCCAACCTACAATTGATAATTGATTATTTGCTGGGTGTTGGGTTGCGCTATCGCTTCACCCAACCTACAATTGATAATTGATTATTTGCTGGGTGTTGGGTTGCGCTATCGCTTCACCCAACCTACGGTTAAATTCCGATCGCACAAAAAGCCCCCCAATGGATAGGATGTTTATAGGGTCGGTAATCCGGGCGTTGAAAACCTAACCCCAAGTTATCTCGGAGTTTCGCCTTGGGATGACAGTTTCCCGCCGAGTCCTGCTCATTCAGCCACGCCGTTAACTCCTGCTTCGTGACTGCTCTCATCCACTCTTGGGCCTGTTTCAAGGCTAAGGCAACCGAGGGCTGGGTCTGCATTTCCTCATACAATTTTACCATCAAAATCGCCGTCGAGACATCATTCACCGCCCACAGGCTACAAATCACATTCGCCGCCCCCGCATACAGAAACCCCAGCCCCAAACTGATATACTCTTCCAAGTCGGGGGAAAAGTCCGTTAACCCGGTTTCACAAGCCGAGAGAATCACCAGGCGACAGGTGGGTAAATACAGCTCAAACAATTCTCCCAAAGTGTAACATTTGCTCAGGTCAATCTGCGTGCCTTTGCGCCAGGGGAGAAAACGAGTTTCCGCCGCTTCAGAGGGGGCGGTTTCCTCCGAGAGGGTTCGGCCTTCTGAGTCACTGACGGAGACTTTCGCCCCGGCTAACACCAGGGGAGACAGGAGGGGACTGTTGAAATTGAACGCCCCATGGCCGGCAAAATGGAGATAGTCCGCCTCTTGGAAGGCTTGGCGGTGGGGGTCTTCATTCAGGCTGGTTTTGCTGGCTTGCTGGCGGGCGAGACGGCCGGCGTTGGTGGAGAAGTTGGCTAAAATGGCTTCAACCTCTAAGTCGGCATAGTCTAGGTCTTCGGTGGGATTTTGGATAGCAAAGAAGCGCTGGCGGTTGCTGGTTTGGCGCTGGCGTTGGGAGACTTGCAGGAATTGACAACTGGGGCTATAGGTGACTCCCAGGGGGAATCTATCGGCGAGATAGTCGGGTTCATCGTCATCCCCCAGGGGTAAGGCGTGGAGGGGGAATAAATGCAACTCCCGATAGGGTACGACAATCAGGCGGCGGTAGGTGGGGGGAATTTGGGCGAGGAGTTGGGGTAATTCCAGGATATCCCGCAGACGGCGCAGGAAGTCATTCAGATGGGTTTCCCAGTCGTCGGAGTGGTGGCGTTGATAGGTGTGGAGATAGGTGTCGCGCAACTCCTGTAATTGCTCCAGGTTTTCCGGGGGGGAAAGATGCACGGAAATTTCCCCGGTTTCGCCACTGACGATAAAGGTATAAATTCCCCGGCGGCTGAGATACCATTCCATCAACAGGGTATCCTTATCCAGCAACTCCTGAATTTTCGAGAATTGGATGGGTTGGACTCGTTGGGTGAGGCTGAAGTTGGGGTCGTAGGTGTTGATGGTTTCCAGGAGTTGGGTTAAGGCCTGTTGCGCCTGTTGGTATTGTTGACGCAGGCTGTCCATGACTTCGGGGGTGAAGCTGGCGGCACTGCTGCCCCGTTGTCCCAGTCCGCCGATGTCCTGATTATCGGGGTTGGTGGGGGTTTCGAGGGTTTCGAGGAGTCGCTGTTTGGCGGTGACTTCCCGACGGAGGCGATCGAGTTGTTGCCGGATTTCTGGGGGAATGTCGCCTTTGGGGTACAGGTCGCGGTTGCTGAGGAGTTCGATGAGGTTGCGGGATTTGCTGCGTTCGACGCTGGCTAAGGCTTTGCCGATATCTTCGGCGTTGATGCAGGCTTGCACGAGTTGGGGATAGAGGTCTAAGGCGGCTTCCCGGCGTTTTTGTTTCTCGCTGTAGGAGTCGGTGAAGCTGCAACGGGTTTCGACGGCTTCAATGGCAGCCTCATAGCCTTCGATGGCGGTTTCCCAGTCTTGAACCTTAAAGGCAGCATCGCCTAATCTGCGACCGATATCCAAGGCTTCTAGGGGGAATCGCTCTGGGGGACAAATGGCTAGTCCTTCTCTCCAGGCGGCGATCGCTTCAGGAATTCGGTTAAAGTGTTGATAGACAAAGGTGAGAAGATTGTAACTGGTTGCCATGCCCGAGCGATCGCCCAATTCGGTCTCAACTTCCAAAGATTGCCGATACAGACGCTCCGCCTCATCCCAGTTGCCCCGATTTCGCTGGATATCTCCCAACAGTCCCCAAGAGGTTGCCATGCCCGAGCGATCGCCCAATTCGGTTCTCAATTGCAAAGATTGCCGATACAGACGCTCGGCCTCATCCCAGTTGCCCCGATTTCGCTCGATATCTCCCAACTGTCCCCAAGAGGTTGCCATGCCTTTGCGATCGCCCAATTCGGTACTCAAATCCAAAGATTGCCGATACAGACGCTCGGCCTCATCCCAGTTGCCCCGATTTCGCTCGATATCTCCCAACACTCCCCAAGAGGTTGCCATGCCCGAGCGATCGCCCAATTCGGTCTCAACTTCCAAACATTGCCGATACAGACGCTCGGCCTCATCCCAGTTGCCGCGATTTCGCTGGATATCTCCCAACACTCCCCAAGAGCTTGCCATGCCTTTGCGATCGCCCAATTCGGTCTCAACTTCCAAACATTGCCGATACAGACGCTCGGCCTCATCCCAGTTGCCCCGGTCGCGCTCAATACAACCCAACAGTCCCCAAGAGCTTGCCATGCCCGAGCGATCGCCCAATTCGGTTCTCAATTGCAAAGATTGCCGATACAGACGCTCGGCCTCATCCCAGTTGCCCCGGTCGCGCTCAATACAACCCAACAGTCCCCAAGAGCTTGCCATGCCCGAGCGATCGCCCAATTCGGTTCTCAATTGCAAAGATTGCCGATACAGACGCTCGGCCTCATCCCAGTTGCCGCGATTTCCCTCGATATATCCCAAACTTCCCCAAGAGGTTGCCATGCCGGAGCGATCGCCCAATTCGGTTCTCAATTGCAAAGATTGCCGATACAGACGCTCCGCCTCATCCCAGTTGCCCCGATTTCGCTGGATATCTCCCAAACTTCCCCAAGAGGTTGCCATGCCGGAGCGATCGCCCAATTCGGTTCTCAATTGCAAAGATTGCCGATACAGACGCTCGGCCTCATCCCAGTTGCCCCGATTTCGCTCGATATCTCCCAACACTCCCCAACATAAAGCGATGCCAGCCTTATCCCCGATTTCTTGAAACAAGGCGAGAGACTGTTGCAAAGATTCCCAGGCTTGGGGATATTGACCCCGTTGATACTGTTCAAATCCTTGCTGCAAAGAGAGATAGGCTTGCAGTTGTTGTTCATCCATAGCCACGCACCGAGTCGGGATAATATCCCCATATTACCTCATCCCTCCAGGATGCAGAACAGACCCTATCGTGTGGGGGCGATCTTCAATTAGCCTGCGATCCGCAATACTAGATAAGGTAAGTATCAAGTATTGGCTAGGGTAACCATGACGGAATTACTCGAAAGTGCGATCGCTCGGTTACAAAGTCCGAGAGTGAGCAGAATGCGATCGCTCCTTCAGCAATGGCTGAATATCATGCTGGTAAAAACCGGGTTTCTTTACCCCCCCAGACTTTCAGAAACCCCGTTTCTTAGGGAAATCTTTTGTGACTGCCCAGCTTTGGCTACCACGGGAGTTATAATTGCCAGATGGATAAATTGCCTAATATATCGATTATAGCTGCCCAGATTCTGGAGATTGTCTACAGAATTATCTTTGTGGAAGTGGGGGGGATACCCTTAATTGTGGTCTGGTTTATGGCGGGTGGTCTGGTTTTCACCCTGTGGATGAGATTTGTTAATCTTAGGGGTTTCACACACGCTATTAAAGTGGTTTTGGGAGTCTATGATAACCCCGAAGATGAGGGGGAAGTTTCCCACTTTCAAGCATTGGCTACGGCTTTATCGGCTACTGTGGGATTAGGAAATATTGCGGGAGTGGCGATCGCTATTGGTTTGGGAGGTCCGGGGGCTGTGGTTTGGATGACTCTGGCGGGTTTTCTGGGAATGAGTAGTAAATTTGTGGAATGTACCCTCGCTCAAAAATACCGCCTCGTTAACCCAGATGGTACGATCGCCGGGGGTCCTATGTATTATCTATCGGCGGGTTTACAGGAGTTGGGACAAAAAAACTTGGGTCGGGTTTTGGCGGCTATGTTTGCTGTTTTGGCGATCGGCGCCGCCTTGGGGAGTTCCAGCATCTTTCAAGCTAATCAGTCTAAGGTCGCGATCGCACGAGTTTTTCCCGTATTCGCCTCTCAGGGGTGGCTCTATGGCTCCGTTTTGGTGCTTTTGGTCGGATTGGTCATTATTGGGGGGATTCGCCGTATAGCTCAAATTACGGCGGTTCTGGTTCCCTTCATGTGTGCTATATATGTAATCGCCGCGCTGTGGGTTCTGCTGGTCAATTGGGCAAAAATTCCTGATGCGATCGCTACTATTTTCGCCTCGGCTTTTGAAGATCAAGCTGTGGTGGTGGGAGGTTTGGCAGCCTTAATTCAAGGGTTTAGAAGGGCGGCTTTTTCTAATGAGGCGGGCTTGGGAATTGCGGCGATCGCTCATGCTGCCGCTCGCACAGATGAACCTATCCGAGAGGGAATAGTCGCCACCCTGGAACCATTAATTGATACCGTCATTATCTGCAATATGACCGCGTTAGTTATCATTATTACGGGAGCCTATAATAACCCCGCCTGGGCGAATTTAGGAGGCGCAGAAATCACATCCGCCGCCTTTGGTTCGGTGATTCATTGGTTCCCTTATGTGTTGGCTGCCGCTTTATTTTGCTTTGCTTTCTCCACGATGATAGCCTGGGGATATTATGGGGAATTGTGTTGGCAATATTTATTAGGACAACGCTGGGCGATTATTTATAAACTCCTATTTTTAACCGCCATATTTTTAGGGGCGATCGTCAATCCTCAAGCGGTGATTAAATTCAGTGATGCCATGTATCTAACCATGTCAATTCCTAATCTATTGGGACTATATTTTCTAGCCCCCACAGTGGCGCGAGATTTGACTGACTATTGGCAAAAATTAACAACATCTAATCAGGTCGCCCAAAACAGTTAAACTATAAAAGGAATTTTTTGCCCCATAATCGAGGAGTTGCTATGCTTGCTAAACGCATTTTACCATGTTTAGATGTTAGAGCCGGTCGGGTGGTCAAGGGTGTCAATTTTGTTAATCTCCAAGACGCTGGCGACCCGGTGGAATTGGCTGCCGCCTATAATGACGCGGGGGCTGATGAATTGGTGTTTCTGGACATTACCGCTACCCATGAAGACCGCGATATCATTATTGATGTGGTCTATCGTACCGCTGAACAGGTGTTTATCCCTTTGACCGTCGGGGGGGGTATCCAAAACTTAGAAATGATTAAAAATTTGTTAAGGGCCGGGGCTGATAAGGTCAGCATTAACTCGGCGGCGGTCCGTGACCCAGATTTAATCAATAAAGCCAGCGATCGCTTTGGTGTTCAGTGTATTGTAGTCGCTATTGATGCCCGTCGGCGCACTGACCCAAATAATCCCGGTTGGGATGTTTTTGTCCGTGGTGGTCGCGAAAATACCGGACTTGATGCGATCGCTTGGGCGAAAGAATTGGCGCAACGAGGCGCGGGAGAACTTCTGGTGACCAGTATGGACGCAGACGGCACACAAGCAGGCTATGACCTGGAATTAACCCGGACTATCGCTGAAAGTGTCGAAATTCCCGTGATTGCCTCTGGGGGCGCGGGAACCTCTCAGCATATCTACGAAGCCTTAACCGAGGGACGCGCGGAGGCGGCTTTATTGGCTTCTCTGTTACATTACGGACAGTTAAGCGTCGCTGAAATCAAATCCTATCTCGCCACTCGCCATATTCCCGTCCGTCCCCACGCACTCCCCCACGTCTAATGGTTTCCCCACGGGAGTTTTACCTAAACAAAAGATTAAATTTTCCGCATTACCGGCTCAGTTACGAAACTCCTGTTAGAATGGAAGAAATGTTACAAAACGTAACTTATGCTGATTTCTATTCTAATAATTGATATAGCTCTGGTAGCCTGGTCTGTACATCTGATGCAGCAAGCGGCTCGATATCGAGAGTCTTCCTTTGTCCTGGCCGGTATATTAGTGGCTATTTCCGCCGTCGCTATGGTTGTGGTTTATTTTCTCATGGGTTCGTGTATCGACCACCTTACCCAAATGTCTCATCATGCTTACTCCTATATGTGATCTGGTGCGATCGTCTACAGTCCCACCTTTAGACCCCGTGGGGCGACCATTACCAGTGTGGGGCGATCGATTTTCCTCCCTTTAGCGCCTAGAGGATATCAAAAAATTTTTGCCAAAATCATTGACTTAACCAATCATCCTGTGATACATTAAAAGATGTCTTTGGGGTTATAGCTCAGTTGGTAGAGCACTGCAATGGCATTGCAGGGGTCAGCGGTTCGAGTCCGCTTAGCTCCATTTCAGTTGAACCCTTATCCTAACGGCGATAACCGGGAAACACTCAACCCGATAGTCGTACCTAATTACTCAGATATTACTCACAATCTAGTCCTAGCACAGGAAAATAATTCTGTCAATAGGATGATTACTCAGTCAACAAGCACAACTTAATTAATCTGTCAAACACTCATACCACCCCCCAACCAAACACCGATAGGGTAACTCCCTTGTGATAGCAGTCAATGGCAAGCCTATCGGTTCGTTCCTCACCATTGACTGCTATCACATCGGTCGCTTCCCTAAGAGTGCTTGTTCTGGTTGGGGGGGAGGTATGTTTCAAAGTCAACATGATAGCCGTAGGTAGCCATAGAAAGGGACTTATTAATTTATCAATGTACAAAGATATTAGGCTGTCTTTCTATGGACTAGACCTATAGGTAAACCTATGTGCGATCGCAAAACCTGAACTATCATCTACCGGAACCAACCCGATACCCCTAAAAAACTTTTCAACTGGGGGAGATTACCGGGATGGGTCGATACCCACATAATTCTCAGCAAGTCTCCAACCTTTATTGGCAATCACCCCGTGCGGAAACCGATACCAACATAATCAGTTCACCCCCAAAATCTTAGCCGTAGGTTGTAGGTAAAGCTATCTGTTGGGGGTAACTTAGTTCTGGGTATTATGTGGACATAATAGGGTGAGCATTCATATAATCTAATTCTCATAATGAGTTCTCATAATGAGAGTAAAAAAATATGCAGACACCCCCTACAGTCAGAAACCATAGGGGGCCATTTAAGTTATTGGGGTAGCTGTTAGGTGTTAGGGCTTACGCCAACCATCATCATCAATATCATCTCTGTTGATTGGGAGATGGGGTGATTGCTTTTTATCTTCTAACTGTTTTTTACCAACTATCTGATCTAACTAATTTTTCAAAAACTCAAACAATATGTCTAACTTTTTATTGTTTAAATCTAGTTTAGACTCAATTATTTTATTGCCTCTCAATGAATAAATGCCAAAATAAATAATAACAATTACCACTAATGCAACCTCTAGTATTATTATACTCATTGCATTAATCTCCAAAAATAAAGGGTAAACCATTTAATCCTCTCCCAGGGTTCAAATATTGCGTAAAAATTCCTATATAGTGGTGATTCAATTATTTGATATTCATTTAGCCAAATAGTTTCACGTTTAACCATCATATTCTGCTTAACACCATTGTATGTGTAAAATTTTAACCATCCTGCCATTTTCCAATAAATAGAAACCTGGTCTGCATCAAATAATATCCTCACAAATTTGCTACCTGATATATCTGGCAATCGTTTACTTCCGTGTGCTGTATCATCCTCTTTGATAAAGTATTGGTTGTAAGCTAAAAACCAATTAGTTTCAGATATATCATATTTGTTAGACATTATCTCACCTGTTTGATTACATTATCGTTATCCGTGTCACACCATAAATCACCTACACTTAAACCTGTAGGGCTTGTCGGTAAATTACTGATATTACCATTTGTAGATGCTATGGGTTTACCTAGTGGGTCTAATTTTTGAGATAATTCTTGAATCCCTGCTACTAATAATGGAACTAATTGATAATAACTAATAGTTAGATAATCTATCATTTATTATCGAGTTCAGGCTCATTTGTGTGGTCGTTTTTAACCACTTCAACTGCATCCGGTTAGTGCTCTTGAACTTCTTGTGCGATTAAACATATTTTAGTTTATTGTGTAGAAAATCCATTGCTGCTAACTCATTATATTTAAATTTAATTACATTTAATTTTTTTAAGTAAATTCAAGCTTATTAATACTCTCATTAAAAACTGTTTTAAACCTAATATAATAAGCGCCTTTAACATGATCTCCACTCTCGTTAATAAAAGATACATTTGTGCCTCCTACTCTAAATCTAGTATGTACTCCAGATGATCAAAGAGTTGAGCTCTTTATAAAATATGTCTGCCCGTTATATAATTGTATTGAATATCTATTGTCAGGAGCACCTCGCCAAACACCGCTTTGATGAAAATTAAGACCATGATATATAAATACTCTAGGATTATCACCTGCTTCTCATTGCATAGAATAATTCCCCTGATGAGAAAACGCACAGCTATTACTTCCAACTCTACTATTTAGTACTAAAGCCGAACTAGCAGTAGGGCCTATCCGGCGTATATTAAACCCCCTCCAAACATTAAAATCAATAAGCATATTTCCATCAGGAAAACTTTCATTATTTGAAAAAGTTACTGGATTATTTGTTATGTTAAATGTTTTAATTCCTGTTAAAGTTTGATTTCCTGTATTTCTTACTACAGTTGAATCTACATTAATTGTTCTATTAGCTGCTAATGTTCCTCCTCCTGATAAACCATCTCCTGCGGTTAATGTAATGTTTGAATGTGTATGCTCTGATGGAGTAAACGTTGTCGGTTTACTTGTAACTTCAGACCAAGTAGGCCACCTTGTTGCGGTAGCAGGCGCACTACTGATGTCGCCCCATATATGACCGTGACCGGATGGCGCGAAATTAGTATTTGAGTCAATAACTGCTTGTATCCGTTCATTAGTTAAATACAGATTAACTTCACCTTCTGGCAAGTCATCGGTTGATTGCCCAAATTTACTAGAGTAAATGTTGAAATTAGTCATAATAAAGATTCCTAAAAAAGGGGGATTATCCCCCAACTATTTAATCTACAGTGACCAGCTCAACCAAGGTCACTGAAATATCAGCAACTGATTCGGCAATAGCTTGTAGTTTACTAGCGCCAATAGTGAGCATAACAGTATCACCCGGCTTCACAGAAAATGCGGCATTAGCTACAGTATTTTTTGTGGGGTCTAAGATTAAATGAACGGGTACATTAGACCGATTTTTGATAAATACATTACGCCCGTTTGTGTTAGCATTTACTGCCACTAATTCGGCAACTGTATTAGCCGTTAAACTAATAGCGGTTGTAACGGGAGTACCCGGTATCTTAGCAGTAATATTGAGAGTGTCTAAATTTAGAGCGCTACTATAAACTGAAAAACTCATAATCACCTACCTCCTAAATAATTCCATTGTAGCCGGTTAGTAAGTGATTGTCTGCTCTAACCCGACAATCTGCGAAACACTATCCTCTGTTATCCCGTAGATACTAGCAGTAGATTTTAACTCGTCATCCCATGCAGTGTTAGGCGGTAGCCATAAACATTGACCTGGTATGCAATTGCTGATGTGTCCATGACTAAACCAAACCCCAACGCCGTGTTCTGTAGGTGTAAGCGATATCTGTAAGTATTGGTGGCGCGGATAAGTGTAGGGGTATTACCTACGGAAATACCAAAATTTTCGGGTTGAGTTAATGATGGTGTTTTGGGTAAGGTATCAAGTTGGTATTCTGCCATACCAAAAATATTAATTTAATCCTTATTGTGCAATTGATTTAAACATCTAGCTTTTCATACAGAATGTGAATCTATAGCTAATCCTTATGTCTGATTGGTAATCAATTCGATTAATAAATTTTCGGTATAGATTCCCCCATAATAAGGGAGTTTTATGATACCTACATTTAACCCGTTTTCTGTTGCTAGGTTCCCATAAAATATCTGTAAGTCTATAGAACCTTGTAACACATCTTGTTTCTTAAACGAATAAACACATTGCCAGAATGGCTAATGTACAGATTTGACATCGATGATGAAAGATGGGGTGAATTTGAAGTTAAAGTAGAGATTGATGATGTCAATCTAATGATAAAAGCAGAAGAAAAAGCCGAAATAAAATTACCTAACTTAGCTGAATCAATTGCTGAAATATTTGGTATGGTAATGGAAATTTCTATCTCTCATCAGGTTACAGAAAACGCTGTTTTAACGGCGTTATATGAAGCAGGTTTGGCTCACGCGGCAGCCTTTAAAGCTGGTAGTGAAGTATCTAAAATAATTGATTATTTAGAATTTGCTACTGAGAAAAAATACGCAAAAATTAAAACAGCCTTTACTCCAGAAGCTGATAATTTTGAGGAACTACTAGAACCCAATAAAAGCCAGGTTAAGATTACCAACCAGAAGGATGCGAAAGAAACATGACAAACAACATTAAATCAAATTAAAGAAATATTTGCTTACGTGCTCAAGGTACTTTACAGGTGAACAGTAATGACCCAGCCAAAGACATATTAGCCGATTTAACGCGGTTATATGATTCAATGAAAAAACAAGACGATATCAGAGAACAGGAAACCAAAAAAGTACAAGAATTATTGAAAAAAGACTTTCCTGATATCAAGATAGAAACCGAATTGATTGACGGCGATAACCCACTAAGAGGGACTTTGTAATGGTTGCCAGAAGTGCAAGAATGCTAAGGAGTACTCGTAGCTTGTCTAGCCGTCAAACCCGTAGCAGTATAGGTAGGAATGGCGTTAGACAAGTTAATTTAGCCCAGAGAACATCTACGGGTTGGTTTGGCACATTATGGGCAAAAGTTTTGGAGGTTGGCTATGGGAAGGAATTACTAAGTTTTTATCTAACTTTAGCTTTGAGAAAGTAGCGACATTTATTACCTCTAATTGGGACAGCTTTTGGAATTTTAATTGGAATATTAGCGATAGTGATATTGATAGAAACATCCAAAATATTGCCGGACAATTTATAACCACCACGGCTGGGTTTTTAGGTAATATGGCTGGGAAATTAGTATGTGGTGTTTTACCAGTAGCAGGTCTTGCATTTCTCAATAAAGCGGCCGCTATGCATGTAGCATTAAGCAAGGGGCATGAAATGCTTATGGAAGTATCTACAGCTGTCGGTTCATACGTTAAACAGTCATTTAACATGGCTATGAAAGCAATAGCATGGACGTTATTTAAACACGGTAGACGGGTTGTTAAAATGTTTTTAGATAAAAGTCCTTCAACACTTGCAACGGCTATTGTTTCAATGGTTACTGCTGGTAAAGGAACGATTGAAAAGTGGGGTGACGAAAAAGGTGAAGAATGGAGTTTCGGTAAACAGAGAAGGGAAGCTAGGGAGAAATTACCAGAAAGCTATGACGGAAATATTAACACTATTTGGAACCAAGACAGTTCCGAGGAATTCGGGGATGAGTTTAGCGAGAACTGTAAAGAGGCTATTGTGTTAGTCGCTCAAGGTTTAGATGAATATATGGCATTACAAAGAATAGAAGAAAATAGACAACAACAATTAGTTAACGCGGTTATAGAAAACAATGGATAAAGATTTAGACTAGTGTCAAGCCTGCGTAATTTACCGGAAAACGTAACTAATGCTTGGGCTCAAACTGAAATACTAGGAAATAGAGATATAGGGCAATTTGTAGGGTCAGGTGATTTTCCGGAAATCAGTACGTCAGCTAATCTTAAAATACAGTTAACTTTGGTTTTGTACAACTACGAAAAACCTCCATATTGGACTAAAAATAGGCAGTCAACACTGCAAAAAACTCAAATAGAGTTACCGTCGGTTAGTAGGGATAAAATTACATGAGATAGGTTACAAAGGATATTTACTCAACCCAGTCAGCATTTACTAAAGAAAATATTAAAGTTAATTGCACTATAAATAATGGTAGAAAGTTTGCGTTTTTTATTAATGAATTTAGTAAGAATGAGGCAGAAAATATCTGTAAACAATTAGTTGATTTAACTGACGCTAAAATCGTGTATCCTATTACCTTCGAGGAAAGGAAAGGTTTTGGCGGTAGGGAAAATGCGAAAAGAATCAAAGAGAGCAAAATGTATATCAGTGAAGTGAAAATACTTAACTGGGAATTAATTGATAAATTTGAACAAGCTAAAATCGACTTAGGTGAAAGTAGTGCCTTGGCGATGTATCAAGACCCTAGAAAAACCCAAGTCAAAATTCCTCTACATTTCCAGAGAAAACCTAGTTGGGTTGATAATGCCATACGGAAAGCTACGAGGACATCGTTAGAGTTAAAAACTGGAAATCAACCCCCAACTACAACCTAATCATTGAGTCATATCAGTCACTAACTATCATCCACGATGAAAGAGATTACGAACATACTTAGACATGGTTAAACTGGTAGTTAGCGTAATGTTGGTATTGGTAGCGTACCGTCGCGTTTAACTCAAAAGCTGCTACATATATGTAGCTTCTGTTGAAAGAACCATAGCAGCCACAATCAGCAAATACACTGCTATAGTCTAGGTATTGAATAAAATCAAGGTGAGATTATAGCTACTAAGAAAACGCTAGGTGCTGCGACACTGGAAAACCAATTACTTGAAATTATTGAGCCAACCCAACGAATGCAATCGACTGCAAGTAATAATCCTGATGGTGCAACCGTAGTCACTGCTTATACCCGAAATATGGCTACAGGTCTCGTAACTGTTTCATTGTCAATTCCAACAGACGATGTTTTAGACCCTACTGACGGCAGTATTGATGTAATAGCTACAGAGCTATTTGTTGATTAATAGATATCGGGTAGGCACTAATATCATCGTTTTACCTACCCTGACTTAAATCATGTAGAACAAGAGAGTTATTATGCCTTTAAGCGACGCATTTAACAGAGACAAAGAAGACTGGGTAGAAAAGTTAGCCACAGCCAAAGGCTCACATTTAGGTCGTAGTCTAGTAGTTGAAGTTCCAGTAGATGCAACTTCAAAAATAGGCGTACCTATGCCTATGCTTTGACTCCACGTTTTAAGTGGAGGGTCAGTATCTAATGAACCAACGGCCGTCAGGAACTTAACCATTTGGACACCACCTGTTAGGAATACTTCCACGCCTAATACTAACAGACGTAATATCATAAAAGGCAGTCGGGTAAGAGCATACAAGAAGGCTGAATACACTCGTTTCTTTGTTGAGGCCCCGGTTAATCCTGGCTATTGGCGTAAATACACCCAAACACGGGTAGGCGAAAAAATACTGAGATTTATCAGTATTAAAGCACCTCCTATCGTTTCTGTTAGTGGCTTGTTATATGTATTTGCTCACTATTTTACTATCAAGCCAGCATCATTAAGAACCTATAACAGTATGTTCAGAATTCCTAGCAGCGATGGGCTGGCCCTAGCTAACCTGGGTGAATTAACTGTTGAGAGAAGTGAAGCACCAAACCAAGTACAGGGTGATCTTCCTGCTAATGCTCCTGTTAAGTCACCTGGCAGTAAGAGTAAGAAAAAATAAACCGCCAAAAAGTAGACAAAGAGAATTGACCACTATATAAAAAAATAGTGGTCTTTTGTTTGAGTTGTATGTGGCGATAATTTAAACATTTCACAATTATGGTATAAAGTCAATAATTCTTTTATTTTTTGGGCTTATATATTTCTGATTTATTTATAAGTATTAATTAGGTTAAAAATAATAATCATAAACAACCAAAAATATCAAAAACAGTGATTTCCAACTCAATAACTCAATCGTATTTTTTAAAAATGATTTTGTCAATGAGTTGAAAATAACTGACAGATGCGTAAAAACCAAAATACATTAGTAGACCAAAATACCGCTATTTACCAGATTGACAAAGACAGCGTAAAAACCAAGGATACACATGGACTCTCACCTAGTGAATATCTGGCAATCTTAAAAAGGTTCAGCAACTTTGCCGGATTTCTTGACCAAGTAGTTCCTTATCTGCCATATCCCAAAACATCACCTATCTACACATTAAAAGAAAAGTTAGTGTTTGCATCTGTAACGGACGAAAAGGACTTTAATCTGGAATTAACCTACTCTGAGATTATCGCGTTAAAGAATAGCATTAAAGCTATTCTAACTCTGATTAAACTTGGTGGTGGTGTCAAGATGCCACGTAAAGTTTCTGGTGCTATTGCTGACGATATCGCTGCCTTGGAGGGTCACTTTTTTAATCTCTCCGATAATCATGTTGGCCCGGATATCCCTGAGTTATCAACCGACCCTGACCCATTTTCAGTCTGGCTTCAGGGTTAATCCCTAACAGTCTAATTACAGCAGTCTAATTGGGAAATAGAAAAGGCTACCCGTAAAAAGGTAGCCAATACACCAAACATCGAGGACTATCACCATGATATCAAAGCACTGGAAAGAAGTGCGGTTAAATCTCAGGAATATTAAACTTGACCCGTTGATGTATATGGGAATGTCGTTTGCTATAAAGGTTCCTAACTATGCAGGAAGAGGAAAACTTCAATGGCAATTAACAGCCGTTAAATTTTACCATGAATTTCTGGCTTATTATGTGGGAAAAATGATGAAAAAAATTAATCACATTACGCCCAGATAAAATTGAGGAAATTCTCAATAAAGCACTTGAATATTGCCGGGAAGAATGGAGGATTTATCAAGCTGAATCTGGTGGCGATAAAGAGGAGGTAAATAATGATGATTAACAAGTATCACGCCAAAGGACAATATGATGAGGGGCATTACTTTGCATCAACGCTAGAGAGCAAGGTGTATCACCTACTCAAAAAGTATGATGACAACCTATCAATACACCCCCGATTAACTTTGGTTGATCACTGTAATGATTGGAAGTCAATTACATGGAAGCCAGACTTTTATAGTCCAGTTTTCAACCAATACATCGAAGTAAAGGGAACGCTAACAACCGAGTTTAAACTCAAGATGCAATTGCTTAATTACCTTAATCCCGGAATGATTGAAGATATTTGGTTTGTCACTCGGAACAGGTCTTATCGTTGGCCAGGTATTTATTTAATGAATATCGATGAGTTCCAACGACATCTGAAAGCACAATAATTTAAGTTAATAGGAGAACAGCAACCGTGATAAATCTACACTATAAAGGCATATTTAGCCTCAATGGTGAACTTGTGCAAAGCCATTATAACCCCCATAAATTTGACCAAAATACAATCATTGTGGCTTATCAAGTCTTGACACATATTGAGGAACACAAAACACCTGAAGTCAAGAATATTACCTATCAGGTAATGGGTAGTTACAGACCACGTGGTGATTATCAAGGCTCTGCAATTATTAAGCTAACTAAACAATCACAGTTTAGAGTTCAGCTATCCGGTAAGGTAATCCAATGTTTTGGTATGGTTGTCGCCAAATTGCAGCCAGAATCAAATCACCTAACACAATCAACAATCAACAATTAACTAAGGAAGAGTAATCATGAGTATTGGATATTACGGTAAAAGAGATGACGATAAATTCGCGTTTTGTAGTGCAGTTAAATCTGGAGAATCAGGCACATTCCTGGAAATTACTAGCGCTATGTTTCTCGTACAGCAACCTCACCTATGGCTCGTTGGTGTCGGATTAAGCGGTGATTTTCAGAACTTTAATGACAGAAGCTGGAAATTTGAGGAACAATTAATTGCTGTACGTTTCTGCATTGAAGAATATTCAAGCGAGTATCAAGGGAAAAACGGAAGTACAAGCCAACCTCAGTAGAATTAGCACTACTTCACCTAGTCGAAGGTGACAAGCTGCTAACTAACGGCACGATGATGTTTACCGGAACTGTAAATCTAGGACAATCAGCCACACGGGTAGCCGAGCGACTCCTTGAATTAGATAATACCACTGATTCAAATGATTTTGATTCAGCCAAGAATAAGCACGATTTAGCGGAATTTATTCTTGAATACAGTACAGCGTTAGATACCTTTGAATCTACTATTTCTGGCTACACTCTACAAGAAGCCATTGATTTTGTTGAGTTAAAGTCTGGCAAAAAAAATGGTGGCTTTGGTGGTAAACCCAAATCCAAAACCTGGGAATAACGAGTATATTTTACTGCTAAAATCCTTGACTATGAACATGATTTTGACAGCTTATACAACAAGGTTCAAAAATTAGACCCTGATACCCTAATCGCGTTAATTGAGCTGATGAAACTCAGCTAATTAACATAAAATATCCCCCCAATATTGGCGGGATAACTACCAGACAGCAAGCCAACACACTAAGAGGTTACTACCATGTCTGAGGACTATGTTGATTATAGACTAATACGCGATTCAATGGCAGATGAGTTAGAGGAAATAATTGTTGACGGTACATTAGGGACACAAGTTGAGTCAATATGTAGGGCTTGTGCTATCCTACCCTATCCGGATGTTCAATTCCCAATTATTACTAGCTTTATTTGCTCACCTGTTACGCTAATGTCAACCGCTGGGTGTCTGTTTCTTTGGGGGTCTAGTGGAACGGGTAAAAGCCAGATAGCTACTATTGCGGCTTCACTGTATCGCACCGACACAGTGTTAGCTAACAGCACATTTGCTTCACTGAGAAACAAGCAAGATACAGCCAGAAAGATATTGATATTACGACCCGTTACAAAGGGAGTTTGAACGTAATTTTTTATTGGTTTGGGAGGATATCACCCCCCAATTTATTAATTGAAAATGAAAATATGCTTTCACTGTTTAAAGTCTTAAACAGGAAAAATAGTCGAATAACAATTAGCAGCCAAACACCCGGTCACAACATGATTTTTAATGCTTTCGCTTTAAAAGTAATTAACTCAATACATCCTTTATGGACGTTTTGGGAACTTAACGAACTTAAAATAAGGATGTTTACTATGTGGTTTAAAAAGAGACAATCAATGACAAGTTAAGAATCTGCAGGGAATCAATTTGAATTGTCAGAACTTTCGGATATTGAGGATATAAATCTTGGTAATATATCATCTCGCTTAGAAATGTTTTGGAGAGATATGAATAATTGCACTAATTACGCTAAAACCAAAAGAGGACTACAAAAAAGGAAACAAGATATAGCTAACTACAGATTATCCATTGATGTAATTGCTACTCATTCAATGATATACAAAACATCAATAGATAATTAAATCAAAGCATTTAACCGTTACTGGGAATTAGCAGAAACCAAAATATTCGCAGTATCTAGCGGAACAGAACAATTCTTAGACCATTTTATCGCTCCAAGTATTGAGAGCAAAACTAAGCAAAATAAGCAAGCCACAAAAGCAGGTTTTCCTGAATTAATCGAACCAGTTACAGACATTGATCCTAAGACTCTGAAGATGGCCATAGAAAAAGCCAAAAATGATGGTTATTTAGATTCAAGGGTTACTGTTAATGAATTAACCAATTTCATGAAAAACAGAGGATATCACATGATTAATGTCAACGGTAAAAACCTGTGGAAGCAAATCATTTGACTTCCAATTAGTTCATTGACCTAGGAGAATAACACAATGATGGCAGATATCAACAATCAGATGTTTGTGAAGTTTAATACTATGGTAGACAGTTTAGTTTACAACATTAATAAAGAAGATGGTTTGGCAACATTAAAGTCAATACTAGATGATTGCGAAAAAGAATTAACCATTACTGAACTTAAAAAGCAATTGCTGATTAAGGAACTGAATTACACAAAGCACTTAATAGATAAAGTCCAGTAAATACCCGTCCGCGATGACGGTAAACTACGGCAAACAACACACTAATAGGATAAAACCATGACAATTGACTTGGGTAAACTACTTAACCCAAATACCTATCTTAGTGATAGGTTAAGCAGCAAGCTAGTCTCTATATTGGACGCTGTAGAACTTGCCGATTGTCCTACACAATTTGATGAATGTCGTCTGTTGGAGCTTGAAAGCACTTTTCTGGTTATGCACAATTCCTTGATTACAGCAATCAATTAATTGTTGGACTAAAAAATCAAGCAATACGAAGAAGAAAATGACGATGAGTTTTAATCATGCCATAAATCCTCAAGTAAGTTAAATAATTTCGTCAAAACAGGAAACACAAAACCATGAACTAAGAACAAGCAAGCTTAATGGTTATCGCGGAATTAGCACGTGATATTTACGCCCAAATTATGTCACGAGATATCCCCTACGCTAACCAAGATACCAGGGTGAAATTAGCCGAAATAGCTCATAACGCCGCTGTTGATTTTATGACGGTATAGAAAAAATGGGTATCGTCTCAAGAGACAGTTATTCAACCAGTATCATTTATGTCCGACTTTAGTGGCAATGGTTACAGTAGCGATATCTTTATGGGGGGTGACTTCAATGCCTAAGTTATTACCAGTAATCAGCCTACATACTGGAAATTTCAGCAATTTTCTACAGGGCCCCGGTGGAACTTGTGTAGAACTAGATACACCCGAATGGTTTGACTACCTGAGAAAAAACAAGTCATTCTCTGTTGAGTTAAACGGCAAAAGGTTTACGGCTTGCAAAAAAACATCTATCAACAATTTCGCGTACTGGAACCTGAAGGGCTGGGACGGTAAAATCAACCATCACATCTATATCGGAAAATCTGACCAGACTACCAACGAAAAGATTCAACAAGCTGCTATAGCTATGTTTTATCGGTGTAACCCTAAACAAGCGTAAACCCTAACAGCTAACAGCTAACAGCTAACCCAATAACTTAAATGGCCCCCTATGGTTTCTAACTGCAGGGGGTGTCTATGTATTTTTATTAGGGGTCGAGATAGACCTCACGGTCTACCCCTCCCATTCAGCAGCAGAACCGTACATGAGACTTTCACCTCATACGGCTCCTAGTTTGACCGTCTCCTTGTTAAGAGTACAGCATCATCTCTTCATCAAGAGCTGTTTTATCGTCGTGACAATGGCGGTGTAATAATTGAAGATTCTTGTAGTCATCCTTTCCGCCTTGGCTTCTAGGTACAATGTGGTCTATTTCAATTAAATCTGATGGGGTAAAGAATTCCCCACACCAGGTACATCTACCTTTTGGTTTTTTGAGTAGTTTTGCTACCCTAATTGGCGTGTCGATTGCTTGTCCTTTCCTGGTTGCCCAGTAAGTCCAATTTCCGTCATAAAGTGTTGCGTCAGGACGTATTAAGGTATGTCTGACAATTGGAGTCCAGTTGTGTTTGAACAGATGTAACCCATCTTTGGTTTGGAACAGCCAATTTTCGTGTCTTTCTTTCCCATTGCTAAGTTTAATTGTTCTATGTCTGAAATAATTTCTTAGCTTTTCGTAACTTGACTTTCCGCATCTTGATACTGTCCATGCCCTTAACATTTGCCAAACTGTGTTGTCTAGCTTATTGAAGGTCTCTGTTGAGACTACCCCTGAATAATAGTTTGACCATCCCCTAATAATTGGGTTTAGTTTGTTAATCAGGGCTGACTGAGGTGCTGTTTTATGTTGTTTAATTACACCTTTTATCACTTCTGTGTGGGCAACTGCTTTTTGGCTGGGTTTTATGTGAATTTTGTGTCCTAATAGTTTCCCATGTGGAATTTTCCCAGTTCTATATTTTCCTACAGGATATTGCCTAATATTGAAACCTAAGAAATCAAATCCGGGTTCCTCTGCTTTGCCGTTATACTCAATAGATTTGAGTGTATGGCAGATTCGAGTTTTTTCAGGTTTAATCTCTAATCCAACAGGCTTTAGCCATTCAGAAATAGCAGTTTTGCACTGTTCAATGATTCCTAAGTCTTTGGATATGACTACAAAATCATCGGCATATCGTATGACCGTGGCAAATGGTTTGTTGTTGGTATTTTGGGGATACATTTTTCCTATTAACC
The DNA here is from genome assembly GCF_026000695.1 of Limnospira platensis NIES-39. GTDB lineage: Bacteria > Cyanobacteriota > Cyanobacteriia > Cyanobacteriales > Microcoleaceae > Limnospira > Limnospira platensis. Next base: position 1,196,042 of record NZ_AP026945.1, read on the forward strand.
TACCCATCCCCAACAGTGCGATGTTGGCGAGTATTGGACTTATTACCCCTCCCTGGGGTGTCCCTGTTTCTGTATCCTCGAATACACCGTTGTCTAGCACTCCCGCTTTGAGCCATTGTTTCAGGTCTCTTTTTAGGCGGCTTGGACAATGAATTTTGGACAGTAGGTAATCATGGTTCACGGTAAGAGCATTTTGCTATATCAGCATCAAGAACATAATATTGTCCCTTATTTATGGCAATATAAATTCTGCTGATTGCGTCATGGGCTGACCGTCCTGGACGGAACCCGTAGCTTGTGCCTTCAAATCTCGATTCCCATTCAGGTTCGAGAGCCGACTTAACCAAGGCTTGCCTTGCTCTATCTTGGATTGTGGGTATTCCTATTCCAGCTTTTTTCATCCCTACCAGGTTTTGGAATCCAAACCCGTCGCAGTGGTTTTGCTTTGAGGTTTCCCTTAATGTTCTTGACCAGTTCAAACCTTTGTCTCGGAGAGATTACTCTTACTCTATCAACCCCGGCTGTCTTCTTGCCTTGACCCGCTTGGGGGGCGGGTTTATTAAGCTGACTGTTGGGAAGCATGGCTGACCGTGGAACCCGCCCCTACAGTCTCACTGCTAGGAGCCGGGCATAATATGATTTCACCAATAGACGTTGCCACCTTCGTGCCTTAGCATTTTGTCCCGATTTAGCTGCTCGAAATATACTCTTTTGGAGCTTGAAAACTTTCCGTTGAACCTTAGTCCATGGGATGGCCTTCCATGCGTTGCTCGTAGTCTTGATTGGTTTTGGTTTCCCAAACCCTTTCTTTAAACTCGCTATCGCCATTTGTACACCTACTAGGCTCTATTTCTTTACAATCAAACCGTGACCTGTTAGCATATCCCTGTCATTACAACCGGGCTTTGGCTTTTGGTCACATCTCACCCCCTAATAGGCTTGCGCTTACACTTTTTACTACTGACTTTCTCGACCAGATTGTCAGAGCCTAGAAGGGGTTAAAAACGTTCCGCTTATATGGGCATTCCATCTTGAGATTTGTCCTTTCCACCGGGGTACTTCTAAAGGTCTGTGTAGGTATTATGAAGAAACTCCTACTTTTCCCCATACTCTTTTGAGCGCAGCGTATCAACCTGTTTCGCTACCTGATAATTACGATGGTTCAAGCCGGACATTCGGTTTCCCTAATCATGGATGGTTGGCAGTGGTCGCGTATGGTAGTAGGTTCTACTTCACGCCTTCCGTTCCCCGCTTCAATCCTGGGGTTGTGATTCCTGAAATTGGGGGTGGCTATCGCCGTTACCCTGATTTCCTAACTTTTACTTATCCATTTCTGGGCTTCCTATGAGGAATTTGTATAAGTTAGTTCATTTTGACCTTGGGTTCCCTGCCTTGTTTGGTATATCTCTATACCGAACGTTGGGACATATAAACAGTTATAGAGATGGTCAGGAGTGCGTTCCTTATATTCACCCAGGGGCTTGAAGTCTCTACCAGGCGGTTATTTCAGGTATCTCAACCCTATTTCATGCCTGAACGTATCGCACTCATTTACATAATGTAAATACATTATGTAACTTCTAAAATATGAATGCCTACCCTATCATGTCCAGATATTACCCAGAACTAAGTTACCCCCAACAGATAGCTTTACCTACAACCTACGGCTAAGATTTTGGGGGTGAACTGATTATGTTGGTATCGGTTTCTGCTCGGTAATTGTCACCAGTTGAAAAGTTGTTTAGGGGTATCGGGTTGGTTCCGGTAGGAGATAGTTTAGATTAGGCGATCGCACTTTTAATATCAGCCAGATGATAGCCCATAGTTTCCCCTCACCGAGGATTATGAATCAGACCCATAGATAACCCGATAGGCGATCGCTCATAGGTTTACCTATAGGTCTAGTCCACGGAAAGGCGGTCTGATATCTTTGTACATTGATAGGGGTATCTTTGTACGTTGATAGCTTGGGGAATTATCTTCTGCTGTTGTCGTGGTTGATTTGGAAACATATCCTCCCCCCAACCGGAACAAACACTCTTGGGGGTGCGACCGACGTGATAGCAGTCAATGGTGAGGAACGAACCGATAGGCTTGCTATTGACTGCTATCACAAGGGAGTTACCCTATCGGTGTTTGGTTGGGGGGTGGTCAGCAATTCTCATTTTGGAAATTCAACTGCTATCGGGTGGGATGTCTAACTCGAGACCCTCAAGCATAAAGGTCAGAAGGTGGTCCCAACTGTCGAAGTACAGTCTGGGTAAGCGCGCGCAAATCATTAAAGAAGGTTTGGCGCTTCGGTAAGTGCGCTCGTAGCAACTGGTACTTGTTATCGAGCAACTCCTGCAGGGTGTGGAAGAGCAGCGAGAGGATGTTGATGGTCCGGAGCAAGGAAGAAAGATGCTGCTTGTCATGGCCAAAATTGTGTTCGAGATGGTAGCCCTTGGTCTTGAGAGTGTTGTTGTTCTCATTCTCAACTTTCCAACGAGTCCGCCCGGCCCGAACCACCTCGGCTACATTCTCATCGCTGAGAGGATAATTCGTGGCCAAGGAGTTGTGATAGGTTACCTGGCCATCAGCGGTGGTGACAGTAAGTTCGCACCAGTTAACCAACAGCGCCTCATCGCTATCTTTGAGGGGGACTCCGTTGAGATAGCGGTAGGTATAGGTTTTCTCGACTTTACCAGTCCACTTCTTGGTCGTGAGGGTCGGGAGTTCGATGCCCTCTAGGTGTTCATAGAGGGTAGTATGAGACTCGGGGCGACAGACGACGATGAAGTTAAGTTGCTGCTCTAAAAACTGCTGACACAACGGTTGGTGGCAATAGAGGTCATCCCCTCAAACCGTGACATTCAAAGCCCTCAAGCATTGTTCTTGCCTCGATAGCCAGCGTTTGGCGGCGGCATTCTCACAGTCTTGCTTATCATGACCATCTTGGGGCACGATAAATTCGGGGACTAAGGGAATCACATGATTCTGTCCCGGACAGACGATGACTGGAGTGACAACACTATGGAAGTAATGGGTTTTTCCTGACTTCTGGGTGCGCGTTGAACAGTGGGGACAGTGAATTTGGTCGGAACTGAAGTATTCGGTGCCATCCAACGCGACTAATAGACTGTCCCCTAGGCAACGGAAGTCTTCTAACTGCCCCTGGGCTTCCAAGACTTGTAGGATATCCTCAAACACTGGAAACAGGTGCTCTGGGGACACGGCATCTAATAAGTCCCGAATCTGGTTATCACAGGGAATTCGATGAACTCCAAACAGACTTTGGGCATTGCTCTTGCCTTTACTCCCCTCCATCAGACGTTGATAAGCCAGAAACGACGGAGTTTGAGTAAAAAACACACTAAACGCACTTAAAGCGGCATCCTCCATTCCATAGCGGCGATTTTTACCCCGGCGCTTGTCCGGTAGCGATGACAAGCACTGGCGGAAAGAACCGACTAGAGTCTCAAAGCCACCTGGCTTTTTCAACGGCTCTGGCGCTCCTGGGTTTCTTGGATGTCATTACGATACAGGGATGCTGGGGACTTGAACAGGTTTTCGCCAAAATGAGAATTGCTGGGGGGGGGTGGTATGGGTATTTGACAGATTGATTAAGTTGTGCTTGTTGACTGAGTAATCATCCTATTGACAGAATTATTTTCCTGTGCTAGGACTAGATTGTGAGTAATATCTGAGTAACTAGGTATAGTTATCGGGTTAAGTAAATCCCGGTTATTCCTACCAGCATTAGGTCAGTTAATAGTGGGCAGAGTCGGACTCGAACCGACATGACCGAAGTCGCCACATTTTGAGTGTGGTGCGTCTACCAATTTCGCCATCCGCCCGAATTGGTTACTTTATCATTATACACGATTTTTCGAGATTGCAACAAAAAATTATAATCGGGGCTACTGGCCCACCGATAGATCTCTCTGGCCCTTAGTACAGGTAGAGGATGGGTGAGTTGAGCGGTTTGGGCTTGTTTAAGTAACTCTCCCAACTCATCACTACTCATTTGATCATAGGCGATCGCTTGTTCAAGAAAAGCATCCAAATTGAGTTGAGGGGCCAAAGTTGGGGAACCTCCGGACAACTTCATCAAAACCGACATGACCACTCTAGGGTCTTGGGTAGCCAACAATGCAGCGCGATCGCAAGTAAACTCAGCACAGCGGACCCATTCAAGAATCTGAGTTTGTAGGGACTGAACCAAAAGCGCACCCAAAGTAGAGAATTGACCCGCCGCCAAAATAATCAAATTCGCCAAAGTCAGATAAACGCCATGCTCACACTTGAGATGTCCCAACTCATGACCAATCACGGCTTGAATTTCTTCAGGAGTCAACAAATCCACTAAAGAGGTATGTAGGACAATAAAAGGCTGTTTTCCCCGCATAGCCAAAGTGTAAGCATTAGGGACTGGGGAAGACCTAACATAAAGTTGTGGCGGTTCCAAGTCCAAAGTATCACAAGCCGACAACAAGAGATTATGGAGATGTGGAAGCTGTTTTTGACCGACGAGAACACTGGAAGCAATATTTTCCAAATAGAAAAACTGCTCACCGACGGAACCGAGCAACTGACGGACGATCACATCTAAACCGGGAATTTGCTTTAAAGCATTAGTCGCCTGTAAATCAAGGGGATGGCGGAAATGATCTGCTTTCAGGCCAATGAGAGGATTAGGAGACAAAGCCATAGTATTGAATCAAACATTGGGGAAATACAACAAGGGGCGGGTTAGCAATACCTAGGGAGTACCTGGAGGTTAGCTATCGGGCCCCTATAGTTAATTATTACCCTAGTTTACTGATCTTGGGAAGAAGAATTTTCCGATTCAGGTAGTGGCTCTATACGTTCTATGCGAGCCCCTAAATCTTTCAACTTGAGATCTATGCGTTCATAACCGCGATCGAGATGTTGTAAATCGGAAATGGTAGTTTCACCCTCAGCGGCTAAAGCAGCCAATACTAAAGCAGCTCCGGCTCTTAGGTCTGTAGCCCTTACTGGCGCACCAGATAAAATAGGAACACCACTAACGATCGCCGTATTACCCTTCATGCGGATATCAGCCCCCATGCGAATCAACTCAGCCACATGGTGTAGGCGGTTCTCAAACACAGTTTCCGTAATCAGACTATTACCCTTACTCAGAGTCAGCAAAGACATAAAAGGAGCCTGCATATCTGTAGGGAAACCAGGATAGGGGAGGGTTTCGATATCTGTGGGTAGGATTTCCGGACCCGGAATAACCCGAATCACTTGATTATCTTCGGCGAGAATAGTTGAGCCAGTTTTCCGTAACTTAGCAATCACGGCGGTGAGATGATCGGGAATAACCGGAGCCAGGGTTAGTTCAGAGCCAGTAATGGCGGCGGCTAATAAAAAAGTCCCCGCCTCAATGCGATCGGGGATGATAGAATAATCCACCGAGTGCAGATGGCTAACTCCAGAGATGACTAATTTCTTAGTTCCCGCCCCCTCAATTTTAGCGCCCATAGCCCGACAGAAATTAGCCAGATCAATAACTTCGGGTTCTTGAGCCGCGTTATCAATAATAGTTTCCCCATCTGCTAACACTGCGGCCATCATCAGGGTTTCCGTGGCTCCCACACTGGGATAATCCAGATAAATCTTAGCGCCTTTGAGACGGCGATCGCTCCCAGTCACGTATGCTTCAACTATGCCATGATCAATTTGCACATGAGCGCCCATCGCTCGTAGTCCCTGAACATGGAGATCCACAGGTCTAGCACCAATAGCGCATCCTCCCGGTAGAGGAACCTTAGCTATCCCTAAGCGAGCCAAAAGCGGTCCGATAATAAAGAAACTAGCTCGAAGCTGACTAACTAACTCATAGGGTGCTTCAGAGTGAGTAAGTTCTCTGGCATTGATATCAATAATGCTACCATCTCGTTTGAGGTCTACCCCCACAGCCGATAGAATTTGCCCCATAGTGCCGACATCAACCAATGACGGAACATTCCGTAGCCGGCAATCTTCCGAACACAGTAGAGCGCCAGCCATGATGACTAGCGCCGCATTTTTAGCACCGCTGATAGCTACCTGTCCTTTCAGGGAAGAGCGGCCCGCTATTTTGATAATAGGCTGATCGGCATCATACGCCGTAGGAACCTTAGATGAATTGAGAGTGAGTGTAATGGGTTTACCCTCCACAATTGGGTTTTGACTGTGCATTGGTGGTTAATTTTTTTGTTCTGATTCTACCGGAAAGATTCTAAATGTCTAGGGGTAAAACAGGACACCATTCGTATAGATGGGGTTAAAACCCCTATTATACAAGGATTTGCGGCAATAATAAAACAGTATTAAGTTGGATGCCAATTTACCGTCGCCCCATAGACAAGGTAAAGATATCCCTGGGGAGGGGGGGGGTTGAATGTAGGGGCGGGTTCCGCTAAACGCTTGGCCACCACCGCAGCAATTTGGTAAACCCGCCCCGGCTTATAGGGGGTGTTTCTGGGAGGTGCGCCACCACCGCAGCAATTTGGTAAACCCGCCCCGGCTTATAGGGGGTGTTTCTGGGAGGTGCGCCACCACCGCAGCAATTTGGTAAACCCGCCCCGGCTTATAGGGGGTGTTTCTGGGAGGTGCGCCACCACCGCAGCAATTTGGTAAACCCGCCCCGGCTTATAGGGGGTGTTTCTGGGAGGTGCGCCACCACCGCAGCAATTTGGTAAACCCGCCCCGGCTTGTAGGGGGTGTTTCTGGGAGGTGCGCCACCACCGCAGCAATTTGGTAAACCCGCCCCGGCTTGTAGGCGATCGCATTATAGTGACATACCTCCTCGTCCTGAAGGAGCGAGGATTCCTTGACGCTTCACAGCAATGTGCTACCTAAGTATTCTTACCCTGGCTCTGCGTCCGTTTAGAGTCTCCCAATCCCCTGTGGCGACTATGTTTAATTGTACTCAAGCCCAAAGCTGTTTGTCTTCAGGGATGTAGTTAAATATTGCCCCTCGGAACTGTCTAGGTGCGCTCTCATCGTAGCTATTTCAACGGGTCTTGATCCTTATGACTTCTCTATTTGAGAACCAAGCCGTCCTAGAAGGCTATGCACTGAGTGTCATCGAAGTGCGATGCAGTGAGCTTGTCGAAGTGACGGGGTTTTAGACCCATTCTTCTGATAATGGTATTGATGCAGAGGTAGTACACAACAAGTTCTAATGTCGGAACTCGGTTTGTCGGGGCGATTTTTTGGCACTTTTGGTCTTAGTCCGGTGTTTTCAAGATAACCCAACCTATCGGATCTGCTGGATGCCAGAAAGCCAATGCTAGGCTATATTTTACCTGGTTGCCACACCTGCAAGGAATTTGTAGGGTGTGCAGTTCGGACATTCTCAGAAAATTAAGGTTGAGGTTATATGGAAATTGGTGTCCCCAAAGAAGTTAAAGATCAGGAATTTCGGGTGGGATTAAGCCCCAGTAGTGTCCGAGTCTGTTGTGAAAAAGGCCATCAGGTTTTTGTGGAAACACAAGCGGGGGTCGGGGCGGGATTTTCTGACCAGGACTATCTCGAAGCAGGCGCTAAGGTGGTTTCCTCACCCACAGAAGCCTGGAATCGTGAATTGGTGGTCAAGGTCAAAGAACCCCTACCCTCAGAATATCCCTTTATTCAGAAGGGACAACTTCTATTCACTTATTTACATCTGGCGGCGGCTAGGGAATTGACCGAACACCTGATTAATAGTGGCGTGAATGCGATCGCCTACGAATCAGTAGAATTATCAGACCGACGCTTACCACTACTCACTCCCATGAGTATCATTGCGGGTCGCCTTTCCGTACAGTTTGGAGCCCGATATCTGGAACGCCAACAAGGGGGGCGAGGGGTTCTCCTGGGTGGTTTCCCCGGTGTGAAATCCGGTCATGTGGTGATTTTAGGTGGTGGTATCGTCGGCACGGAAGCCGCCCGCATTGCGGTTGGTATGGGTGCTATGGTGACAATTATTGATATTAATGTCGATCGCCTCTCCTATTTAGAAACTTTGTTTGGTTCCCGGGTAGAATTGCTTTACAGTAATTCAGCCCACATTGAGGCTACTGTTCCCCAGGCTGATTTACTCATTGGTGCGGTCTTGGTTCCAGGTTTTCGGACTCCGATTTTAGTTTCCCGTGAATTGGTCGCTAAAATGCGCCCCGGTTCTGTATTAGTTGACGTGGCGGTTGACCAAGGCGGTTGTATTGAAACTCTGCGGCCTACTTCTCACACTCAACCAACTTATATTGAGTATGGGGTGGTTCATTATGGGGTTCCCAATATGCCGGGGGCTGTACCCAGTACGGCTACCCAAGCCTTAAATAATAGCACCTTGCCTTATGTTCTCAAATTAGGCGATCGTGGCATTCGCGCTTTAGCTGAAGATGCCGCTTTAGCTAAGGGTTTAAATGTCGAAAATCACCAACTTGTTCATCCCGCCGTTAGGGAAGTTTTCCCTGATTTGGCTTAGGTTTAACTATCTATCTATCGCCGCCAGTTACTGATGGGGTGGTTGGCTCAACTGCCCCATTCTCTAAAGTTGATTTTTTATTCAAAAAAAAAATTTTGTTCGGCCCCCCTGAGCAGAGGGTTGACAACAGCCGGGAACTAATGATAAGATATTAAGATACAGTCTTATAATGTAAATATGTTTAATAATTTCAAAAAAGTCACCACTCCCATTATTTAAATGGTAGCACGAGCCCCCCGCAAAAGCAACCCCACCCCCCGAAAAAAAAAATTTCGCAACAAAACTTAATTTTTTTTTACAAAAGTTAACACAAAGTTATTGACGCATATTGCGCTTGAGTTGTTCGAGTTCGTCATCCATTTCCCACTGACGAAACTGCTGTTCGAGTGGGTCAGGGGTGGCTTGAAAGCGAGTGTAATCATTTCCTTGGTTCCATCCCTGGGTTTCCCAAGATTTAGTTTGGGTAGTTTTAGCACTGTTGATTTTTTATTCAAAAAAAAATTTGTTCGGCCCCCTGGGCAGAGGGTTGACAACAGCCGGGAACTAATGATAAGATATTAAGATACAGTTTCATAATGGAAATATGTTTAAAAATTTCAAAAAAGTCACCACTCCCATTATCTAAATGGTAGCACGAGCCCCCCGCAAAAGCAACCCCACCCCCCGAAAAAAAATTTTTCGCAACAAAACTTAATTTTTTTTTACAAAAGTTAACACAAAGTTATTGACGCATATTGCGCTTGAGTTGTTCGAGTTCGTCATCCATTTCCCACTGACGAAACTGCTGTTCGAGTGGGTCAGGGGTGGCTTGAAAGCGAGTGTAATCATTTCCTTGGTTCCATCCCTGGGTTTCCCAAGATTTAGTTTGGGTAGTTTTAGTGCGGTTGGCGGCGGATTCCTGCTGTTTAATTTTAACCTCTTTGCGTCGCTGTTGAATCTGGCGATAGAGTTCCTTAGACTTTTCGATGCGGTTTTTAACGCCCTGCATTTGTCCCCAGCGCTGATTTCCCTGTCGCAATAGGGAGGCTTCTCTTTCTTGTGCGGCTTCAGCGAGGTCAGGGCGGTTGGCGGCTTGTGCTTTAGCGACCCATTTATGCCATTTTTGGATATCTTGTGCGATCGCCAAAATTTCTTCAGTGCATTTCTTTTCCTCACGCTGTAGGTCAGCAATTAATCGGAGGGTGTCCTCTTCCTGTTGACGCAACTGTTCCTCAAGGGCTTGCAATTCCAGATCAGGATGATCTCGCAAAAATTCCTCTAGGCGGGTTTCCAGAAAGCGGCTGAAATCTTCAAATAAGCCCATAATGATTGTCGGTGATGGCTATGACGGCTAATTATATTTTAGCGAAATCTAGGGAGATCTCAACCAAAAGGAATAAGTTATTGGTAGGGTTGTCAGTACCTAGGCCATAGATGATAGTGAACCAGGGGAAGATTTAGGGGAAGCTGTGGTAGCTAATGCGACGACTCCAGCTACTTTAATTTTTCTCAACTTCAAGGCTTGAATAGCAGCATTAACCGTAGCCCCAGTGGTATAAATATCATCAATAATCAACACAGAACTGCGAGGGGGAAGGGTGTCTTTTCCGACTCGTAAAGCCCCCAGCAAATTTTGTTCTCGTTGTTGTCGGGATAAGCCGTGCAGGGCTTCGGTATTTTTGACCCTTTGTAAACCATGGGGTTTTATAGGTAAACCTGTAATTTCACAGAAGCCGCGCCCCAATAATTCTGCCTGATTAAAACCCCGTTTTTTGAGTTTATCGGGATGTAGGGGAATAGGAACTACAACTAAATTCTGGGGAACCCGGTTGACAGTATTGAGCCACCCCTCGGCTAGACAATAGCCTAACATTTTGGCGATTTGTGGGTTGCCATCATATTTTAAAGCAGCGATCGCTCGTTTGAGGACTCCCCCATAGCGACCCCAAACAAAAATCGGCACCTGACCAGGGAATAGTCCTGGGTGGGTAAATTGACATTCTAACAATTGTTGTTGACAATAGTGGCAGAACTCCTGATCTGTAGGTCTTGCACAGAGGGGACATTCTGGCTTTAAAAAGAGATTAAAGACAGATTGAAGAATAGAATTAGTCATGGCGAGTTAAAAAACAGAGAATCAGACAATTGCGGTGTTGGGCAATTTTGGTGGATAATCATAGATTAAACCAAGGTTAACTGGGACTGTGCAGATTAAACAAGTCATCATTGCTCATAAATCTAGGGATAGGCTGAGTCAGCGTTGGGCGCAACAATACGCCCGAGAATTTGAACGGCGGGGATGTCAGGTTTTGATGGGACCGAGTGGGGCGAAAGATAACCCCTACCCGGTGTTTCTAGCTTCTAGTAGTAGTCCTATCGATTTGGCGGTGGTATTAGGGGGAGATGGAACGGCTTTAGCAGCGGCGAGACATTTAGCGGAAGCAGGTATCCCCATTTTAGCGGCAAATGTGGGGGGGCATTTAGGATTTTTAACTGAGTCCTTTGAGGATATAGAGGATACGGAAACGGTTATAGCTCGTTTATTTGAGGATCGCTACGCTATTGGACAGCGGATGATGTTACAGGCGGCGGTTTTTGAAGGTTCCCGCGATCACCTAGAACCGTTAAGCGATCGCTTTTTGGCCCTAAACGAAATGTGCATCAAACCGGCTTCTGCGTATCGAATGCCTACTTCTATCTTAGAGATGGAGGTTGACGGGGAAGTAATTGATCAATATCAAGGGGATGGCTTAATTGTGGGAACCCCCACGGGGTCTACCTGTTATAATGCGTCTGCAGGCGGTCCGATTGTGCATCCGGGGATGGATGCGATCACTGTTAGTCCCATTTGTCCCCTCAGCTTTTCCAGTCGTCCTGTGGTAATTCCTTCGGGGTCAGTGGTCAGTATTTGGCCCCTAGCTGACCTCGAACATGATACTAAATTATGGACTGATGGGGTATTGGCTACATCGATTTGGCCGGGACAGCGGGTTGATGTGAGGAAAGCAGACTGTCAGGCTAAATTTATCATTCTGCGGGAGGACTATTCGTTTTATCAAACCCTGCGGGAAAAATTGCAATGGGCGGGGGCGAGAGTTAGACATATTAATAATCACCGGAATTAATGCAATTAGACTAGGGTGATCAAGGTTTTCCAACTTCCACATTTTGATAAATGGTGACGGGATGATCAATGCCTTTAAAGGTGTAATCTCCCATTAGAGCAAATTGCTCAGGCGATCGCAACATTTGATAAGTCGCCTGACTAATGACACACTTTCCTGGGGGACAAATCGGCTCCATTCTCGCCGCCAAATTAATTGTTCCCCCCAAGACGGTATAATCTACTCGTTGGGAGCTACCGACATCCCCAACTACCGCCCTACCGCTATTAATAGCAATACGCAGTTGTAGTGGTTCTGATAACTTACCTTCAGCGTTGAGTTTTTCTAGGCGTTCTAACATTCCTAAAGAGGCATGAACAGCGCGTTCTGCGTGGTCTGATTGCGCTTCAGGCGCGCCAAAAAACGCCATGATACAATCACCAATAAACTTATCTAAAGTTCCTCCCAGGGCAAAAACTTCCTGCAACATTTCCTCAAAAAAAGCATTAAGTAATGTCGCTAATTCCTGAGCAGGTAAGCGTTCAGAAAGGGCAGTAAAACCGACAATATCAGCAAATAAAATACTAATTTCAGCATCTGTGGAAGGCAAACGGCCATTGTCTAAAGCGCCCACATTGATTAAGTGCTGTACGACCGCCGGGGTATGGTAGCGTTCCAGACGTTCACGGATAGTGCCTTCCCGCTGTAATTTTTGAGTAAGTAACCAACGTTGAACACTAGCCGCGACTAAATTTCCTAAGGCTGAGAAAAAGCTCAAATCTTCATCTCCGCCACGAGTCCAGTAGTCAAAGGAAAAATGAGCATCTCCATATAAAACACCTACGACATGATCCTCATCCCATAGGGGAACTGCCAGACAAGATCGGATATCTTTAACTAGAATACTGGGTTCACTTTCAAAGCGTGTATCCTGTTGAGCATCAGCGGTTTTAATAGCAATTTTATCACGAAAAACTCGCTGACAAATACTGCGACTAATCCAGCTTCCATCAATAGATATATCTGGGTTGTTACCGGATTTTTTCGAGGCTACTTTGACGAGTTCTAGTTGTCCGTCACCATTGAGATCAACGAGTAAAGCCAAGCGTTCAATAATGGGGATATCATGAAAAATCACGGACTGAGTTTGTGAGAAAATGGCATCAATAGACTCAGCACTATTCAAACATTTAGCAATTTCTACTAGGTCTTGTAGGCGGGCTACAGAGCGACGATAATTATTAATATCCTCATCAAATTGGGTGTTACTTTGAATCCATTGTTGTTTAAGATCCTGAACCCGACCAATTAAATTAGTTCCTTCCACCAGAGTCCCAATTTTGCGCCCGCCATTTTTCTTGGTATCTGGTGCTAGGATATCTAAGCGGATCTGATCAATTCGCAACTGGTCGTTAAGTTTGAGGGGGTGAGGCTGGGTTAAGGATATATCATTTAGACAAGTGCCGTTTTTACTACCTAAATCTTCCACCCACCAACCACCATCAGTCCCTTTATAAATGCGGGTATGACGGCGCGATACTTCAATAAAAGGCAGTTGCAGGTTACACTCAGGCGATCGCCCAATAATAAATTCATTGCGATCGACCGGAATTAGCCTTTCGGGTTGGTTTTCAAGAATTAGTCGCAGCCTGAGTTCAGCCATGAAAAATGATTAAAATAAGAATGTGGTACGCAAAACACCGATTACAACTGTGTCATTATTGGCATTATGTTCTGGATTGGTGACCATAAATACACCCGGTGTCACCCAGATATAATCACTGACACGGAAACGGTAGAAAGTCTCGAAGTGTAAGGAGGTATCGCGATCTTCTCCCAAGGGCAAATTACGGCCGGCTACCAGTTTAGGCGGTTGACCAAAGATAAAGGCAAATAGGTCGCCATTACGGCCGAAGGGTTCAGACCAACCGAGAGAAAGGCTGTAGGTGGTAGTGTTGGCATAGGCGTTGCTGGTAGTTGATTCCCCAAAGGTCACGCCTCCAAAGGCGGCGAGGGTAATATTCGATTTGATGCGCCACTGGAAGGACCCCCCTACTGCATTAAAGTTCATGGGTTCATTGAGTAACCCGGAGGTGTCGGCGCTCAAACTTCCGGTGAGGGTGTCTAGGCGACCATTGGCAGAGTAGGCGTTAATATAGGTTAAACCTGCCAAGGTGTTAGCACTGGGTTTGAGTAACAATTGTACTCCTAAAGCACTATGATCGGAATGACTAATGCCGAGTGTGGCATCGGAGCTGCTGCGAGCGCCATAGGCTACCTGTAGTCGCACTTTATCGGAAACTAACCAATCAAACCCAGCGCCTCCGTCTAAAGCGCCCATTTTAAATAGGGGGCTACCCTCGCCAAAGCGGGAAATGGCACCGCGACCGCTATCGAAAAAGGGTGAGTTAGCAGTGAGGACGTTGCTGAGACTAAATCCTACGGGGCGGACGGTGAAGACTACCCGGTTATTAAAGGCGGGAAATCTGTATTCTAGGTAATCGAGGAATAGTTGATTATTGCTATCAGTTTGGTATGACAGCAGGGCCATATCTCCCAACCCTGGATCTTCTACGGTTCCGGCTAATCCTCTATTTTCAAAGTTACCGGAAACGAAGCCTATGCGGAGGCGATCGAGACCACTAAAGGAAGATACGGTTCCGAGACGCAGGAGATAGTGGAGGGTAGCTTGATGGTTGTCTCCGGTGCCGGGAGGGTCTCCGCCTACGGCACCAGCAAAGCCGAAGATGGCTTCACCACCGAATATGGTGGTAGTGGAAAATTGGTTAGCTTCTAATTCTGCGGTTCTGGCTTCTAGGGCGAAGATACGACCTCCTAAGGTGGCGAGTTCGGCGGCAAATTCCTCTTGGAGACGTTGGAGGACGGCGAGATCTTCACGGGTAACTCTATCAACTACGGAGGCGGCGATCAGTTCGTTAATTCGCTCTAAACAGGCGTTGAGTCCGGCGGCGAATTCGTAGCGGGTCATCGCGCGGTTGCCTCTGTAGGTTCCGTCGGGATATCCTGCTATACAGCCATAGCGTTCAACAAGGGATTGTAGGGCTTGAAATGCCCAGTCTGTGGGTTGAACGTCTGAGAGTTGGGAAACGGAGGTAACTTGTCCCTGAACTTCTACTAGGTCATCGGTGCTAATGATGTCTTCGGAGAGTTGGGCGATCGCTGTATTGGTATGGATAATAGAAGCGATCGCACTGGTAAGGGGAAGAATCATTGCTACTTTTGACCAGAAACTATAGCCCCATAATTTGCTCATTTGACAACACTCCTCAGAATTAACAGCGTCTATATAGCCTACAACCCCTATTCTACCGTTACTTAGGTGTTACTCAAAACCATAGCAGGATAACAAGTGAGTAAAAAATGAGTAACGATATCAATACCCCTACTGTAGGGGGAAAGGGTAACTATAATGAGAGTTACACTAGGTTCGTGAAAGCCTATCAGGAGTTTAAGGGGGAATGTCCCAAAGGAGTGACACTCAAACTACAAAAGTCCGGGGCTAGGTACAACCTACTATTGCAGTTTAAGCAACCACCTACCGGGAAACGGCTACCCAAAACGGCTAACCTTGAATGTACTCCAGAAGGGGTTATTGATGGAGTCAGGAAAGCTAAGTTGGTATCAGAAGCCCTAGGGACTATCACTAGCGCTAGTGAATTTTGGGATTGGTACGATGCGACTATCTTAGGAAAGAACCAGATTGAGGATAATCTGATAGCCTACCGGGAAATATTCCAACAACTGGAGGATGAGTATTTTGCCGGGTAAAACCGCAATACAGGACGACCGCGTTCTCGCGATATCGCTAGCGACTTAGCGTCTTACGAGTCTACTAAAGGGGCGCATTTCAGGCTGTTCCCTAACTGGGATGAATATCCTAGCTGGGAGAGTTTCAAGGCTATGCTATATATTCCCCTACGGAACGGAGAACAATTAATAGGCTCCAAAACCTTCAGGGAACGTTACTACATCTTAAAAGCCATAGCTGAGAAATCACCTAACAAAGACCATTTACTCAAACAGCTTGAACCTATTAACGCCAAACAAACACAATTCAAAAAGAAACAACGGATAGGCATCGATGCCTTTAAGGATTGGTGGTATAGCGCCAAACAAGAAGCCTATACTGTTAAAGGTCACCAACATCAATTAACAAGGCATAATTGGTTATGGGTGACTGGTATGGCGGTAATGTACGGGTTAAGACCTACTGAGATAGCCGCCGCCGTTAATCTAACTAAGCCATTTGTAACGGATGATGGTATCACTATCAAAGCACTATCAGACCCCGATAATCAAGACAATTACTTGGTGCTAGGTGACTATGTTTACTTTACTGACGCAGAAGGTCGGAAAGTGAGTATTAAAACAGGGGGAAGGATTGTTGCTCCCATTCCCAGCCCTGAAATGTTTGATTTCCTAGAATTGAAACGACCGTTATTGCCAGAATATAGTCCTAGAAAAGGTAGTAAACCCAAAAGCATAGTTACAGGCTTTGAGACAATATTTAGTCAACGACTTCAATTCATGAAATGCCCGGTGACCCAAAAATATGCTTTTCGTAGGCTGTACAACCTGTTAGGTGAAAAGTATGGACTACCTATCGAGTTGCGAGCTAGACTTATGGGACATAGCACAATCATTAATGAGAGTAACTATAAAACAAAAGGGATTGACGCTACCTTAGAAGTTCTCGAAGGATGCTCTAAGTTACCTATACCGTTAAACGTAGCCATAGAACGGTTAACAGCGTTAGGGGTTGATATTGATGCTCCAGAAGCTAAATTATTTCTCAGAGTTATCTATCAGATAGATTAATCTAATCGTCAACCTTTCATAAATTAACACCCCTAGATTAAACCCCTAGGGGTTATTTTATGGCTACAGATTGATAGATCCTGCTATGGTTTTGAGTAACACCTAAGTAACGGTAGAATAGGGGTTACAGCTTATGGGTTAGGAAACTCTCCTTTCGCCTGCATTGCCTTTAAACCCTTATCCTGACAGCGATAGCGGGTTATTACTCAACCCCTATATCCTATTGAGTTACTCAGATACTACTCACAATCTAGTCCTAGCACAGGAAAATAATTCTGTCAATAGGTTGATTACTCAGTCAATAAGCACAACTTAATCAATCTGTCAAATACCCATACCACCCCCCAACCAAACACCGATAGGGTAACTCTCTCGTGATACCCGTCAATGGCAAGCCTATCGGTTCGTTACGAACCATTGACTGCTATCACATCGGTCGCACCCCTAAGAGTGTTTGTTTCGGTTATGGGGGGAGGGTATGGCTCAAATTTCAAAACCCATAGGGGTAGTCAGATTATTAGTGAAATATTGAGGAGCCTACTCACTACCAACAAAATGCGATCGCATAATCACGACTAACCTGGCTATGACATACTGAAGCGATACCCCTAAACAACTTTTCAACTGGTGACTTGTTTCGTCATCTCTCGCTGATACCTACATAATCCTAGAGAATTGATTCCCCATCGAAACCGATACCTACATACCGCTAGACAAGTCTCCAATTTATAGGGGTACTGGGTTCCGCCGGGAATGATTACCCCTAATAGACGGGTTAAGGTTTTGGCTTAGGGTGTTTATTGTGGGTAAATTAGAGGCAAGCATTCATATAAACTTCCAATAGGCCTATTGCAATAGGCCTATTGGCAAAAAATACATAGACACCCCCTACAGTCAGAAACCATAGGGGGCCATTTAAGTTATTGGGGTAGCTGTTAGGTGTTAGGGTTTAGGGTTTACGCCAACCATCATCATCAATATCATCTCTGTTAATTGGAAGAGGGGGTGATTGCTTTTTATCTTCTAACTGTTTTTTACCAACTATTGATGCCATAGAATCATTAACATATCTAATCAAATAATTTAGGCTATTTTGGATACCGTCTAACCTATTCTCAATAATTAGGTTTCCTGTATGCGTAATGAACGTACTGAGAATAATCGCGACAATAATTAACCCTAATTCAACTATTACCAAGTTCATTTATATTAATTTCCAAAAATGAAGTGTAAACCATTTAATTCTTTCTAGTGGAGAAAATGAAGCGTAAAAATTGCTGTACGGCGGTGATTCAATTATTTGATATTCATTAAGCCATATAATTTCACGTTTAACCATCATATTCTGCTTCACATCATTGTATGTGTAAAATTTTAACCACCCTGCCATTTTCCAGTACACGGGTACACTGTCAGCGTCAAATAATATCCTGATAAATTTACTGCCAGAAATGTCAGGTAATTTTTTAGTACCGTGTAGCTATCATCTTCTATCCTGAAATTAAGTTCATAAACTTTAAACCAATTACTTTCAGATATATCAAGTGCATTAGGCATTATCTGTTAATTTATTGTTGTAAGTCATAAGTCATTTTAGTTCTCCATTACAGTTTTGTTAGGGCTAAACACTCACTTTCACTAAGAGCGCGAGGGTAGTAGCGGAAATCTTTACATATACCAGTTTCAACAACACCATTAGCTCTTCTTAATATAAGAATTTCAGAAATAGGTTGATAAGATGTTACTGTATTAGGTGCATCAACCACTTTATCACCGTTAATAAATAACTTTTGCCGACCTTGCTCTAAAACAGATAATATCTTAAATGATGGTGCGTCCAATCTAGTTATTAAGGGTGATGAATAAGTCAACACACCACCAGACACAGTTCTAGTGTCTATACCGAAACCTGCACTGTCGTCGCCGTGAAGTATCAAGTTGGTATTATCTGAATTAGTACCTAAAATAGCACCAACTCCTGTCAACTTGTTTGGTGTATATTCTATATAAAAACTACCTTCACTCGGGTTAAACTCATCCCCCAACACTCGACTAACCGCATCAGAAGCACGTGTTACGCTGGTGGCTTGAGTAGGGGTGTAAGGGGATGGTGTTGATGATGCTTCTAGTTGTGTACCCCAAATGTAGATACCTGAAATGCCATCACCTGTGTAAAGAATGCTAGACCCATTATTCAAGTAATGCACTATTGTTGCAGTAGCAGTTGATGATGCTGTTGAGGTAATTGAGCATCTATACCATCCGTTTCCCATAGACGTTACTGATGAAGAAACAAGTCCTCCTCCTGCTGTAATTGCTCTAGTCAGTAAATTGAAATTTGCGAAAGAATTGGCGGGAAATTGAGTGGCAAATGCAATTACAAGAATCGAGCGTTCTGCGGCTTTAGCATATATGGTTAATGTATATGTTGTCCCAGATGTTGCAGAAAATGTACGATTTACATGGTGGGCGGTGTTTGTGCTTGAATCCTCAACTAACTTGTCACCAGTTAAATTTCCATCAAGCGCAACAATTACATTTGGCGTAATACTTGCTCGTGTTTTTGTCCAAGTCGCATTATCAAAATCCTCACTCCACGATACCAAATTAGTCCTCTGTTCCTCCACCAACGACCCTAACCGTTCACCCGTTTCAGGATTAAATGTGTATCTAGGCTTATTCACTGCGGCTGTACGAATCCTGCCTGCTGCGTCTACATACGTTGCCGTAGATGCTCTAGTAACAGTGTAAGTGTCTGTTACAGGTTCTGTTATCCATTCTTCACCATTGTAGCGTGTGTTGGATTTACCAAACTGAGTTGAAAGGGTAGGTTCTATAGAGATGCGAGGTTCAACGTTATACGTATTTGAGTCAATAACTGCTTGTATCCGTTCATTAGTTAAATACAGATTAACTTCACCTTCTGGCAAGTCATCGGTTGATTGCCCAAACTTACTAGAGTAAATGTTGAAATTAGTCATAACTGCCTCTATATTGATTATTTAATTAAATGGCTAATAACTTAATACTAGCCATTCATTTGATGATTACATATTGATATATTCGATAATTGTAACGCTGATACTAGCGCTAGATTCTGCTATCGCCTGTAACTTAGTTCTACCCCACGTTATTGAGATGGTATCACCTGGCTTAACCGAAAATGCAGCGTCTGACACGCTATCACCTGTAGGGTCAAATATTAGATGTACATTGGTATTTGACCGATTCTTTACAAACACCGTTCTACCGTTACTGGTAGCATTGATAGGCACAACTTCCGTGATAGTGTTAGCAGTCAAACTTATCGCTGTAGTTGTCGGTGTTCCCTGTATTTTACTGCTAATGTTTAGAGTGTCTAAATTGACAATAGAACTGTAAACTGAGAAACTCATAATAAACCCCTAAATCAAAGTACAATTTACCAATTTATTGTTTGTTCTAATCCAACAATATTGGTTACGCTATCCTCAGTTATAGCATAGATAGAAGCTGTTGATTTTAGTTCATCATCCCACCCAGCGTTAGGAGGTAAATATAGGCATTGATAAGGTACACAGTTACTGATATCACCGTGACAAAACCATACCCCTACAGAACCTACGTTTTGTAAGTGCAACCTATACCGATTAATATTTGAGGGTCTAACTAATGTGGGGGTATTGCCTATTGTCACCCCAAAATTTTCGGGTTGTGTCAATGTAGGGGTTTGAGGAACTGTATCGAGTTGATATTCAGCCATGCCCAAAATATTAATAGAATCATTGTTATGTAACTGAGTTAAACACCTAGCTTTAACTATTGAGTTGCTATCAATTGCTAAACCTTCGTTTTGATTAGTGATTAATTCAATTAACAGGTTTTCGGTGTGAATGCCTCCATAATATGGCAATTTGACAATCCCTAAATTTAACCCGTTTTCTGTTGCCATATTCCCATAAAATATCTGTAAATCTACCGCTCCCTGCAACACTTCCTGTTTTTTTTCCACCGTTGGTAATAGCTATCTTCCGGGTAAATTGTGGGGATTTGTGATTGTGCAATACTGGGAGTGTAACATCTAGCGTTTAACGATGATATATAGCTGTAAATACCGATATCATATTTATATCTTTCTGTTATTAATGATTCTAAAATAGTCCCGTTAAATAACTCTATGGCGTTACTCCAGTTAGCAGCGTTGATATTAGCCGTGATATTTTTAATACCTCTCATGATTTTAACCACCTATTAATAAATTATTTGTTAGTATAATATTACTACTTTAATGTGATTATTTAAATGGTTAGAAACACAATTAACCCATGGGACCCAGGTCCTACTAGGGAGCCACCAAAGAGAGATGAACCAAAGGGAGGTAAAAAACCGCGTGGGTTTGGTAGGAGACCTGGTTTTGGGGGTGGCAGAAGCGGCGGCGGTGGTGCTGGTAACAGTTTTGGCGGTCCTAATAGCGGTGACGAGGTAGATGATGATAAAGGAAGGCAACCACCAAAACCGGGGAACGAAATGCCAGACCCTCGTGATTATCCTGTTAAAAATAATAATAAATGGCATTTAATGATTTTTGCTCAAATAGTAAATAGTAGACTTAGCAGTGGAACATCTAGTATTAATAGGCATTGGTGGAGAAGGCAAGAAGCAACAACGTCAAATTTTAGACTTAATAAGATTGGATTAGATGTCTTTATAGAGTGGGAAGAATCATGGCATGATTCAGAGTACAATTACGAAGAGCCGATAATTGTACATAATGATTATATTAAACATCGTAAGTTATACCCGTTAAAACCTTACTATATGAATTCAGGTTGTGAAAGAGTTTCATTATATGGAAGTGGCTTTAATAGTTTTTATAACTCTGAATATAACGCTTCATGTCGTGATCCAAATAGGCTTATGATTAGTCCATTATTTGGGTCTATCTTTTACCGTTTAACTCCAGCCACAACCTGGACAGACGTAACAACTGTTTGGACTAAAGACCCGGAAGCAATGTTAGAATATATACATTTATGGGAAGTTCCATATATTGATAGAGGTCATCAATCATACTACGAATATGAGTCTGACGTATTGTGGGACGCCTATCGAGGTAGGTCGTATGAAAATACACGCTGGTATCCAGTATTTCCTACGAGTACTAGATTAAACTATACTTCTTTAGACGGTCCACGAATTTGGGAGAACACCCGTAATTATAGCTATAAACTATGGATTCTGTCTGAAGATAAAGATTATTTGCCGCCAGAAAACAACGTTCGTCAAATCACAATACCAGACAGACATGAATGAAGAATGCTGTGGAATGATTAGAAGGATTTACGAGTTCCTAGACCCTGAATCCTTTCCGGCTGAAATGCCTACAAAAATAACAGTAGATGCCGATAATCCTGATAATGGAATTAAAGAAATTAAAACATTGCCAGAGTGGTTAATGTACAGATTTGACATCGATGATGAGAGGTGGGGGGAATTTGAGGTAAAGGTAGAAATTAATGATATCAATCTTCTATCAGAAGAACAAGAAGAAGTAACAATAAAATTGCCTAATATTGCAGAATCTATAGCTGAAATTTTCGGGCTGGTTATGGAAATTGCCATCTCTCATCAGGTTACACAAAACGCTGTGTTAACCTGCTTACATGAAGCAGGTTTGGCTCACGCAGCAGCCTTTAAAGCTGGTAGGGAAGTCTCGGAAATATTAGACTATTTAGGCTTTGAAACTGAGGAAAAATACGAGAAACTAAAAACAGCTTTCACTCCAGAGGCTGATAATTTTGAGGAACTACTAGAACCTAACGAAAGTAAAGTTAAAATCACTAATCAAAAGAACGCGAAAGAAACACTAGAGACAGCCTTAAATCAAATAAAGGAAATATTCTCAATAGTTAGAGCGCAAGGTACTTTACAAGTTAATGGTAATGACCCATCAAAAGACATATTAGCCGATTTAACGCGGTTATATGATTCAATGAAAAAACAGGATGAGATTAGAGAACAGGAAACCAATAAAGTCAAAGAATTGCTCAAAAAAGACTTTCCTGATATCAAGATAGAAACCGAGTTAATAGACGGCGATAATCCACTAAGGGAGACTCTGTAATGGTAGCCAGAAGTGCAAGAATGCTAAGAACAACCCGTGGCTTATCCAGTCGTCAAACTAGGTCAGCAATTGGACGGAATGGAGTTAGACAGGTTAATTTTTCTCGACGAACATCAACCGAGGAAATGGGATGGTTTGGGAAGCTGTGGACAAAAGTCACAGGAAAAGTAGTTCAGTGGGGTAAATCATTTGCGGGTTGGTTATGGGAGGGACTTACTAAGTTCTTTTCTAGCTTTAGCTTTGAAAAAGTAGCGACATTTATTACCTCTAATTGGGACAGCTTTTGGAATTTCAACTGGAATATATCAGATGAACAGATAGACAAAAATATGATGAATATTGCTAATCAATTTATTAGTACTACCGCCGGTTTTTTGGGTAATATGGCAGGTAAATTAGTTTGTGGAGTATTGCCTACCATTGGTATTGCATTTATCAACAAAGCTGCTGCTATGCACATTGCCTTAAGCAAGGGACCTGAAATGCTTAGGGAAGTATCATCAGCTTTTGGTTCATACGTTAGGCAATCATTTAATATGGCTATGAAAGCTATAGCATGGCAACTGTTTAAACATGGTAGACGGGTTGTTAAAATGTTTTTAGCCGCAAGCCCTTCAGCGCTTGCGAAACGTATCGTTTCGATGGTTCCCGGTGGTAAAGACAGGATGAAAAAGTGGGGTGACGAAAAAGGTGAAGAATGGAGTTTTGGGAAACAGAGAAGGGACGCTAGAGAAAAATTACCAGAAGAATATGACGGCAAGTTAAGCACTATATGGAACCAAGATAGTTCAGAGGAATTTTGGGATGAATTCTCAGATAATTGTAAAGAAGCGATTATTTTAGTCGCTCAAGGCTTAGATGAATATATCGCGTTACAACGCATTGAGGAAAATAGACAGCAACAGTTAGTTAGCGCGGTTATAGAAAACGGCAGCGAACGTTTTAGATTAGTATCAAGTTTGCGTAATTTACAGGAAAATGTAACCAACGCATTAGCTCAAACTGAGATATTAGGAAATAGAGATATTGGTCAATTTGTAGGGTCGGGTGATATCTCTGAAGTTCCGAATAGCAGTAATTTAAAAATTCAGTTAACCTTCATTTTGTACAATTACGAAAAACCTCCATATTGGACTAAGGAAAGACGGTCAAAACTACAAAAAACTCAAATAGAACTCCCATCAGTAGAAAGACACGAAATAACCTGGGATAAATTACAAAGGATATTTACTCAACCTAGTAAATCGGCATTTACCAAAGGCAATATCAAAGTAACCTGTAATATGCGAAATGGTAGGAAATTTTCATTTTTTGTGAATGAAAGCTCTAAATCTGACGCTGAAAGAATTTGTAAGGATTTAGTACAATTAACAAGTTCCTCAATTGTTTATCCTTTGATATTTGAGGAACGTAAAGGTTTTGGCGGTAGGGAAAATGCGAAAAGAATCAAAGAGAGCAAAATGTATATCAGTGAAGTGAAAATACTTAACTGGGAATTAATTGATAAATTTGAACAAGCCAAAATCGATATGGGAGAGAATAGTGTTTTGGCAACGTACAAAGACCCTAGGAAGTCTAAAGTAAAAATTCCTTTACATTTTGAGAAGAAACCTAAGTGGGTAGATGACGCAATCAGAACAGCTACTAGAACGTCGTTAGAAATGAAAACTGGGAGTCAGCCACCAACTACAGCTTAATGTAGTTTTCATTGAATAGAAGCTACATATATGTAGCATCTGATATATCAAATAGTTAACAGACAAATTCAGTTAATGATGCTAGGCTCTATGTATTAACTGATTAAAGGTGATGATTATGGCTAGTCCAGTAACTCTTAATGGTGCCACTCTCGAACACCAATTGCTAGAAGTTATCGAGCAAGTTCAACGTGCACAGATAAACGCAACTAGAAACCCTAATGGTGTAACGGTAGTTACAGCTTATACCCGCAACATGGCAACTGGAGCTGTGACAGTATCCCTAACAATCCCTACTGATGATGTTTGGGATGCTACTGATGGCTCTATCGATGTACAAGCCATCGCTGTTTTTGTTGACTAGGGTTCATTAACTAGGTAGACATTAACACTATTGTTGTCTACCTATCTAAAGTTTTGTTTGATAATTAATGAGGTTAAATTATGCCATTAAATGATGCTTACGATAAATATAAAGCAAATTTTGTTGCTAAACTAGCGGAACCGAAAGGCACTTGTATCGGCAGGAGTTTGATGGTTGAGGCTCCAGTAGACAAGACATCAAAGTATGTTATCCCAATGCCTATGTTGCTGCTTTATACGCTATCCGATAACGCCGTAACACAGGAACCCGTCCTGGTGCGAGACTTAACTATCTGGAGACCTCCCGTTAGTGGAACTACATCAACTAATGCTAATAGGCGTAATATCATACCAGGGGCTAGAGTTAGGTCATGGAAACGTATAGAGTACACAAAGATTTTTGTAGAAGCTCCTGCCTCTATGGGTGGAGTATGGAGAACATATCGCACATCAGGAACTAACGCGGGTGATAGGAAGCTAAGATTTATTGGTTTAAAAGTTCCTCAAATTTTCTCGATTAATTCTTTGCTATATGTTTTTGCTCATTACTGGAGCAAAAAACCCGCGAGTATTAGAACCTATAACTCAATGTTTCGTATTCCGGCTGAATCTGAAATTACCCTCGATAACCTAGGAGAACTAACCACAGGTAAAACTGAAGCACCTAATCAAGTACAAGGAAACCTTAGCGCTTTACCTGAGAAAACAGGCAACAAACCATAATAACTATCTTGTTGCTAATTATATACCCGTTAAATCACAAAATAGGATTAACGAGTTTTTTGTATTGGTTATTATTTGTACATTCTATATATACTTAATGTAATACTTGATATTTTTATAAATAAGTGTAAATTGTATAATTTATGTTTATTTTTAATAAATTAATTAGATAAGATAATTTTAATTAAATACAGTGAATTCAAAAGAGCAAGGTAACTATACAGTTACAGAATCAATTGAAGGTAGCGTAACTGTAGAAAATGTAACTAATGTCAATACTAATAAAGTATTGACTCCTACAGAATACCAAGAGACGTTGAGTCGGTTTAATCAGTTTACTAAGTTTCTGGAGTTGGTTAATACTTACCTTCCTTACCCCAAAACTTCATTAATTCAATCATTGACCAACAAACTCCAAACGTCGGAGATTATCAACTCAAATACCTTTTATCTGACATATTCAGAGATTGCCACACTTAAACGAGTCACCAACGCAATCCTGACGCTATTAAAAGCAGGTGGAGTAAAGCTACCTCGTAAGGTTACGGGAGCCATACAGGATGATATTAATGCACTAGAAGACCATCTATTGGGCTCTGAGAGTGATTTAGAGGATGAAGATAATGAAGTCAACCCATTTTCTAGTTGGTTAGATTAAGGCTAGTCCAAAATAAAACCACCCATATATTATCTGTTTTCAGGACTGAAAATACAGTCCTGAAAATGAATAATACCCAGGTGGCAGTCAACAAGCATCAGGAAATTATAGCATGATACCACGTCATTGGTCCGAGGTTAGGCTTAACCTACGAAACATCGCGTTAACCCCCTTGATGTATATCGGTCATTCCCTATATATCAAAGTTCCAATTTCCAGTGGAAAGTCAGGAATAACGTGGCCATCAACTTTAGTTAAGTTTGATAAGGATTTTATCGCTTATTTTTTAGGTAAAATCATTAAAAAATTAATACCATTAAACCCCGAAAAACTTGAGGAATTAATGGAGGATGCACTTGAGTATTACAGAGAAGAATACAGCATCTATGCGGCGGAAAATGGCTTAGACAAAGAAATTGATAACCCTAGCGGAAGTTTCGGAGTGCACCCAAAAGATGAGAAATAAATACAATGCTAGAGGACAAAAAATAGACAGCTATTATTTTTCAAGTGCATTTGAATGTAGGGTTTATCACCTTCTACGAAAACATGATAATCAATTAATTGTTCACCCTAAAATGACATTAATTGAACATGCAAAACCTTGGAAAAATATCACCTGGATTCCAGATTTTTAGAGTCCGTTCTTTAATCGTTACATCGAAGTTAAGGGAGTATTAACTGATTCATTTAAGCTAAAAATGCAGTTATTGCAGTACCTTAATCCTGGTTTAGTCAATCAGTGTTGGTTTGTTATAAGGGGGACATCCTACCGATGGCAAGGCATCTCATTTATCAATATCGACGAGTTTAAGGGGCTTTGGAAAAACTTAGAGATTCCAAGGGTAAACAATGAATAAACTGCACTACAAGGGGTTATTTTCCATTGACGGTGAGTTAATAAACACCACCTATAACCCACACCTATTTGAGTCAGAAACCACTCAAATAGCCTACCGGATACTAACCCCTATAAAGGAACATAAAACCCAGGAAATCCTTGATTTAGCTTATTCCTATATGGGTTGTTATAGCCCTAGGGGGGACTACAGAGGTCACGCTACAGCAAGGTTGACAAATGAAGGCAGCCTACGAGTATCAATTGTTGGTAACCCTCAATTTTGGGAGGTATGCAAAAAAATTTCAAACGTCATAATCAATCATCAAAGGATAATTAATCATGAGTATCGGATATTACGGCAAAAAACAGGACGATAAATTTAGTTATTGCAGTGCAGTTAAGCCCGGTGAAACGGCAACCTTTCTAATTGTTGATTATGCATAATTCCGAATTAAGTCACCTCATTTATGGATATTCGGGAAAGGTGTATCAGGGGATTTTTCTAACTTCAATGATAGGGATTGGAGTTATTCCAAAGGTGATAAATAATTAATTGCTGTACGGTTTTGTATTGAAAAATACGAGACTGAATATAACGGCAAAAAACGAGAATACACCCCTACATCTCCAGAACTCGCATTGCTTAAAATAGTCGAAAGTGACTCAATGCTTACAGACGGTTCTGTGATGTTTACAGCAACAATAAATCTAAGTCAATCATCAGTCAGACCTTCTGACAGGATATTAGAGGGAAATATCGGAGACGATAATTTAAACTCTGATATTTCTAATATCTTAGAAATTGAATGTATTAATCCATTCAATCAATCTTTCGCTACTTACTCAATCGGAGATATTGACGCTTTCATTGAATCCAAAACTAAAAATAAAGCAGGATTTAATGGAAAGGCAAAATACAAAACCTTCGAGGAAAGGTTAACAGAAGGGGCTAAGGTTTTGGATTGTGACCCTAGCTTTGAGAGTCTTTATAACAAGGTTAAACAACTTGATTCTAATGTATTAATTGCATTAATTGAATTACTGCGATTAATGTAGTCACAAATAAATCCCCCCTAAATATTTAGGGGGGAATAACCACCATACCATGTCAACAAGTCAAGAGCGATAAGAGGTTACTACCATGTCTGAGGACTATATTGATTATAGGCTAATCAGAAGCCAAATGTCATCTGAACTAGAAGAAATAATCACAGAAGGCAACCTGGGTGAGCAATTAGAGTCTGTTTTACGGGCTGTCTGTGTTCTGCCATATCCTGATATCCAATTCCCTATTGTAACCTCGTTTATAGCGTCTCCAGTAACCCTTATGAGTACAGCTGGCATCCTGTTCCTTTGGGGGTCTAGCGGTACTGGAAAGTCACAGATAGCTACCGTAGCATCTGAACTATACAAGACAACCTCGGTGCTTGCTAATAGCACTTTCGCTTCACTGAGAAACAAGATACAACATGAACGATTTTATGACCCCCTTCAATGTGAATTTGAGAAAAATTTTATATTGGTATGGGAAGATATCACCCCTAGCTTATTAATTGAAAATGAGAATATGTTATCGCTTTTCAAGGTGTTAAACCGCAAAAATAGCCGAATAACCATCAGTAGTCAGACACCGGGAACTAACATGATTTTTAATGCTTTCGCTTTAAAGGTGATTAATTCAATACATCCATTGTGGACATTTTGGGAGTTAAACGAACTCAAAAGACGGATGTTTCCTATATGGTTTAAAAAGAGACTATGACATCAGAGGAATATAGGGGCAATGGTTACGAGTTAAGTGATTTAAACGATGTAGAGGATATTACGCTTGATAAATTATCATCTCAATTAGAAATTTTCTGGAGAAATATCGATAACTGCAATCAATACAGCAAGGTCAAAAAACAACTACAGAAACACAAAAAAGATATCATTAACGCTAGGTTATCAAGTGAAATTATTGTCACCCATTCATTGATTTATCAATTATCTATCAATGAATCAATTAAACGCTTCAATGATTACTGGGATTTTGTTAATGAAAAAATCTTGACTATATCATCAGGTACTGAACAATTTTTAGACAGTTTTATCACTCAAGGTATTGAGGCAAAAATGAAACAAAATAACCAGGCAATTAACGCGGGATGTCCTGAGTTAACCGAGGTTGTAACTGATATCGACCCGAAAGCGTTAAAAGAAGCCATTGAGAGAGCCAAAACAGATGGATATCTTGATAGTCGCGTTAATGTTTCAGAGTTGACTAATCTAATGAAAAATAGAGGATATAATATGATTAATCAGAACAGCAAAAATGTTTGGAAACACATCATATAGGAGACCAAAAAAATGACTAAACCTCCCAACACAAATGCCATTATAAAGGCACGGTTTAAAACATTTAAACAAATGGTAGATAGTACAGTCTACAACGCTAATAAAGAAGACGCTAAGGAAACGTTAATTTCAATAATGAATGATTGCGAGGTTGAGTTATCCTTAGCAGAAGCGAAAAAACAATTATCGCTCAAACAGCTTAATTATATTCAGCATTTACTAACCAAAATCGAATAATTTAAACCCTTCCGAAATGACGTTAAACTATCACAACTTAACCACTATCAAAGGATAAATCCATGTCAATCAAATTAAGTACACCCGGATTAAACGTAGTAGAATATAGCTACATGAGTAATCGATTAAATCCTAACGTTGTAGGATTACTTGACTTAGTAGAACTTGCTATCACATCTGAACAATTCGACGAAATTGTCGAATTTATTCAAATCCACAGGCATTTTTTAAACGCGGAAATCGAGTTACTCAAAGGTATTGAAGCCTTGCTTGATGCAAAAATTACAGAACACAACAATAATCAAAATCACCCCGATAATGATGATCACAAGTTCAATTAATCAATAGGAAATAAAGCCATGAATGAGTTTGAACAAGAAAAAATGATGGTTATTGCAGAAATGGCTAGGGAGATTTTTGTCAGATTAGCTGGCAATAATTTAACAGCAACTCGTGAGGATAGAATCACGATAGCAGAAATTGCTCATAATTACGCTATTGACTTTCTGGCAGTACACGAGAAATGGGTAGAATCTCAGTATCCAATTATTACTCGATTCGATTCAGACGTAATATCACCTGAATGTAACCTTAATGGTTATAACAGCGATATCCTACTGGGAGGTGATTTTCATGCCTAAGCTACTCCCAGTAGTCACACTAACAGGGTCTTACAAAGGGTTTCTGGTAGGTCATGGTAATATCTGTATCGAAGTAGGTTCTTTAGAATGGTTTAAATACCTAGAAACCCATAAATCTTTTTCAGTAGAGGTTAATGGTAAACGATTTACAGCTTGCAAAAAACTCTCAATTAATGGTTTTACCTACTGGAACCTCAAAGGGTGGGATGGTAGCGTCAATCATCACATCTACATAGGGAAATCTGACCAACTCATTGTAGACAAGCTAACAGACGTAGCGTTAGCTATGATTACTAAGTGCAGAATGAGTAACAGCTAAACCCTAAACCCTAACACCTAACACCTAACAGCTAACCCTAACTCAATAACAACCTTAACCCTTATCGTGTCCTATCATGATAGGGGTTGTTTGTATTTTTTGCCAGTAGTCTATTGCCAGTAGTCTATTGGAAGTTTATATGAACCCACCCCTAGTTTACCCACAATAAACACCCTAAGCCAAAACCTTAACCCGTCTATTAGGGGTAATCATCCTGTGCGGAACTCAGTACCCCTATAAATTGGAGACTTGTCTAGCGGTATGTAGGTATCGGTTTCGATGGGGAATCAATTCTCTAGGATTATGTAGGTATCAGCGAGAGATGACGAAACAAGTTACCAGTTGAAAAGTTGTTTGGGGGTATCGCTTCAGTATGTCATAGCCAGGTTAGTCGTGATTATGCGATCGCATTTTGTTGGTAGTGAGTAGGCTCCCCAATATTTCCCCAATAATCTGACTCCCATAGATAACCGGATAGGCAGCCTGATATCGTTGTACATTGATAGGAGTATCGTTGTACATTGATAACCTAGTGGGTTCCCCCTACGGCTACCTACGGCTATCGTGTTGACTTTGAGCCATAGATAAATCCCACTGCGATCGCACTCATTACCGTCCTATTATTAGCACTGGTAGCTTTAGGTAATACCCTGCAAAATTGAACCCATACCCTCCCCCTAACCGAAACAAGCACTATTGGGGAAACGAACGATGTGATAGCAGTCAATGGTGAGGAACGAACCGATAGGCTTGCCATTGACTGCTATCACAAGGGAGTTACCCTATCGGTGTTTGGTTGGGGGGTGGTATGAGTGTTTGACAGATTAATTAAGTTGTGCTTGTTGACTGAGTAATCATCCTATTGACAGAATTATTTTCCTGTGCTAGGACTAGATTGTGAGTAATATCTGAGTAATTCAATAGGATATAGGGGTTGAGTAATAACCCGCTATCGCTGTCAGGATAAGGGTTTATAGTTAACGCGCTTTGACGGATTAACCCTGCCAACATATTAAGCCGTATGCGAGAGCTACGCCAACCTCGGCTATCAAAGAGGGTTGCTGGTACTCAAGGCGCAGAGGTTGAACATTAGCGCTCAGGGACAATAGTTTCTCGGTGAAAATATAGCCGGCTGTTTAGTCAATGGTAATTGATTGAGGCCCATTACTCGATCCATTATTGTCTCGGTCAGAGGTTGAGGAAGAGACTGGGGTTCCGGTTTCCTTTTCTAACCAGCTTTTCACTGGGTCTTCTGATAAGTTGAGTCGCAGGACGCTAGAGACAAAGCCACCCAAAAACGAGATCGGATCTTGGGTAAATTCTTTGAAGATGGGTGTCAGTTCATCCATGATTAGAGAAAGCTCCTGTAAAGAGATTTATTGTTATTCTGACTGAATTTTAGCTGAATCGGCAAAAATCAGTAAACCGGCCTGCCTACGCACAGGGAGTGGTTAGTAGTAATAGCCATCATTTCCATAGTCGCTGGAGTTATTAATATGTTTGTGGTAGTCATCATCATCACGACGAATGGCGGCCGGTCCAGTTTGTACCCATTTAGGTTGATGGGGTTGGGCTTTAATGGTTCCCTGGTGGCTGTCGAGGTCGGGAAGTTGGGGAAACTCCTCAACGGGTAAATCCTCAACTACTCGTTTCATAAACTCACGCCAATTAAAGGCGGCGGTACTACTAGCGCCCCAAGTGCGATCATTGTTGTCGTTTCCTAGCCATACTCCGGTCACCAGTTGGGGAATATAACCAATAAACCACAGATCCCTAGCTTGTTCAGAAGTGCCAGTTTTACCGGCGACATCGCGATCGGCGAGGTAAGCGGACCCACCTGTGCCGTTGCGTACCACATGAGTTAGCATCCAGGTAGTAATAGCGGTGCTGTCGGGGTCAAGGACTTGTTTAGGTGTAAACTGAGCCTGATAGATAGTTTCGCCTTTCTGGTTGATGACTCGACGGATACCATGAGCGGGGATATATTGGCCTTGGGCGGCGAGGGTTCCGTAGGCGTTAGTTAGTTCCAAAAGATTAACTTCATAGGCTCCCAAGGCGAGGGAATAGGTGGGTTGGAGTTCAGATTTGATACCCATGCTGGTACTGAGAGAAATAACGGGTTCAAAGCCGACATCAATTAGGACTCTAACGGCAATAACATTAGTGGAATTACTGAGGGCGTTAAGCATCGATCGCCAACCCCCGTAACGGTTACCATAGTTTTGGGGGCGATATCCATCAACTCGATAGGGTTCGTCATTGTAACTATCATAGGGAGAGAAACCTGCTGCGATCGCCGCCGCATAGACCAACCCTTTAAAAGTCGATCCTGGCTGTCGTTGAGCTTGGGTAACGCGATTAAACTGACTTTCCCCATAATTAGCACCCCCTACCATAGCTTTTACCTCACCGGTAGTGGGGTCGATCGCTACTAATGCGGCTTGGTCAAACCCCGCCGCGCGCCCGTCTATTTCTACGGCTTCTTTAACGACCTGCTCGGCTATTTCCTGCCATTGTAGATTTAAACTGGTTTCCACCACCAAGCCCCCAATTTCTAGGGCTTCTGAAGATACATATAATGGTAATTGCTTTTGAATAAAATTAGCAAAATAGGGAGCTTTAACCTGTAGACGTTTATGGGGGCTAGGATTTACAACTAGGTCGCTTTGAATCAGTAAATTTGCCCGATTCTCAGAAATCATACCCATTTCCTGCATTCGGCGCAGTACGACGTTCCGGCGTTCGGTAGCCAGGTCTAAATTCACCAGGGGGGAGTATTGACTTGGAGCGGGAGGCAAACCCGCCAAGGTAGCCATTTCCGAGAGGGTGAGTTGTTCTACGGGTTTACTGAAATAGACCCAGGCGGCATCAGCGACCCCATAAGCTCCCGAACCCAAATAAACTAGATTAAGATAGCGTTCGAGGATTTCTTCTTTGGTGAGAGTTTTCTCAAGTTTTTGAGCGAGGAGAGCTTCCCTAAGTTTACGAGTCAGGCTGCGTTCATGGTCTAAAAACACCATCCTAGCCAATTGTTGGGTGATGGTACTACCTCCCTGGACTACACCTGTAGCCATTACATTAGCGGATAGGGCTCTGATAATACCTTGGTAGTCAATGCCGCGATGCTCATAGAAACGTCGGTCTTCTATGGCAATAAATGCCTGGAGCAACTGCTCTGGGATCCGGTCGAGAGATACCTGCTCCCGGGTAGATGGTCCGGTTTGCATGATAATTGTGCCATCTGCGGCTTGAATGGTGAGGGTTCCATCTCGGTTGTAGGCTGATAGATCAGAAATTTCCGGTAAACTCTGTTCAAGGCGATGGAAGTGATAAGCTGCTAATGCGATCGCACTTCCGGCTATAGTAATTATGCCAACGCCTATCCACAATTTAGGGCGAGGTTTCCATTGCCAACGCCTAATGATACGGCGATGGGGTCCTCCCCCCTGGGGGGTTTCCGAAGGGGGGGGTGGCGCGATCGCCTCCGAGTCTTGATGCAAAACGGAGGTAGGGGGTATAGTATTTTGACTATCCCTAGATTCGTCGGTAATTTTTGGGGAAAATTCTGTCACGTAAACCTCCTGAGTTGGGAAGCCCCTTGCTAAAAGGGGAGGAAAAACGACTGGTGGCTATAGTTAAGATAGAATCTTGAAAAGCCTTATTGATAAACGATTGTAGGGTGCGTCAGAGAAATCAGTGATATAGGGAAATGGAAAATCTGGTTCATCTGACGCACCAATTGCTCCCCCCTAAACTGCATGACCTAGGGCTAAACCCACGACTAACATTCCTAACACCAGGAAAGGTTGAGCGCTTGCCTGATATTTAACATCATTTTCGAGGGGATTGCGAAGAAAATACATATCTTGGAAGGTAATTTGTGGAATCACGAGTAATAAAAGGATGGTGGCATACAGGTTTTGCTGAATGCTGATCAAGTATAGGGCAACTCCGGCTTGAAAAATGTCGATCATTAATACACAGATCCAGGCGGCGGTGGTTACGCCAAACATAACGGGGAGGGATTGTAAGCCAAGTTGGCGATCGCCTTCGACACTCTTAAAGTCATTGACAATGGCAATACCTAGCCCCGCCAAGCTGTAGAATAGGGTGAGTACGACAATAGTGGGGTTGAGTTCTCCAAACAGGGCATGACCCGCCCACCAGGGAAGGGCAATATAACTAGCTCCGAGGGCATAGTTGCCTAACCAGCCGTTTTTCTTGAGTTTTAGGGGAGGCGCAGAGTAGATATAGGAAACGAAAGCGCCGCCAATACAGAGAACTGTGACCATGGGGAATTCATGACCTGCCCAAATATCCAGGATATAGGCAAGACCAATACCCGCACCTAGGAGAATCAGAATTTGGGATACGACTTGGGGGATGGAAATTGCACCGGAGGGAATGGGGCGATAGGGCTCGTTAATGGCATCTAGGTCGCGATCGTAGAAGTCGTTGAGGGTTTGGGTGTACCCTGCCATTAAAGGACCCGACAGCAGCATACAGGCGGCTGCTTTGAGGATATCTTCTAGTGTCCAGCTATAGCCTCCAGAGGAAGCCGCACCACAGACTACACCCCAAATTAGGGGAATCCAGGTGATTGGTTTCATCAGTTGCAGGCGAATTTTCCAGATGGAGGTTTCTCCGGGGGCGGCTCCTTTCATCCCTAGTAACTGGCGGGTTTTTGACCCGGAGTTGGGGATGGCTTCTGAAGAGGTTTCGGGGGTTGGGGAATCAGACATAGTATTCTTTTAGCTATTATTTCGAGGTTATCGCTAATGGTTTTTGATAAGCCTTGCCTTATCCCAATAAACCAGTGTCGGGATTGATTGGCAAGGCACAGATTGACAATTACGAAAAAACCCGAAGAGAATTTTAGCGCATTATCGTAGGGTGCGTCAGACACATCAATAATATGGGGAAAGGGAGAATCTGGCTGCTCTGACGCACGGATACCAGAGCCAATGGATTAATCTAACAATTGGCGAATGCGGGTTTTGTTGTCTGGGGAGGCTTGAGATTGGGTTTCTAACCATGCGATCGCTTCAGATCTTCCTTGTTGGGCAACTAAAATGAGAGCGCCCCAGGCTTGCAAATCAGGTTCTTCTGGGTTTTCCAGGAGGGCTGCTTGAATGCGGTTTTTGATTCTTCCCCCGTCAGCTTGTAGGAGGTTTAACAGTTCGGTTTGATTAAGGCTGGAGCTTTGAACCACATTTAGGGCTTCACTCCAACGACCATCAATGAGTCCGGCGAGTACCTTTTGACTAGGACTTGCCCAAGCTGCGGTGGCCTGAGCATCTGTAATGCTGGCATGGAACTGAATTAATTGCAGTTGTGCCTCCGCTAATGCTGGCCAGTTTTGGGGATAATCGCCACCAGTACCGGAATTTTTCTTGAGGGGTTCCATCAAACTTAAAGCCGGAGACCACAAACCGCTGCGAGCTAGTCTAATAGCTCTTCTATAGGCATAGTGGTCAACAACTTCTTGATCTAGGGAGATACTAACTAACTCAATGGGGTTAGGAACAAAGCGACGGGGTCGGACTTGATAAATGCTGAATTGCGGCTCAAGTCCCATGGTTTGTTCAACTAACAATTCTGGGTAAGGTCCCCCGGTGACGTTTTCCCAGATAGGATGCTCTCCAGCAGCACTTTTCCACTCCAACATGGAACTGAGATGATAATGTTTGGGGTTGTAATGAATGATATGTCCGTAGGGAACTTGGGTATCCCCCACCAGACGGTTTCCATATAGGTTAAACCATACCCCTGATTCAGGAACTTTATTTTTGAAGGTGGTAATATCAGTTAAGGGCAGTGGTCTATTACCGCCCTGCTGATTAGCACGAGTTCCAATCAAAGATGCCAGTACAAAAGACTCTGCTGGTCCGTTAACAGGTAGTTGATAAACTAGGCGGTATAACTCAGGAGTCCCTACGGCTTGATAGGGCGTTTGTACTGATTTATAAACTCGCAGTTCCACAATTTCTTTACAACCTGTGGGACAGGGAGTGGTTGTACTAGATTCGCGGGTCTGCATTACTGGAATTAACAGATCTACGGGTGCTTGTACGAGGGATTCATGGGGGAGCAGGAATGAGCGCCAAGGTTTGAGATAGGGATTTTGGGCGAATAACCTTTCCTCTAGCCTGGCTGTGGTCACACTATTGCTCATATCCCCTAAAACTTCTCGATTAGGAAGGGGTAGGGGTTCGCCAAAAAAACGACCTTGGGCTTTGAGTTCTTCTCGGATTTCCTCTAGGCTATAAAGGTAATCATTTGGTTGTAGGGGAATTTGGGTACTTGCGGGTAGAAATTGATTGAGCCAAATGCCTACGTCAGGATTGAGAATCAGTTGGTAACTAAACCAAGCGCTGACGCTGAATAGGGCTGAACCACCAAATAGCAGGCTAAAGGCTAAACTATCGGCTAACCACTTTTTTAGTGCTACTGATAGGGGGTTTGGAGACCGACGGCTGCTGACAGTTGGCTTGTGTTTTTTCTGGCTTAGGGCGGGTGATATTAGTTGGCTGGTTTTTCCAATGGCGGATCTAGAACCTGCCCCTACACCCTCGCCCCTACCAGCTACCTTGGGCTTTTTGGCTAAGGGCTGCTTGGAGGGCTGCTGTGGTAATGGTTGTTTCTGCTGGCGGGGCGGTCCGGCTTGGCGTTTCTGATTAGTCCCCTGGGATTTATTGTCTATGGGTCGATTAGCTCGGATTGGTCTATTGTTCATATTTTGCCACTGACTCCCCTACTCTATGGTGATCACCTTCAACCGATGAGGACTTGTTCATAGCGCTGACCTGCTCGTTCCCAAGTATATTCAGTTTCGATGAGCGATCGCGCTTTTTGAGAAAGTTCTTGTCTGAGATCAGCGTTTTCAAACAGTCTGGCAATCTGTTGGACATATTGCTCAACTGTGTTGGCTCGTAAAGCCCGCAGTTCGACTCCTTCGCCATCGACGGCTAAACCTTCTAAACCGCGATCGCTCCCCACCAGGGGAACTCCGGCAGCCATAGTCTCTAGGGTTTTGTTTTTGATGCCGAACCCGGTTCGCATTGGGATTACACAGACTGTCGCTTGATGTAAACATTCTGCCATTGAAGGTACACGACCTGTTACATTAACTCCTGGACAATAGGCTAGTTCTAACACTTCTGGTACGGGTCTAGCTCCTACGATAGATAAGGTCGTATCTGAAGCGCGTTTTTGGATCTCGGGTAATATCTCTAGGGCGAGAAATCTAGCTGCGTCAATGTTGGCGATGTTGTCCATGGCTCCGACAAAGATGAGTTTATGTCCACCTGGGTCGAAAGTTCGGTAGGGAAACTGCTCAAAGTTTACGCCATTTGGGATGATTTCGACGTTCGCTATGGGGTTAAAGTTTTGCATCTGTTCGCCGTCCTCTGGAGTGGTGGCAACAATTGAGGAAAATTTAGTACAATATTGTTGCTCATAACGATAAAGTAGGGGAAGGTTAAGGCGATCGCGTAGCGGTTTCTCTGCCGTTTGGGTCTCTAGCTGCTGCCGACAGGTTGCATAAACTGAACTGTGGACATTAACGACTGTTTTTAAGCGGTCTTTCCATTGGGGACGCACATAACTCTCATTAATGCTATGTTCGCAGGTGATGACATCACAGCCTTGGTCTTCAACTACTTGATCAATCCACTCCTGCATATCAACCGAGTAGATTGATCTAACATTGGGAGGGCTGCCACTGACTAGAAATTGGCCAAATCGAGAGATTTTGCCGAAAATACCCCAGTTTGCTTCTGTGGGTTCACTTCTGGGAAATACCTGGAGCCTATCTACGCACTGACTGAGTTCTTCAATGTCATCATCAGTGACATCTGGGGTGCGTTGTGTTACAAGAGTAATAGGGTGTGTCTGGCTCAAAAATTTGAGTAGGTTAAAGGTACGGACTTGGGTTCCTCCTTTGGTAGGAGGATAGGGGAATGTGGAAGAAATCATTAAAATTTTCATCGGCATTTGGGTTGATGGGAAAATCTCGGTAATTAACTGGGTAATTGTTAATTCAAATTAGTTCTGATTAAGGAGTTACCTCAATGGCATCTTGTGGTATTTATACTTTAGCAAATGATGTAGTTTTTGATCAACTGGTAGCTTTTTTAAATAGCGTAGAGGTTAATGTTAGTCCAGATATACCTGTTTGTATTATTCCCTATGATGACCGTATGGAGCAAGTGCAAAAGGAAATTGGCGATCGCCCCAATGTTAGCATTTATGAAGATCAGCAAGAGATTCAGCGCTGGGAAGATTTTGCTAAAGAAGTGTGGCTAAACCATCCCCTAGCATCCGAAAAAAGTGATGCTAGACTCGTCAGTTCAAGGATACGTTTTCAAATAAAAATGGTGGCTTTTCAAGGAGACTTCGATAAGTTTGTCTTTTATGATGCTGATACTTTAGCCATGAAACCGGTAGATGATATATTTCTGAAACTAGATACCTATGATTTTGTATTTAATGATTGGGAACACGCCAAAACTAGATTAACGGCTCTTGATATTCCTCGGATTGAGGCGACAGGGGAGTTAACCGAATCCCAGATTAGACCTAAGTTGCACTGTTCAAGTTTTTTTGCTTCTCAAAATGGTTTATTTTCTACAGAAGAGGTTAATCAACTCAAAAACCGTTTAATTCAGAATCGAGAAATTGAGTGGATAAATGGTATATCAGATGCTTTTTTGTTTAGCTATTTAACACTGCGAGGCTACTCTATTTTTAACTATACACTCAGTCCCAACGGTCAAGATAGAACCGGAAACTGTGCCGACGCTGATCCGTTTGTTAACCAGGATAATGTTTTGTATAATGAGCAAGGCTTAAAACCTATTCATCGCATCCACTACATGAATTTTTCCGCTGCTGATTTTGCCAGAGTTAGTAAAGGAGAAGATGTTAATATTCCCCATCGTGATGTATTTCTGCATTATCGTTTTCTGAAACAACCCAACGCCAAACCCAGTAATTTTGCCGAACCAGATTTATTTACTAAAATCGGACGTTTCAAAGATAAAGCCCTGAAAAAAATCAAACGTGCTATCACTTAGTTAATTTGTAAATTATGGTAATTTTTTGATTGTTGAAAATCTGAAAGAGGTTAATCGTTGATATTGGGTTTTGTCGTGCCGATTAAAAGTCGTAAGATATCTAAATCTTGGGATAATCTTTCTCTCCTATTTGAAAGAACTGCTAAGTCAATGTGCAATCAGACTCATCCTGATTTTCGGATGATTGTAGTGTGTCAATATCAGCCTCATATTAAGTTTGAACATCCTAATTTACAATATCTGACAGTGGATTTAGGTTTACCTGTACCGATAATATTATTAGAAGTGATTTATATGATGTCTCAGAAGCCACGTTAGCAAGAATTCCTGATTCCATAACATCCCCTAATCAAATTCCTCAAGACATTCATGATTTCTACTATTGTCATAGATATTTTGCGAGGGCTGTAGAGTCGAAAGGAGCCCACCTTGAGCCGCTTCCTTTTGTTGGGTCTATTTATATTTTAGGAAATCGTGAAAATCTATCTTCTGAAGATGTCGTTAATATCGAAAAACGGAAAAATATGTCTCTAAAAGTTAGACTGCTGAACCTGAAAGCCAGTTTATTAGATTACCGGAAATTAACCCCGGCAATTCGACAAGAATTTGGTCTTTATGATCTAGAACTAATCAATCCCTAGTGAAAAAGACGAGGACATATTAAACTTGATAATGTCGAGTGAAAGTTAAGCTAATTCTGTGGCTAAAATTACTGTTTGTATTCCTACTTATAACCGGGTTCACCTGTTACAGATCGCCATCGCCAGTGTTCTGGATCAAACGGAACAGGATTTTGAGTTAATTGTCTGTGATGACGGTTCAACTGATGGGACGGTGGAGATTATGTCTCGCTATGAAGACCCGCGATTGCGCTATATTCGCCATCAGAAAAATATTGGCAAAAGTAATAATATGCGATCGGGTTTTGATGCAGCTACGGGGGATTATTTTATTAAATTTGATGATGACGATCGCCTGACTCCTGAATTTCTCGAAAAAACCAGTGCAATTTTAGACCAAAACCCTACCGTTGATTTGGTGGGTACTGACCACTGGATAATTGATATTAACAATAACCGAGACCAAGCCGCCACAGATATTAACTCGGTCAAATGGGGACGCAGCGAACTCCCAGAAGGTATAGTTAAAAATCTGTTAGAAGTAGTATTTATTCAGCAAAGTTTTCAAATAGGAGCTACCCTCTGTCGTCGCCAAGCCTTAATTGATGTGGGGTATATGCGCCCAAATATTCAAAACTGCGAAGATAATGATTTATTAGTGCGTCTCGCCTTAGCCGGAAAGCAGGGATATTATCTTCCCCAAAGGTTGATGGAGTATCGGGTTCATGCTGAACAACAAGGGTTAAACCGGGCTATTCCTTATTTACGAGATCAAATAACCTATTTAGAAAATTTCC
The DNA here is from genome assembly GCF_026000695.1 of Limnospira platensis NIES-39. Classification (GTDB taxonomy): domain Bacteria; phylum Cyanobacteriota; class Cyanobacteriia; order Cyanobacteriales; family Microcoleaceae; genus Limnospira; species Limnospira platensis. Next base: position 1,236,838 of record NZ_AP026945.1, read on the forward strand.
AATTTACATCAGAAAAGCTGGAAAAAATTAGGCGATCGCGCCTATCTGAATCTCAACTTTTATTGGGGTTGCGACTGGTAGAAACAGGCGAAACGCAAGCCGGACGAGCCTTAATTGTAGCCGGACAATCAGCATCACTCCCCAAAGCCTGGACAGGGTTGGCTATTTCTGTGCTTCCTCAACCTTTACGGAAACAAATCTTTACCCTTCTACGACGGGCTAAAAGCTAAAATCGTCCCTAGGAGTTTAGGCTGTGATTGGTTTTGGTTAATTTACACCACCAGCCTAAACCCAACAGCTATAGGAGATGCTATGGTTATAATTAAAGTATTACGGCTCGCCAAAATCGAGCTGAGAACCTAGCGCGTAAGTCAGTACCCTGCCATGCAGTTAGGTGGCTTCACGCTTTTTTTAGTAGCAGCATAGATATAGATCGCCATTTTCACTATTTCACTATTGATACAACCATACAACTAGAGAAACAGTAGAGACATTCAGGTTAGGTTATGAATATTATTGCCAACTTACCCGGTTATCAAATCACAGAAGAGTTATATACAGGGAGTCGCACCCTAGTTTATAGAGGTATTCGTAGTAGTGATCAGCAACCTGTAGTTATCAAAATTTTACGACACGAATACCCTAATTTTAACGAACTTGTCCAATTTCGCCATCAATATACTATTGGCAAAAATCTCGACTTTCCCAGTATTGTTAAACCCTTAAATTTAGAGGTATATGGTAATAGCTATGCTTTAATTATGGAAGATGGTGGTGGAGTTTCCCTATCCCAATATTTAGAAACATCGCAAAATAAACATAGTAAATATCACTATTTTAATTTGGAGGATGTTCTGAAAATTGCTATTCAAATTGCGGAAACTCTAAATTATCTTTACCAAAATCGAGTAATCCACAAAGATATTAAACCGGCTAATATTCTAATTAATCCAGATACTAAACAAGTTAAATTAATTGATTTTAGTATTTCTTCATTACTACCTTGGGAAGCGCCAGAAGTTGAAAATCCCAATGTTTTAGAGGGGACATTATCCTATATTTCTCCAGAACAAACAGGTCGCATGAATCGAGGGATAGATTATCGAAGCGATTTCTATTCCCTGGGAGTTACCTGCTATGAATTGCTGACCGGAAAACTGCCGTTTAAATCGTCAGATGTGATGGAGTTAGTACATTGTCATCTTGCCAAACAACCCCGACCAATTCACGAAATCAACCCAAATATTCCTATAGTTATCTCAGAAATTGTTAGTAAACTGATGGCGAAAAATGCGGAAGATCGCTATCAGAGTGCCTTGGGAATTAAATATGATTTAGAGCAATGTTTACATCAATTACAAGAAACAGGTAATATTGAGAGCTTTGCGATCGCACAACAAGACATAAGCGATCGCTTTATGATTCCCGAAAAACTCTATGGTCGAGAAGCGGAAGTCCAGCAACTATTAGCCGCCTTTGATAGAGTCAATATGAATCAAACCGAAATGATGCTAGTGGCGGGTTTTTCAGGAATTGGTAAAACTGCCGTTATCAACGAAGTTCATAAACCCATAGTCAGACAAAGAGGTTATTTTATTAAAGGTAAATATGACCAATTTAATCGTCATATACCTTTGGCTGCCTTTGTGCAAGCATTCCGGGATTTAATGGGTCAAATTTTATCAGAATCTGATTCTAAAATCCAAACCTGGAAAACCCATATTTTGGAAGCAGTGGGAGACAATGGTCAAGTTTTGATTGATGTTATCCCTGAGTTAGAACATATCATTGGTCCGCAACCACCCGCCCTAGAATTATCAGGTAATGCTGCTCAAAATCGCTTTAATCTACTGTTTCACAAATTCCTGCAAGTTTTCACTAACAAAGAGCATCCCCTGGTGATATTTTTAGATGATTGGCAATGGTCAGATTCAGCATCATTAAACCTACTCAAGATGCTAATGCAAGAGACTCAAGGATATTTGTTAATCTTAGGAGCCTATCGAGATCATGAAGTTTCACCAGTACATCCGTTTATTTTAACAGTTAATGAGATCATCCAAACTGGAGCTACAGTTAATACAATTACCTTGTCACCTCTGCCAGAATTAGATATCAATCAGTTAGTAGCAGATACCCTGAATTGTCAATTATCTATAGCTAAATCCTTAGCTAAGTTGGTTTATCAAAAAACCCATGGTAATCCTTTCTTTGCTACCCAATTACTCAAGGCTTTACATGATGAAAATTTAATTGTATTTGAGCCATCCAAGTCACCATTTAAACCGGAAGTCAGTCAAGGAGGATGGCAATATGATATTGCTAAAGTGCAAGCCTTAACTCTCACTGATGATGTGGTAGAGTTCATGGCATTACAATTACAGAAATTGCCTAAAGATACTCAAGATATTTTAAAGTTAGCCGCCTGTATTGGGGCAGATTTTGATTTCAATACTTTAGCAATTGTTAGTCAGAAGCCAACCAATGTAACGGCTGTAGCTTTATGGAAAGCACTACAAGAAGGTTTAATCATTCCGACTACTAAAGTTTATAAATTTTTGGCTGAATCCGAAGATCAAGAAGTTTTGAATAGTGCAGCTAATCCTACCTATAGATTTTTGCACGATCGCATTCAACAAGCTAGTTATTCTTTAATTCATGACGACCAAAAACAAGCCACTCATCTGCAAATCGGACAATTACTACAGCACAATTTATCACCGACAGAAGCAGAAGAAAAATTGTTTGATATTGTCGGTCATTTGAATTTAGGTCATGGTTTAATAACCGATACCAAAGAACGGGAAACCTTAGCTCAAATCAACTTATCAGCAGCAAAAAAAGCCAGAAATTCTACAGCTTATGTGGCTGCGAGAAATTTTGTCGAAACAGGACTAGAGTTACTGGCTGCTGACTGTTGGCAAAGTCAGTATAAATTAACTTTAAATATTTATGTTTCTGCTACCGAAGTCGCCTACTTAAATGCTGATTTTGAGAGGATGGAAAAGCTGTCAACTATAGTGCTAAAATCTGCTAAATATATCCTTGATAAGGTTAAAATTTACGAGATTAAAATCAATGCACTAACGGCTCAGAGTCGGATGTTAGAAGCGATCGCTGTAGCGGACAATGCACTTAAAGAACTAGGAGTTGAGTTTTCATCCCAACCTGATGAAGCCTTAACCGCGAAAACATTAGCAACTATTTCTCAGCAACTAGAAGGTAAAAAAATTGAGGATTTAGTGAACTTGCCAGTTATGGAAGATCCAGAAACCTTGGCGGCTATGGAACTCTTAGGAATTTTGTTTGCTCCCATTTTCTTAGGAAATCCTACTATACTACCCTTGCTGGGGTTCACTATGGTTAATCTATCTCTGAGGTTTGGTAATGCACCTATATCAACCATTGGTTATGCAATTTATGGTATGGTACTTTCCGCATTTTTAGGAGAGGTAAAAAAAGGTTATCAATTTGGGCGAGTAGCCTTAATATTACTGGATAAGTTTAATGTCCGAAAATTAAAAGCCCTCACCTTACTGCTATTTGGTACTTTTCTTCAGCATCGTCAAGAACCATTAAGATCCGCCATTCCCACCCTCAAAGATGGTTATATGTCAGCCATAGAAACTGGTCAAATTCTCTATGCTGGTTATAATATATTTAACTACTTTTATGATAATTTCTTCGCGGGAGTGCGGCTAGATGATTGGGAACCAGAAATTGATAATTACTGTGTAGTTTTAGAGAAAGCCAAACAAGATTCTCCCCTGACCTACCTGAAGATTAAAAAGCAGATGGTGTATAATTTTAGGGAAATTGTCGATTCACCCGATTTATTGAAGGGGAACGACTACAATGAAATAGTGATGATTCCTAAGCATCATCATGATAATGAATTAACGGCTCTGGCTGTGGTATATATTTATAAATTGATTCTTGCTTATCTGTTTGGTGAATATCATAATGCTGAGGAATATATTTCTCAAGCTGACCAATATTTGATGGCAGTAGGGGGGACAATTTATATTCCGGTTTTCCATTTCTATGCTGGTTTAACCTATTTGGCTTTATGTTCCACAAATTCAAAAATTGACCAACAGCATAGTCTGGATATGGTCAAAATTCATCAGGAAAAATTATCTGAATGGGCAGAGTCTTCCCCCACAAATCATCAGCATAAAGTTGATTTGTTAGCGGCTGAAAAATGTCGATTATTCGGAGACAAAGCAGAGGCTATTGATTTATACGATCGCGCTATTACCGGAGCCAAAGAGAACAAGTATATCCAAGAAGAAGCCTTAGCTAATGAACTAGCGACTAAATTTTACCTAAATTGGGGTAAAGCTAAAGTTGCCGCTGGGTATATGCAAGATGCCTATTATGGTTATGCTAAATGGGGTGCAAAAGCTAAAATTGCCGATTTAGAAAAACGCTATCCTAAACTGCTGAACCCGATTTTACAACGACCTCGTGCTACTAATTTATTCAAGGAAACTATTGCCAGGGGTATGATGACTTCCACCAATACTTCTAGTAGCATTTCCGAAATCTTAGATTTAGCAACTTTGCTGCAATCATCTCAAGCTATTTCTAGTGAAATTGAATTAGATAAACTGATTACTAATTTGTTAAAAATAGTCATTAATAATGCTGGTGCTAATAAGTGTGTATTGCTGCTGAAACAAGATAATAAATTTAATGTGGTTGCCATATTAGAACCAGGAAATCCACCTAGAATATTGCCATCAATACCCCTAGAATCTAGTCAAGATTTGCCGATTAGTGTAGTTAATAATGTCAAACGTACTGGCAAGCCTTTAGTCCTGGTAGATGCCAGAATAAATTCCAGGTTTTATGCGGATACCTATATCCAAAATAACCATCCTAAAAGTGTTATCTGTATCCCCATTCTCAATCAAGGTAAGTTGATGGGAATTTTGTATTTGGAAAATAATTTAACTGTGGGAGCCTTTACGAGCGATCGCGTTGAGTTACTCAAATTTCTCTGTTCTCAAGCTGCTATTTCTCTGGAAAACGGGCGACTTTATGAGGAATCACAGAATTATAATCATCAACTGAAACAATATGTAGAAAAACTAGAATTAAGTGAAGCGCGTTATCGTTATTTAGCCACTGCTACATCTCAAATTATCTGGCTGGCTAGTCCTGAAGGAGAAAACCTAGATACAGTTCACTGGATTGCATATACTGGACAAACCCTGGAAGAAGTCAAGGGAAGGGGATGGCTGAACGCTTTGCACCCTGATGATCTCCCTCACACTACTAAAGTGTGGCAAAAAGCGGTGGAAACTAAGAGTTTATATAAGACCGAATACCGCATTCGTGGCGCTGATGGTATTTACCGTTATTTTGCTGTTCAAGGAGTCCCTATTTTGGCAGAAGATGGCAGTGTTAAAGAATGGATTGGCACTTGCACTGATATTGATGCGCGCAGACGTGCTGAAAATAAACTGCGTGAAAAATCTCAGCAGTTAGAGCAAACTTTACAGGAACTACAAACTATGCAACTGCAACTAGTGCAGAATGAAAAAATGTCAGCTTTAGGAAATTTGGTGGCAGGTGTTGCCCACGAAATTAACAATCCAGTGGGTTGTATTAAGTGCAATATTCCCCCCGTGATTAATTATATTAAAGATTTGTTAGGTTTGATTGATTTATACCAACAAAAATATCCAGATCCCGATGAGGACATTACAGATGAAATGGAAACGATAGAACTGGATTATATCCGAGAAGATTTGCCGAAATTAATTAGAGCAATGCGGGAGGCAGTGGGACGCATTCAAGACCTAAGTGTGAGTTTAAGAACTTTCTCCCGTGCGGATACCGATCGCCCTGTTGCTTGCAATATTCACGATGGCATTGATAGTACATTGATGATTCTGAAGCATCGCTTAAAAGCCAACCAGATGCGCCCAGAAATTCAAGTAATTAAGGAATATGGTAATCTGCCAAATATTAAATGTTATGCTGGACAGTTAAATCAGGTATTTATGAATATTTTGAGTAATGCTATTGATGCTTTAGATGAATCAAATAAAGGGCGAGATTATGGGGAAATTAATAATCAAATTTTGGTGAAAACTGAGTTATCAGGTGACGGAAACTATGCAAGAATTCGGATTCAAGATAATGGGGTAGGTATTAGTGATGCTGTGAAAGTTAAAATATTTGAGCATTTATTTACTACCAAAAATGTTGGTAAAGGTACTGGTTTGGGATTGGCGATCGCTAGACAAATTGTAGTTGATAAACACTCTGGGATGCTGGAAGTAAATTCGACTGTAGGTGAAGGTACAGAATTTGTGATTTCTATTCCTTGTTAATTGTTTCAGATGGTTGATGATTGCCAATTGTCCTATATCCCAGATATTTTTCGATGAAATTAAAGCAAAAAATCGCCGCCACCTATATCGCTACCCTATCCATTGCTATCACCGGAACTACTATCGGTTTAATGGTGGGTCATTACTATCAAAAAAAGGCTATAATCAACCGGGATGCTGTGGTTCAACAATACGCACTTCTGAACCACTTGCAAGTTAAGATATTGTACAACCGACCTGGTAAACAACTGTCTCCCTATCTGCCAGATCCAGAGGGATTTCGGGAAGCTATTAATGCCTTTATCCAAAGGTTAGATGAAATTAGGAATTTGCTAATAGAATATGAAAAACTTGCTCAGGATACCAAAACGCCTGAACTGGAATTACTATTTTCTGAATATCAGGAAACCGTAGCTATTTTTGCTGAAAGATTAAACAAATTTTCTATAGCAGTAGAACGATTGAATTTTGCAGATAACCAAATACAAGCAGCACAGCAAGAGTTAATAGAACTTATCCAAAGCCCAGAATTTGCTGATTTTATCGGATTCCCCGACCAGCTAACTGATGTAACTAATCGTACTCAAGAACAGCTACAACTGGCGGAATTAGAGTTAGCACAATCCCAAAATTTTCGCAATTATATTGCTACCAATAGCCTGCTATTATCGGTAGCGATCGCATCTTTAGCCGGAATGCTTCTCAGTCGAGCGATCGCTCGTCAGGAATTAGCCAATCAAGCTGAACGCGAACGATTACAATTAGCTTTAGAATCTGCGAATATCGCTACTTGGGAATGGAACCTACAAACCCAACAAGTATATTTTGATAGTCGTTGGAAAACCATATTAGGCTACCAAGATGATGAAATTAATGATTCCTTAGAATCATGGGAAAGTCGTGTACATCCAGAGGATATAGAGTTAGTTCATGAACAAATAAGAAAACACATCCGAGGTAAAATACCAATTTATGAAAATGAACATCGCCTGCGCTGCCAAGATGGTTCCTATAAATGGAATTTTGCCAGGGGGAAAGTGGTAGAGTGGGATCAGCAAGGAAAACCCATCAGGTTTATTGGCATTAATTATGATATTTCAGATCGCAAAGAAGCTGAAAATAAATTGCGTGAGAGCGAGGGAATTTGGCGAACTCTATGTGATGTGACCCCCGCTGCGATCGCCATGTTTGATACTCAGATGCGATACCTAGTCGCTAACAAGGCCTGGTATCAACAATATGGCTTAGAAAATCAAGAAATTATTGGGCGATCGCACTATGAAATTTTCCCCGATGTTCCTCAAAATTGGAAAGATATTCATAGCCGTTGTTTAACAGGAGTAACCGAGAAATCCGAAGCCGATTTATGGATGCGTGATGATGGAGGTTCAGACTGGGTATGTTGGGAAATTCGTCCTTGGATTGATCGGAATGGGAACATTGGTGGCTTATTGATGTATACAGAAGTCATTACCGAACGCAAAGCCAATGAAATCACCCTTTCCGAACTTAGTCAACAATTAAAAAAAGCCCAAGAAGTTGCCCATTTAGGTTACTGGTCTTTTGATATTACCACCCCAAAAATTAGTTGGTCGGAAGAAGTTTTTCACATTTTTGGCTTAGACCCCGACCAAGGAGAGCCAAATTTTGAGCAAAATCTCCAACTTTATCACCCCGAAGATCGTGACTTCTTTTTAGAGAGAGTTGCGGAAGCTAACCAAGGTATTCCTCAAAACTTTGATGCGCGTATTATCCGTCCTAATGGAGAAATTCGCTATATTAATAGTCGCATTGAATTAGAGTTTAGAGATGGTCAACTGGTGCGGATGTTTGGCATTGTCATAGATATAAGCGATCGCCAAACAGAAGAAGCCTTACGTTCTCTGCTCACCCGCACTCAACTGTTAAATCATATTAGCACAGAAATTCGCAATTCCCTCAACTTAGACACAATTTTACAAAATGCAGTTAATGCAATTTTTGCGGAACTGAAAGTAGATATTTGTAGCTTTGGTTGGTATAACAATCATTCTGATTCCACCATCTGGGAAGTAGTAAATGAGCAGAAAAAGCCGGAATTTCCCAGTTGGATTGGTCATTATCAATTAACAAATTTTCCCCGGCTATTTGAAATGATCATCAAGGAAGAATTCTATAGTTTGGATATTAGAAAATCAGAAGATAAAGAAGAAGTGGATTTTTGTCAGGGTATGGGGATTACACTTTATTTAGCCTTACCCATTCATACAGCCAGCAAAATTGGCGCTTTTGAATTAGGTCGTAGCCAGGGAGATGAACCTTGGCAAGACGATGAGATTGACCTATTAAAAAACATTGCTAATCAAGTGGCGATCGCTATTCAACAAGCCCAACTTTATCAAGAATCCGAAGCCAAAAGCCAAGAAATTCAACGTGCTTATCGAGAACTTCAAAATACCCAAATCCAGTTAATTCAATCAGAAAAAATGTCAAGTTTGGGTCAATTAGTTGCCGGGGTTGCCCATGAAATCAACAACCCAGTTAGTTTTATTTATGGCAACTTAACCCACACCTGTCAATATACCGATGATTTATTATCCCTACTCCAATTATATCAACAATCTTATCCAGAAAATCCCACCCATATTAACGATTTTATCCAAGACATTGATTTAGATTTTATTAAAGAAGATTTACCCAAAATCATTAATTCCATGAAAACCGGAGCCGAGCGAATTCGTGATATTGTCAAATCCCTGCGAACCTTCTCCCGCTTAGACGAAGCTGAATTAAAAGCAGTAGACCTTCATGAAAATTTAGAAAGCACCCTAATTATCTTACAAAATCGGTTAAATGGGAGAGCCGGAAATACCCCCATAGAAGTGATTAAAGATTATGGTTATTTACCACATTATGAATGTTATATTGGCTTATTAAATCAGGTATTTATGAATTTATTAGCCAATGCTATACAGGCTATTGAGGAGCGACAAAATTATCAAACAGACCCCGATTATGCTGGTAAAATAACCATTACTACATCTTTAGATTTACTGGCTATATTAATTTCCATTAAAGATAATGGCATCGGTATGAGTCCAGAAGTTCAAGGCAAAATTTTTAACCCATTTTTTACCACCAAACCCATTGGTCAAGGCACAGGCATGGGATTACCCACCAGCTATCAGATTATCACCCAAAATCACCGGGGCGAGTTAAATTTTACCTCAGTGTTGGGGGAAGGAAGCGAATTTATGATTAAGCTACCCCTGAGTTGAGATAGCCTCTGACAAATCCCAGATCCCCTTAATTCTCCTCAATCCCGCAGTCAAGACCCTATACTAATCACCATTGCTTATGGAGTTTTACCTTGAATATCTTATTTATGATTAAAACCCGACAGCGACGCAGCCTCCTGATGCTGTTTATAGCGGGTCTATGCTTCTGGTCTGCCATAACTACATTGCTACCCACCCTCCCCCTGTATATTGCCTATCTGGGGGGGACTAAGCAACAAATAGGCTTAGTTATGGGGGCTTTTGCCCTAGGACTGCTACCCTCCCGCATCGTCCTCGGTCCCCTAGCAGATAAACGAGGCAGAAAGCTAGTCTTGCTCATCGGGACAATAGTCGCGACCGTAGCACCCCTTGGCTATCTATTCACTGATTCTATGGCCTTAATGGCTTTATTAAGGGCTTTTCATGGCATCAGCATAGCAGCCTTTACCATTGGCTACACAGCCCTAGTCACAGATTTAGCCCCAGAAAACCGTCGCGGCGAAATAGTTGGTTATATGAGTCTGGTAGCCCCCATTGGTATGGCTATTGGTCCAGCTTTAGGCGGTTTTATCCAGGCGGGAATGGGTTATGGTCCTCTGTTTATCAGTGGTACTGTTTTTGGGCTATTATCACTTTTGGCAATTTCTCAGGTATTAGAAGCCTCAAGGAACCCAGAACTTAGCGACCAGTCGGAAGCGAAGGGATCACCCATAGCTAATTATCTCAAGCGCCTGGGAAGTCCGGCATTAAAAATCCCAGCCCTAGTTTTGTTGATGGTGGGGCTAATTTTCGGCACTTTAGTAACTTTTATCCCGCTATATATCCAAGATGCTGGGCTAAGTCTCAATCCCGGGCTATTTTATACGATGAAAGCGATCGCCAGTTTTGCCGTCCGTCTACCCATGGGTCGCGCCTCCGACCGCTATGGTCGCGGTATTTTTATCACCACAGGTCTGATATGTTATCTAGTTTCCATGGCCATCCTAACTATCGCCAATAACAATTTTGATGTTTTGCTGGCTGGTTTATTTGAAGGCGCAGCCGCAGGAATTACCATTCCAATGATGTTAACCCTAATCGCCGATCGCTGTTTACCCCAGGAAAGAGGCCAATTTTTCTCAATTTGTTTAGGGGGATTTGATTTAGGATTAGCCCTAGCTGGACCTATTTTCGGTTCCATCGCCGACGCTGTAGGATATCGTAACCTATTCACCATCAACACAGGTTTAGCCACCCTAGCCCTACTATTATTTATCACCCAGTCTAGTCGCAACCCGCGCGAATCTTTCCGATTTGCCCTTGGTCGTGGTAAAGATAGTTATGCTATTAACTGAGCTTTAACTGACTTTCTCAACACCGAACCCCTGGTATAATCATTACCATCAAGGATAAAAACATTGGCAATTTGAGTCACCGTGGAAGACCAACCTACCATCACCACAGAAGCACTACTACCAAAACAGCGCTGGCATATTTTCCCAGAACGCCCCGAAATTGCCCAGAGTCTATCTGAAACTACCGGGGTTCACCCTATTATTGCCCAAATCCTGATCAACCGGGGAATCGAAACCACAGAACAAGCCGAAGCCTTCCTTAACCCCCAATCCCAAACTCTCCCGGAACCTATGGAGGAGTTCCCTGACTTACCCAAAACCCTCCAATTGCTGCAAAATGCCATTGAAAATCAACAAAAAATTGCCATCTGTGGGGACTATGATGCTGATGGGATGACGAGTACAGCCTTATTAATTAGAGCCCTTTCTCAATTAGGCGCAGATATTACATCAGCAATTCCTAGTCGGATGCAAGAAGGCTATGGTATTAATAATCGCATTGTCGAGGAATTTCACGAGCAGGGTATCTCCATAATTATCACTGTGGATAATGGTATTTCTGCCGTCGGTCCGGTGGCTAGGGCGAAAGAATTGGGGCTAACTGTGATTATCACAGACCACCATGATCTTCCCCCCAAACTCCCTAACGCTGATGCTATTCTCAATCCCAAATTACTGCCAAAAATTTCCCCATATTATGGCTTGGCTGGAGTTGGTGTAGCTTATATATTAGCCCTATCCTTAGCTAAACTCCGAGGAGAAGTGGACAGTTTGCGCTGGCAGTTATTGGAACTATTTACCCTAGGAACTATCGCTGATATGGCTCCTTTAAATGGAGTAAATCGCCGTTGGATAAAACGGGGTTTGAAAATTTTGCCGCAGTCTAAAATTCCGGGAGTGCAAGCATTAATTCAAATAGCAGGATTGGCTAACCAACAGCCGAATTTAAACAATTCTACTACTCCGATGAAACCAGAAGATATCGGCTTTCGCCTCGGACCTCGGATTAATGCGATCGGACGCATTGGGAATCCCCAGGTGGTGATTGAACTTTTAACTACTGACCACATGGGAACTGCATTAGAACAGGCGAAAGAGTGCGAAGAAACTAACCTACTACGCAAAGAACTTTGTGCTGATATTGAACAGGAAGCTATTGATTGGTATGAAAATAGTAATATTAATCTTGAACAAGAACGGGTTTTAGTTCCCTGTCAAAAAAATTGGCATCATGGAGTTATTGGAATTGTGGCTTCCCGACTGGTGGAACGCTACGGAGTTCCGGTGTTTATTTGTACTTATGAAGATGAGGAAAATCTGCGGGGGTCGGCGCGCGGTATTCCGGAATTTCATGTGTTTGAAGCACTGCAATTTTGTCAAGATATCCTCGGTAAATTTGGCGGACATAAAGCGGCTGGTGGCTTTTCTTTACCGGCGGCTAATTTGCCTAAGTTTAAACAGCGCTTGAGTGAATTTGCTCATCAATGTCTGCAAGTGGAACATCTTCGACCTTTAGTTAATGTTGATGTTCGCATAAATTTGATGGATATTAACTATAAATTATATGACCAAATTGATAAAATACAACCCTGTGGGATTGAAAATAGTGAGCCGGTTTTTTGGACTCCTAAGCTGCGAGTTCTTCATCAAAAAATAGTGGGGAAAAGTCATATTAAACTAACTTTATCTCAAGATTTGCCACCGGAAATAACTATGGCTGTTTTACCTACTATATCTGCGATCGCCTGGCGGTGGGCTGATTATTTTCCCCTCCCTTCCCCCCTGGATTTTGCTTATAAATTACGGAAAAATACCTGGAATAATCAAACGGCGATCGAGTTGGAAATTGTGGGGGTGAGACTTCCGGAAAACCCGGTTCCTCTAAATCGCCGCCTGGCTGAATTTAATTATTGCGATCGCACTTACAAGTGTAATATAACTCCTATTGGAGACAACTGGGAATTAAGAATTCGCAACCAAAAGGGAGAGGTTCTAGCTATTCAAACTGGACAAAAAACCGGGTTATTAGGAATTAGTCGCTCACAAGCCAAAACTGTTGATATTTCGCACCCCTTTTTCATGAAATTAATCGAAGCCGCCCAAGCCGCCCTGGATGTTAAATTACCATTTTTTAATAATTAACCACCTGAAATCAAAGACCCTTGTAGGGGCGGGTTCCACTGTCAATTAAATTTCCCACAAATAACATTACTAAACCCGCCCCACCCGACCAGATAATTCATTATCGATTGTCCATTGTCCATTAATTCGCGCTTTGAGGAGATAATTGATAACTATTCAAGCAGAGATTAGATTATTATGCTATACCAAAAGTAGCGATAGCATTGATGTAAATTGATGAATCATAACACTATGACCCAAAACCCGCTTTTAATCGGAAAAGGACTTCCCCCCTTTGCAGATATTACCACAGATCATGTAGTCCCAGGAATCACCCAACTTTTAGAGGAACTAGAAACCACCCTTAGTCAACTAGAAGAAAACCCCGAACCCACCTGGTCAGGATTAGTGGAACCTCTCCAGGAACTCCAAGAACGTCTGGTCTGGAGTTGGGGTATAATTAATCATCTGATGGGTGTTAAAAATAGCCCAGAACTGCGAGAAGCCCATCAAACAGTACAGCCCCAAGTGGTTCAATTTATCAACCGCCTGAACCAAAGCCAACCCCTATACAAGGCATTTAAAGCCTTAGCAGAATCACCCGATTGGGATTCCCTAGAACCCGCCCAAAAACGGATTGTAGAAGCCACTATTAGGGATGCTGAATTATCTGGGGTAGGATTAACCGGAGAAATATGCGATCGCTTTAACGCTATTGAACTAGAATTAGCCGAACTTTCCACCCAATTTTCTAACCAAGTTATTGACGCAACCAAAGCCTTTAGCCTCACCCTAACCACCCCAGAAGAAATAGACGGTTTACCCCCCAGCTTACTCAGTCTCGCCGCCCAAGCCGCCAGAGAAGCCGGAGAAGAAAACGCCACCCCAGAAAACGGACCCTGGCGAATTACCCTAGACTTTCCTAGTTTTGGGCCGTTTCTTAAATATAGCACCCGCCGAGATTTACGCGAAACCGTATATCGCGCTTATATCAGTCGCGCATCCGAGGGAGAACTTAACAATTTTCCCTTAATTGAACGGATTTTAGAACTGCGTAAAGAAAAGTCAGAAATTCTAGGTTTTTCCAGTTATGCAGAACTGAGTTTAGCTAGTAAAATGGCTCCCGATGTCGCCGCCGTTGAAGAACTCTTAGAAGAATTGCGAACAGTTAGCTATGATGCAGGAGTTCAGGAATTTGAAGACCTTAAAGCCTATGCTAAATCCCAAGGAGAAACAGCCGACCTGAAACATTGGGATATTAGCTTTTGGTCAGAACGCCAAAGGTCAGAAAAATTTGCCTATACAGATGAAGAACTGCGCCCCTATTTTCCCCTCAATCAAGTTCTGGATGGCTTGTTTGGACTGGTGCGGCGTATCTTTAATATTACCATTACACCCGCTGATGGTTTAGCCCAAATTTGGCATCCTGATGTCCGCTATTTTCAAGTAGCTGATAACCAGGAAAATGCGATCGCCTATTTTTACCTAGACCCCTACAGTCGTCCCGCCGAAAAACGAGGCGGCGCTTGGATGGCTGACTGCATTAACCGCGCCAAAATCATCGAAGATGGCATCACTAAAATTCGCCTTCCCGTCGCCTATTTACAATGTAATCAGACCCCCCCTGTAGACGGAAAACCCAGTTTAATGACCTTCTCCGAGGTAGAAACCCTATTCCATGAATTTGGTCATGGTTTACAACATATGCTGACCACCGTTGATTATCCCGGTGCATCCGGTATTAATAATGTAGAGTGGGATGCAGTGGAATTACCCAGCCAATTTATGGAAAACTGGTGTTATGATCGCTCTACATTATTTGGGATGGCTAAACATTACGAAAACGGGGAAACTCTCCCAGAACATTATTACCAAAAAATACTCGCCTCTCGCAATTATATGAGTGGTACAGCCATGTTACGACAAATTCATTTTTCCTCTGTAGATTTGGAATTACACCACCGTTACCAACCCGGTGGTAAAGAAACTGTCAATGATGTACGTCAACGCATTGCGGCTCAAACCACGGTTTTACCACCTCTTCCCGAAGACGCATTTTTATGTAGTTTCGGTCATATTTTTGCCGGAGGATATGCCGCCGGATATTACAGCTACAAATGGGCTGAAGTTCTCAGCGCCGACGCTTTTGCCGCCTTTGAGGAAGCTGGATTAGATAATGATTCCGCCGTGGTTTCTATTGGGGAAAAATTCCGCAATACGGTATTAGCTCTGGGCGGAAGTTTGCACCCTATGGAAGTCTTTAAATCTTTCCGAGGACGAGAACCTAGTACCAAACCATTACTGATTCATTCGGGGTTAGTTACCGCTAGTTAAAATCAGCTTAGTCTCCCGGAAAATTGGTGCGTCAGATACCTATGACGCACCCCCAAAAAATGGACAACTACAATATTTATAGGGCTGTATTTTCATCGGGAATCGAACCATCTGGCATAATTGTACCTTCTAAAAGAACACCCCGTAAATTAGCATTAACTAAATTAGCCCCTTCTAAGTTAGCGTGACTGAGATTAGTAGGTTTTTGAAATTCTCGGAAATAGAAACTATGCAGGTCAGCTTCCCTCAAATTACTATCAGCTAAATTAGCATATTCTAAGTTGGCACTTTGTAAACTAGCCTGCTGTAAATCAGCACTAATTAGGTTGGCTCCCCAGAGTGTGGCTTCGATTAAATTAGCACTGGTTAAATTAGCTCCCTGTAAATCAGCTAAGGTTAAATTAGCTTTTAATAGTTCGGAGTTACTGAGATTAGCACTCATTAAATTAGCATGATTGAGGTCGGCTTCAAAAAGTTTGGCTCCCTGTAAATTAGCCCCCTGTAATTTGGCTCCACCTAGTCGCGCTCTCTGTAATATAGCATTTTGTAAATTGGCTCCTTGTAAATTGGCCCTAGTTAGGTTAGCACCAGTCAGATCAAGTTCTTGGAGATCAGCACCCTGTAGATCACACACTTTCCACAAGAATGAGACACAGACATTCTGTTTAAGTAAGCGATCGCGATCAGATAAATTGGCAGCATTGACGGGGGTCATCAATCCCCAGGTCAGTGCAATACAGAGTAGAATTGATATTGCCAATTTTCGCAGTTTCATTATCCTTAAATTAAATAGATCATTACATTCTATGATAACGTTTATGTGTATAACATAACCGGAAGTGCGATCGCCAGAATTATCATAATTATTAATCCACCCAGGAGGGTTATGATTAAGGAAAGCTAAATTGCAGGTGCCTATACTAATGTCAAACCAAGTGTCAAAGCAAATATCCCCTAGTTCCAACTCTTCTAACTCCTTTGAATCCCAAGTTTCCCCCTGGTTAACCCCTCTAACTTACTTGATCATGGGTCGAATTTTCATGCCTCTATATTTCCAAAAAATTGAAGTAGAGGGTCAAGAGCATATTCCAGCCGAAGGACCAGTAATTTTAGCCCCCACCCACCGTTCGCGATGGGACCCCCTCGTCCTAGGCTACGTTGCGGGAAGGTCAGTTACAGGGCGAGATTTGCGATCGATGGTTTTATCGGAGCAAACCCAAGGACTCCAGGGGTGGTTTGTCAAAAAGTTGGGAGGATTTCCCGTTAATCGCGAAAATCCAGGAACCGCCAGCATTAGATATAGTGTCGAACTTCTCCAAAATCAGGAAATGTTGGTGCTGTTTCCAGAGGGACATATTTTTCAAGATAATCAAATTCACCCGATTAAATCAGGTGTAGCCAGAATTGCACTACAAGCGATCGCTAATCAACCCAATTGTAAGTTACCAATTATTCCCATCGCCATTGGTTATGATCGACAACCTCCCATTTCTAAAGGAACGCGAGTTAAGGTAAAAATTGGCGATCCCATTTGGGTTTACACAGAAGATGGTGAATCAAAAAAAACAGCCACCAAAAGGATTACAGCTAATTTAGAACAGGCTTTAAAAATACTTTTTTCTGACTCCCTACAGACTAGCCACAACCGCCCGTAGATTGGGATATAATGCTAATATGTTCGACAATGTTTGTAAGTTCCTAGCTGAGACGTTTCCGGCGGATTTAGCCCAGTGGTTATTGGGAGAACCGATTCCCCTAACTGAACTCAGCCCGTCGGAACTTTCCCTAGAACCAATTCGGGCTGATAGTCTGATCTTGCTGAAATCAGAGGGAGTCATCCTTCATCTGGAATTTCAGACGCAACCGGACCCAACTATTCCGTTTCGGATGTTGGATTATTGGGTGCGGGTCTATCGTCGTTTCCCAGAGTGCCAAATGCGGCAAGTGGTGATTTATTTAAGGGAAAGTTCCTCGGATTTAGTCTACCAAACCCAGCTAGAAATAGCTCAAACTCGTCATAAATTTCAGGTAATTAGACTCTGGGAAGAATCTGTAGATACGTTTATAAATGTGCCGGGATTATTACCTTTTGCGATACTAGCTCAAACGGGCGATCGCCAAAAGTTATTAGAGCGGGTGGCTGAAAAAATTAATGCGATCGCTGACCGGAGAACCCAAAATAACGTGGCAGCATCGACAGCGATTCTGGCAGGTTTGGTATTAGACAAAGTGTTGATTAAACGATTATTGAGGCAAGAAATTATGCAAGAATCAGTAATTTATCAAGACATTTGGGAAGAAGCCCTTGAACGAGGATTACAACAGGGATTACAACAGGGGGTGACTGAAGGAGAAAAAGCCCTAATTTTACGGCTGCTAAATAGGAGATTAGGCAGTTTACCAGAAACGGTCATTGGTCAAATCAATCAGTTACCATTACCCGCATTAGAGGAGTTAGGAGAAGCATTACTAGACTTTTCGGAGATAGATGATTTGCTGGAATGGCTACAAAGCCATCAGCCCGAATAAATATCAACGGGAATTTCCACCTGGGGGTAATTTACTAATTACCCCAACATGATCAGGATTACAGCTAATTTAGAACAGGCTTGAAAAATACTCTTTTCTGACTCCTTACAGACTCCCCACAACCGCCCGTAGATTGGGATATAATGCTAATATGTTCGACAATGTTTGCAAGTTCCTAGCTGAGACGTTTCCGGCGGATTTAGCCCAGTGGTTATTGGGAGAACCGATTCCCCTAACTGAACTCAGCCCGTCGGAACTTTCCCTAGAACCAATTCGGGCTGATAGTCTCATCTTGCTGAAATCAGAGGGAGTCATCCTTCATCTGGAATTTCAGACGCAACCGGACCCAACTATTCCGTTTCGGATGTTGGATTATTGGGTGCGGGTCTATCGTCGTTTCCCGGAGTGCCAAATGCGGCAAGTGGTGATTTATTTAAGGGAAAGTTCCTCGGATTTAGTCTACAAAACCCAGCTAGAAATAGCTCAAACTCGCCATAAATTTCAGGTAATTAGACTCTGGGAAGAATCTGTAGATACGTTTATAAATGTGCCGGGATTATTACCTTTTGCGATACTAGCTCAAACGGGCGATCGCCAAAGGTTATTAGAGCGGGTAGCTGAACAAATTAATGCGATCGCTGACCGGAGAACCCAAAATAACGTGGCAGCATCGACAGCGATTCTGGCAGGTTTGGTATTAGACAAAGTGTTGATTAAACGATTATTGAGGCAAGAAATTATGCAAGAATCAGTAATTTATCAAGACATTTGGGAAGAAGCCCTTGAACGAGGATTACAACAAGGATTACAACAAGGATTACAACAAGGATTACAACAGGGATTACAACAGGGATTACAACAGGGATTACAACAGGGGGTGACTGAAGGAGAAAAAGCCCTAATTTTACGGCTGCTAAATAGGAGATTAGGCAGTTTACCAGAAACGGTCATTGGTCAAATCAATCAGTTACCATTACCCGCATTAGAGGAGTTAGGAGAAGCATTACTAGACTTTTCGGAGATAGATGATTTGCTGGAATGGCTACAAAGCCATCAGCCCGAATAAATATCAACGGGAATTTCCACCTGGGGGTAATTTACTAATTACCCCAACATGATCAGGATTACAGCTAATTTAGAACAGGCTTGAAAAATACTCTTTTCTGACTCCTTACAGACTCCCCACAACCGCCCGTAGATTGGGATATAATGCTAATATGTTCGACAATGTTTGCAAGTTCCTAGCTGAGACGTTTCCGGCGGATTTAGCCCAGTGGTTATTGGGAGAACCGATTCCCCTAACTGAACTCAGCCCGTCGGAACTTTCCCTAGAACCAATTCGGGCTGATAGTCTCATCTTGCTGAAATCAGAGGGAGTCATCCTTCATCTGGAATTTCAGACGCAACCGGACCCAACTATTCCGTTTCGGATGTTGGATTATTGGGTGCGGGTCTATCGTCGTTTCCCAGAGTGCCAAATGCGGCAAGTGGTGATTTATTTAAGGGAAAGTTCCTCGGATTTAGTCTACAAAACCCAGCTAGAAATAGCTCAAACTCGCCATAAATTTCAGGTAATTAGACTCTGGGAAGAACCTGTAGATACGTTTATAAATGTGCCGGGATTATTACCTTTTGCGATACTAGCTCAAACGGGCGATCGCCAAAGGTTATTAGAGCGGGTAGCTGAACAAATTAATGCGATCGCTGACCGGAGAACCCAAAATAACGTGGCAGCATCGACAGCGATTCTGGCAGGTTTGGTATTAGACAAAGTGTTGATTAAACGATTATTGAGGAAAGAAATTATGCAAGAATCAGTAATTTATCAAGACATTTGGGAAGAAGCCCTTGAACGAGGATTACAACAAGGATTACAACAAGGATTACAACAAGGATTACAACAGGGATTACAACAGGGATTACAACAGGGATTACAACAGGGGGTGACTGAAGGAGAAAAAGCCCTAATTTTACGGCTGCTCAATAGGAGATTAGGCAGTTTACCAGAAACGGTCATTGGTCAAATCAATCAGTTACCATTACCCGCATTAGAGGAGTTAGGAGAAGCATTACTAGACTTTTCGGAGATAGATGATTTGCTGGAATGGCTACAAAGCCATCAGCCCGAATAAATATCAACGGGAATTTCCACCTGGGGGTAATTTACTAATTACCCCAACATGATCAGGATTACAGCTAATTTAGAACAGGCTTGAAAAATACTCTTTTCTGACTCCTTACAGACTCCCCACAACCGCCCGTAGATTGGGATATAATGCTAATATGTTCGACAATGTTTGCAAGTTCCTAGCTGAGACGTTTCCGGCGGATTTAGCCCAGTGGTTATTGGGAGAACCGATTCCCCTAACTGAACTCAGCCCGTCGGAACTTTCCCTAGAACCAATTCGGGCTGATAGTCTCATCTTGCTGAAATCAGAGGGAGTCATCCTTCATCTGGAATTTCAGACGCAACCGGACCCAACTATTCCGTTTCGGATGTTGGATTATTGGGTGCGGGTCTATCGTCGTTTCCCAGAGTGCCAAATGCGGCAAGTGGTGATTTATTTAAGGGAAAGTTCCTCGGATTTAGTCTACAAAACCCAGCTAGAAATAGCTCAAACTCGCCATAAATTTCAGGTAATTAGACTCTGGGAAGAACCTGTAGATACGTTTATAAATGTGCCGGGATTATTACCTTTTGCGATACTAGCTCAAACGGGCGATCGCCAAAGGTTATTAGAGCGGGTAGCTGAACAAATTAATGCGATCGCTGACCGGAGAACCCAAAATAACGTGGCAGCATCCACAGCGATTCTGGCGGGTTTGGTATTAGACAAAGTGTTGATTAAACGATTATTGAGGCAAGAAATTATGCAAGAATCAGTAATTTATCAAGACATTTGGGAAGAAGCCCTTGAACGAGGATTACAACAGGGATTACAACAGGGATTACAACAGGGATTACAAGAAGGATTACAACAGGGGGTGACTGAAGGAGAAAAAGCCCTAATTTTACGGCTGCTAAATAGGAGATTAGGCAGTTTGCCAGAAACGGTCATAGGTCAAATCAATCAGTTATCATTACCGGCATTAGAGCAGTTAGGAGAAGCATTACTAGACTTTTCGGAGATAGATGATTTAGTGGGATGGCTAGTCTCAAACGCGCCATAAATTTCAGGTAATTAGACTCTGGGAAGAATCTGTAGATACGTTTATAAATGTGCCGGGTTTATTACCTTTTGCGATACTAGCTCAAACGGGCGATCGCCAAAGGTTATTAGAGCGGGTAGCTGAACAAATTAATGCGATCGCTGACCGGAGAACCCAAAATAACGTGGCAGCATCCACAGCGATTCTGGCGGGTTTGGTATTAGACAAAGTGTTGATTAAACGATTATTGAGGCAAGAAATTATGCAAGAATCAGTAATTTATCAAGACATTTGGGAAGAAGCCCTTGAACGAGGATTACAACAAGGATTACAACAAGGATTACAACAGGGATTACAAGAAGGATTACAAGAAGGATTACAACAGGGATTACAAGAAGGATTACAACAGGGATTACAAGAAGGATTACAACAGGGATTACAAGAAGGATTACAACAGGGGGTAACTGAAGGAGAAAAAGCCCTAATTTTCCGGCTGCTAAATAGGAGATTAGGCAGTTTGCCAGAAACGGTCATCGGTCAAATCAATCAGTTACCATTACCCGCATTAGAGGAGTTAGGAGAAGCATTACTAGACTTTTCGGAGATAGATGATTTGGTGGGATGGCTAGTCTCCAACTCGCCATAAATTTCAGGTAATTAGACTCTGGGAAGAACCTGTAGATACGTTTATAAATGTGCCGGGATTATTACCTTTTGCGATACTAGCTCAAACGGGCGATCGCCAAAGGTTATTAGAGCGGGTAGCTGAACAAATTAATGCGATCGCTGACCGGAGAACCCAAAATAACGTGGCAGCATCTACAGCGATTCTGGCGGGTTTGGTATTAGACAAAGTGTTGATTAAACGATTATTGAGGCAAGAAATTATGCAAGAATCAGTAATTTATCAAGACATTTGGGAAGAAGCCCTTGAACGAGGATTACAACAAGGATTACAACAAGGATTACAACAGGGATTACAAGAAGGATTACAAGAAGGATTACAACAGGGATTACAAGAAGGATTACAACAGGGATTACAACAGGGGGCAACCGAAGGAGAAAAATCCCTAATTTTACGGCTGCTAAATAGGAGATTAGGCAGTTTGCCAGAAACGGTCATCGGTCAAATCAATCAGTTACCATTACCCGCATTAGAGGAGTTAGGAGAAGCATTACTAGACTTTTCGGAGATAGATGATTTGCTGGAATGGCTACAAAGCCATCAGCCCGAATAAATATCAACCGGAATTTCCGCCTTGGGGTAATTTACTAATTACCCCAACATGATGGCGATTACTTAGTTTTAGCTTCTAAGTTTTCTAGGCGACTTCGTAGTTCTTGATTTTCCTTTTTCATTTTGTCGAGTTCCTCGCGTAACTGCTTAATAGCCTTGTCTGAACCAAGGTTTTTTTGGACTTTTTGCACAGCCTCTTCCGCCCTGCGCCTGACCCGTCCATCCATGGTGTGTTCTGCTAGGTCATTCAAAATCGCGATCGCCTTGGGAGTTTCCATCTGGCTTAAAGCGGTTACCACAGATATCTGAGTTAAGAAGAAATCTTCTTTAGCTAGTTCTTCAAGCCGTTGAATAATACGTTCAAGATTGATGTTATTTTGACCTGTGGAAATGCGACCTAGACTAGAGATTGCATTTAAACGCAGGGCTTGAGGAACACCATTAGCGGTATATTTCCAAATCAGATTTAAAGCCATTTCTGAAGTTTTCATTTGACTCAAACCCGAAATCGCCCCAGACCGGACTACCTCATTCCAACCAGCCCTTTCTTGTAATACCATTTCTAACAAAGCGATCGCCTCAGCTTCTGTAGGTTCATCCTCCGTGTTTCCCGCCGCTATTTTCGCGATCGCCTGTATAGCACTAGCCTCCACATAATAACTAGGATCACCATTTTCCACCAGAGGTTTAATCGCCTGATAACTTGCAGCCGTGTGAATTTCTGCCAAAGCATTAACCACCGCCCGCCGCACTCGTGGATTTTCATCTTTTAAACCAGCAACCAAGCCATCAAAAGACTGATCAAGTTTAACCTTCACTAACTGTTTAGCTACCTCAACCCGGACTCCCCAGAAAGGTTCAGAAACCATCGCCTCTCCCAAGGCTTTAGCCGATGCCAAATTCCCTTTTTTAGCTAAGGCTTGGGCGGCATAAATCCGGGAAATTGGGTCTGGGTCAAACTGAAGCTGTGCCTTTAACTCAGCTACTGGATAATCTAAAGTCACAGTTTTTAGGAAATTATTACCCACATCAAAACTGATAAAGTTAGGTTTCTCTTCCAAAGGAAAGTAAAAACTCTGTTCGCGATCGCTAACTTGTACAGTCACCGTTTTCAAGTCCACCTCAGTGGATTTCTTTTTGGATTTTCCCTTAGATTTTTTAGTGTAGCCAAAACCTATAGGGATTTTCAAATTAAACAAATTCGCCTCACTGAGTTTCTCACTATCTTTCGCCTGGGTTTGTTTAATAGTCACCTTAGCAATTTTGCTATCATTATCCCAGGAATAGGAAACCTTATATTTAGGGTGTCCACCACGATAGACATATTGATCAAACAGGAACAGCAAATTTCGTCCTGTCGCCTTTTCGATCGCCCTCAATAAATCCACAGTTTCCACAGTTTTATGGGCGTTATCCTGCACAAAAGTATGAATAGCTTTCGCAAATAACTCATCTCCCAATTCTGCCCGAATCATGTGATAAACACAAGCACCTTTTTCATAAAGATGGCGATCATAAAGTTCAATCGCTTCTCGGTAAACGTGAGTTACAATGGGACGACTATAGCGGGAAGAATCCTCAGAAAAATAGCTACGGGCTTCATTTAATCGGTAATAAGCCGCCTCATCGGCACCATATTCATGTTCAGTCCAGAGTACCTCGGAATAAGTAGCCATTCCCTCCTTAATCCAAGCGTGAGACCAATGGGCAATTACCACTAAATCACCAAACCATTGATGGGCGAGTTCATGGACTACCAGGCTTTCTGTATTGCGGTTATCTACGGTAGCGCGTTCGTCCAACAAACAGCGATCGGTTAACAGAGTTGTCGAGGTATTTTCCATACCTCCAAAAATGAAATCCTCAACGCAGACTTGAGCATATTTGGGATAGGGATAATCATAGCCAAAAGTTTGAGATAAAAACTCAATCATAGCTGGGGTTTTACCCAGACTACGTTGAGCATCTTCCTGGCGATTTTTTTCCACATAATAAACCACCGGAATCTGATTATACTCATCTTTTATTTCCGCAAACTTACCCACAGCTAAAGTTATCAAATAACTGGGGTGAACCTGCTTTTGTAACCAATGATAAATTTGGTCATCGCCCTTAGTTTTCGTGGCGATTAATTCACCATTAGCAATAGCCAAAAATTCCTGGGGAACCCGGACTTTAATTTCTGAGGTGGCTAACTGTCCAGGATAGTCAAAGCAGGGAAACCAGAAGCGGGAATCTTCATCTTCTCCTTGAGTCCAAACTTGAATCGGTTTATCAGGATAATCTGAATTGGGTCCGATGAAATACAGACCTCGTTGAGGATGATCAACAGTGTAGTCGATCGCTATTTTCAGAGTTTGATTAACCTCTGTGGGTTGGTTAAGATGAATCTGTAATTGTTGACCATCATGGTCAAAATCTACCTCATGCTTACCAATTTTGACTTGATTAATTTCCATATCTACCGCATCGAGGGTGAGGGTATTAATACCACTGCGGATCGGATTTAGGGTAATAGTACAAGTCCCCTGAAAACTTTGGGCGGGAATATCGAAAACTAGGTCGAGAAAAATATGCTCAACCTGACCAGGGCGATCGGGGTTATAGTGAGGGCGTGCCCCTGGTAACTCGAAGGATTTAGAATCGTTGCTGTCTGAATCGAAATAGGAATACAACATTAATGAATCTATAGATCGGAAGTCTAACATTTGATGGTTTACCTTTTTTGAGATCATGTCAACCGGACTTGATGGGATGACAGACTTATGGAACAATGGGACTCAGCACAACTGTAGTCAGATGGTTGACAAATTACGCAATATGTGATATAGCACCCTGAACTAATTGAAAAAATGTCATCATTGCCCAACAATTAGGCTTGCAGACATTCATCACCCGCCGTAGAATTTCTAGTTTAAGACTACTAAAAAGAGTAATTTGATATGAAGCTGGCAGCCCGTGTAGAACAGGTTCCCCAATCTGTCACCCTAGCGATATCAGCCAAGGCTAAGGCCATGAAAGCCGAGGGACTCGACGTTCTCAACTTCAGCGTTGGTGAACCGGACTTTGACACACCCCAACACATAGTCGCTGCGGCTAAAAAGGCACTCGATGAAGGAAAGACACGGTACGGTCCAGCAGCGGGAGAGCCCAAACTGAGGGAATTAATCGCTCGCAGTCTGACTCAAGAGGTGGGTATTAATTATAGCGCCGAAAATATCATTGTCACCAATGGCGGGAAACATTCCCTGTCCGAGTTGATGATGGCGATCATCGAGGCTGGGGATGAAGTGATTATACCTTCCCCCTACTGGTTAAGCTACCCAGAAATGGTAAAACTGGCTGATGGGACTCCGGTCATTGTGCCCACCGATGCAGCTACCGAGTATAAGATTACCCCAGAATTACTGCGACAAGCGATTACCCCGAAAACTAAACTATTTGTCCTTAACTCGCCCTCAAACCCGACGGGGATGGTTTACACCCCGGATGAACTGAAAGCGTTAGCGCAAGTGGTGGTAGAGTCGGGGATTTTGGTGGTCTCTGATGAGATTTACTCCCAAATTCTCTATGATGGCGCGCAACATCTGAGTATAGCAGCGACTCACCCAGAAGTCCATAAACAGACGCTGATTAGCAGCGGTTTCGCTAAGTCCTTTGCTATGACTGGATGGCGTTTAGGTTATCTGGCTGGGGATAAAACTATTATTGGGGCGATGACCCGGATTCAAAGCCATAGTACCTCTAATGTCTGCACTTTTGCTCAATATGGAGCGATCGCTGCTTTGGAAGGTCCCCTCGACTGTGTAGAAACCATGCGACAAGCCTTTGCTGAACGCCGGAAGGTTATGTATGAACTACTTAACGCTATTCCCGGAATTAGCTGTGTTAAACCCTACGGCGCATTTTATATGTATGTCAATATCGGGAAAATCGGCTTAGGGTCGGTAGACTTCTGCAATGCTTTGTTAGAAGAAAAGCAAATGGCTACAGTTCCTGGCTTGGCTTTTGGAACAGATGATCACATTCGCTTATCCTACGCCACGAGTTTAAAAAATATTGAAACTGGACTCAAGCGCCTAGAAGAATTTGTTGAAGGTAGGCTCTAATTTTATCTAAGTCGCGCTATGGGTGATTTTGAGGCTAATGGTAGAGAATATCAAAGCTGTAGAGTCCTTCGGCTCGCTGATACTCTACCTTAACCTGTGTAGGTTGAGCGGAGGGAGGTCCTTGGTGACACCATTCAATCATTGTCTGGACTTGGGCTTGACTACCCTCAAAAACTGCCTCGACCCGACCATCGGGCAAATTTTTCACCCAGCCGTTGACTCCCTTTTGAGTGGCAACTTGGCGAGTATAATACCTGTAACCGACACCTTGCACCCGTCCAGAGATGAGTAAATGGGCGCGAAGGAGGTCGGGTTTTTCGTGAGTTGTGTTAGACACGATTATAATCTGGTAACGTATTTAGATACTCTGGGGACACACAGCTATTAGAAACTGGTTTGATTAGATGATTGCTCTATAACTTTACCAAAAATTGGGAGATTAGCTATGGATTTGATTAGTTTACTGATTATGTTAATTATTGGCAGTTTGGCTGGGTTAGGGGTTAGCTATACTGTGTTAGAGCGTCGCCTGACCCAGCAGAGAGAAGAATATGAGCGACAAATTCGCCTCTCGGCTGAGGAATTAGAGAAAGCCCATCAAGTCAGGATTCAGGAAATGGTCCAGTCCCTAAGAGATGATTACGATCGCCAACTGCGAGAGATGACAGAAACGCTAAAACAAGAACAGGAAGATGAATTGACAAAAAGCAATGAATCCCTAACTCAATATTATCAGTCCCATATTGAGGAGCTTACCAACCAGGTACAAAGCCGTGAGGAGGAACTTCAAGAAGCTAACCAGCAGTTGAGGGAGTATCAGCAAGAGTTGGGAAATTTGACTGAGGAATTATATAGCCGTGAACGCAAGGTTGAGGAATTGAATGAGTTTTTGAGTGGATATCAGACTCAATTAGAAGAGGTCAATCAAGATCTACAAGCCAGCCAAACTCGCCTTCATGAAATGGGTGAGTCTTTAACAGGCTATGAAACTCAACTTCATGATATGGATCACGAGATTAGCGAAAGTCAAGATCGCACTCAGAAGATGGAAGAATATATCGCGACTTATGATAACCAACTACAACAACTTGAGCAAGACAACTATACTACTAAGGAGGAAATTCGCGAAACTCTCAAAAATATTCAACAGCACAGTGAACAAGAAATTCAGAAGCTACGGGCTGATCTTGAACAAGATCAGGAGACTCAGATTCAAAATGCTATTGATAACCTGGAAGAACAATATAATGATGAAATTCGCGCGGGAACTGAAGAACTGGTGCGAGCTATGCAGTCTCAAACTGAGCAGATGATAAAGTCGCTGCATGAGCGTTTGGAATTTTTGCCTGAGTTGTTGGCAGAAAGTGAAGCGGAAGCAGCTACAGAAGCGGCTACACCAGAAGAGACACTAGAAGAGACGGAAGCGGTGGCGGAAGTGGCGGAAGTGTCGGAAGAGGTAGAAGAATCGGCGATCGCTGATGATGTAATGGTCTCCCAGACACCGACAGAAGCGGCTACACCAGAAGAGACACTAGAAGAGACGGAAGCGGTGGCGGAAGTGGCGGAAGTGGCGGAAGTGGCGGAAGAGGTAGAAGAATCGGCGATCGCTGATGGTTTAATGGTCGATTTAGTCGATTTAGTCGATTTAATGGTCTCCCAGACACCGACAGAAGCGGCTACACCAGAAGAGACACTAGAAGAGACGGAAGCGGTGGCGGAAGTGGCGGAAGTGTCGGAAGAGGTAGAAGAATCGGCGATGGCTGATGGTTTAATGGCAGTAGGTTCGGTTAAGCCTCCGCTAAATCTGAAAGTTACTGGACATAGCAGGGATGAGAAGGAGGACTTGCTGATAGCGATCGCTAAAATTGGAGAATCGCAAAACCTGGCAGCTATTGCTAACTTGGTTGGCTATACTCGACACGCGGATACAGAAATACGCACTCAATTGGCGGCGACTTTGGGTAGACTAGCAAGCACCCACGGCTTACGTGCAGAAATCCAACAAGCGATTCCTACGCTAACTCAACTGAGCCAAGATAGTAACGCTCAAGTGCGTCAAGAGGCAATTTATGCCTTGGGTATGATTAAAAGCGATCGCGTGATTCCCATACTTAAACAAGGTTTGCGAGACCCCGATCCGTCTGTAGTGCAGGCAGCGAGTATGGCGATGGAGAAATTTAAGTTTTATCACGAAACGGATAAGCAAGCCAAACCGATCGCGTCTGTTTTTCAGAAACCGGAGGATGGCTCGAAAGGTTGATAGTTCCCGATACATGGGAGGTTGACTCAAAGGCTGTACAGACAAGGCTTGCCTTGCCTGTACACTCTCAGAGGGTTAAATTTCTGGAGCATCGGCTATCAAAAGCTCATATTTAACCATCTTTTATGGGTGTGATATCGATGATTATCAAGGGATGGCTAGATACACCAGAATGTAGAAGGCAATTTGATGGTAAGCCTAATTAGCTACAGTTTCTGGCATTAAGGATGAATGGTGATGATCAATTAACCATTCACCATCCTTATAGACATAAACATAGGAAAAGCGGGCTACTTCTTGGGTGGTTTGACCTTGGTCATCTGTAAATGTAAAGGTATAAACTCCCACGTCATAAGCCTTGTTACAACCAAGGGCAATAGTCCGGGTGTTAATCACTCCTTGGGGATTATTTGGCAGAAAGTCCACAAAATAGTCTCTAATGCTTTCATGGTCGGTGCGGGGAGTGTTGGAAACGGTTGGCAGTAATACGGCTGTGGGGCTATAGTTAGCTACTACTTGATCAGGATCTAGGGTAGCTAGGGAAGTATTCCAGCGATCGAACAATGCTGCGATTTCGGCTTCGGTGACTTCGGCGCAGGAAACTCCGGCAGTTTCAGCAGCCTGAGTACAACCTGACATAGTAGCTGCTAAAAAACTAGCGGACAGGGTGGAACACAAAATTTTTTTGATCATGGTTAAATCACCAGATATTCCCGGACAAATAAAGGTTAATGAATAGATGATAACACAAAATTATCTATTGGGAAGAAACTAACTAATTTTTGATCCACAGGGATTTGTCGGCTAATTTTATGTGGTTTTCCTCAAAATAAGCAAACATACCCCAGACCCTAATTTTAGCAAAAGGGTTATTTTTGGGGTAAATGAACATTGGGATAACAAACTGCTCCCAAAAGTTAGTCCCATTAATGCAATAGTGGGAACTTGTGGGAGGGATTGAATCCACAGACAAAAATAAATGGTTTTTATTTTATCATAGATTTGGAGATTGTGGGAAAATTTGATGACTAAGGGGGGGTTTTGGGGTGATGTGGTGGCGATCGCATGATTCGCATTACTAGCATGATTCGCATGAGTAAGGGTGACTATGGCGGTGTGGGTAGAGAGTTATGCAGCAGAGAGCAGATTTAAATGGAGTCAAGAGGGGGAGGGGTTTGGGAGTGTCTGAGTCGCCCCAAACCAGGGATCAAGGCGGGTGAATGGTGGATCTGATTCATGGTAAGATTAGCGAGCAGAGGGGAGATTTTACCGACAAGGGGAAAAATCCCATGGATATTTTGGCGGCGCTTCTGGCCCTAGGAGTTTAGGCTCGGTATCGTTAGAGCCCAACAGATTAAATCTGTCCCTTTGGGGGTAGATCGCTGTAACCCAAATCGTGAGGTTTGGGAGTCCCCGTCGGTTTGAGGGCGGGTATGATATCAATGTTCACCATTTCTGACACTCAATAACCCGTGGTTGCACAACTATCTAATAATACTTACGAACCCAAAACCCAAGAAATCGCCCAAGAACTTCTAGGGGCGACACAACAGAAAAAACAGTCTCTGTTTGGTAAAATCCAAGACCAGATGCGTTTGGATGACAAAATCCTGGACTGGGCGATGTCTAACCCCGGTTTGCGGGTGCAATTGTTTCATTTTATTGACTGTTTACCGGCGCTGCGTAGTAAACCGGAAATTGCGACTCACCTTCAGGAATACCTAACGGCGGAAGAGGTGGAACTCCCGGACTCGCTGAAAAAGCTGCTTAATTTTGCTAACCCGGACTCTGTAGCTGGGAAAATGGCTGCTACCACAGTAGCTCCGGCGGTAGAAACTCTGGCTCAGAAATATATCGCGGGGGCGGATATTCCGCAAATTATCAAAACTCTGGAAAGGTTGCGTAAAGATAAACTGGGGTTTACTGTAGACCTGCTCGGGGAAGCGGTGATTACGGAAACGGAAGCGGAATCATATCTGAATAGTTACTTGGAATTAATGGAAAAACTGTCGGCGGCGGCGCAGCGCTGGTCAACAGTTCCCCTAATTGATGAAGCGGACGGAAAGGCTATTCCTAGGGTGCAGGTTTCGGTGAAGTTGACGGCTTTTTATTCGCAGTTTGACCCCCTTGATGCTAAGGGAAGTGAGGCGAAGGTAAGCGATCGCATTCGCACCCTATTAAGACGGGCGAAAGAAGTTGGGGCGGCGGTGCATTTTGATATGGAACAATACGCCTATAAGGACCTAACTTTAAGCATCCTCAAAAATCTGTTAATGGAAGAGGAATTTCGCGATCGCACTGATATCGGCGTAACGGTTCAAGCGTACCTACGCGATAGCCCGAAAGACTTAGAAGGGATTATTGAATGGGCAAAATTGCGGGGATATCCGGTGACAGTAAGACTGGTAAAAGGCGCTTATTGGGACCAGGAAACTATCAAGGCGATGCAAAATGACTGGCTACAACCAGTATTTAATGATAAGGCGGCGACTGATGCTAATTACGAAAAGCTGACCCAATTAATGTTGGAAAATCACGCCTATATTTATTCTGCTATCGGTAGCCATAACGTCCGTTCACAGGCGAAAGCGATCGCCATAGCGGAAACGCTCAAAGTACCCCAACGCGCCTTTGAGATGCAAGTTCTTTATGGTATGGGAGACCAACTCGCGAAACAATTGGCGGCTAAAGGTTATCGAGTGCGGATGTATTGTCCCTATGGTAAACTACTACCGGGGATGTCTTATCTAATTCGGCGACTGTTAGAAAATACGGCTAATTCTTCTTTTATTCGCCAAAGTTCAGAACAGCGACCTTTAGAAGAACTATTAGCGCCTCCTGTTGGTGATAATGATAGCACAATTCACCAGACTTGGAAACCTGTATTTCCGAATGCGGCGGATAGTGATTATGCGGATGCAATTATTCGCGATCGCGCTTTGGCTGCATTGGAAACTGTGCGATCGCAGTTGGGTAAAACCTACTTACCTTTGATTAATGGTAAATCGGAAAATACAGAGACTTTTGTGGATTCCGTTAACCCGGCTAAACCTACGGAAATAGTCGGCAAAATTGGTTTGGCTAATATTGAACAAGCGGAAAAAGCGATCGCCGCTGCTAAAGCTGCATTTCCTAGCTGGAAAAAGACCCCCGTTAGCCGACGCGCCGCTGTCTTACGAAAGGCGGCAGAATTGCTCGAACAACGTCGCCATGAATTATGTGGCTGGATGGTTTTTGAGGTAGGTAAAGCCTTATCTCAGTGTGATGCGGAAGTGTCGGAAGCCATTGATTTTTGCCGTTTTTATGCGGCGGAAATGGAACGGCTAGACGAGGGTTATATTTATGATACAGCGGGGGAAAGCGATCGCTATTCCTATCAACCTCGTGGTATCTCCTTAGTCATTTCTCCCTGGAATTTCCCCCTAGCTATTCCGGTGGGGATGACTGTCGCTTCCTTAGTCACCGGAAATTGTACCCTGTTAAAACCGGCGGAAACTTCTGCTATTATTGGTGCGAAAATTGCCGAGATTTTGGTGGAAGCTGGGGTTCCTGATGGGGTGTTTCAATTTATCCCTAGTAAGGGCTCAACGGTGGGGGCTCATTTAGTTAAACATCCTGATGTTCAGATGATTACTTTTACAGGTTCTCAGGAAGTCGGTTGTTGGATATATGCAGAGGCGGCGATTTTGCGACCGGGACAAAAACACCTGAAGCGAGTAGTGGCGGAAATGGGTGGCAAAAATGCCATTATTGTTGATGAAAGTGCAGACCTTGATCAAGCGGTGGCGGGAGTTGTTTATTCGGCTTTTGGTTATACGGGTCAAAAATGTTCTGCTTGTTCGCGGGTGGTGGTTTTAGAGCCTGTTTATGATGTGTTTGTGTCGCGGTTGGTGGAGGCGGTGCGATCGCT
Organism: Limnospira platensis NIES-39; assembly: GCF_026000695.1. Taxonomy (GTDB): domain Bacteria; phylum Cyanobacteriota; class Cyanobacteriia; order Cyanobacteriales; family Microcoleaceae; genus Limnospira; species Limnospira platensis. Next base: position 1,269,426 of record NZ_AP026945.1, read on the forward strand.
TAATGTGGGTGATCCGGCTGATCCTAGTACCTTTGTGGGTCCGGTGATTGACCATAACGCCCAAACCAAGATTAAAGAATACATTGAGATAGGTAAACAAGAAGCAGAAATGGCGATCGCCTTAGATACACCAGACACAGGTTATTTTGTCGGTCCGACCGTGTTTGTTAATGTTTCTCCTACTGCGAAAATTGCCCAAGAAGAGATTTTTGGTCCGGTGTTAGCGGTGATGAAAGCCTCAAATTTTGATGAGGCGATGGATATTGCTAACGGGACTAATTATGCTTTGACGGGGGGTTTGTATTCTCGCACCCCCTCTCATATTCAGCAAGCTAAGGCTGATTTTGAAGTGGGAAATCTCTATATTAACCGGGGAATTACCGGGGCGATCGTTTCCCGTCAACCCTTCGGTGGCTTTAAACTCTCTGGTGTGGGTTCCAAGGCAGGGGGACCTGATTATCTCCTGCAATTTTTGGAACCTCGCACTATTACCGAGAACATCCAGCGACAAGGTTTTGCACCTATTCAAGGGGTGGATTAATTACCTTGATAAATGGGGCATTATGCTCCATAATTAAACCATTGGTATGGGTGGTTATATAGCGATTCGGTGGATTGGTGAGGTACTTTTCAAAGCCCCCTTCGACAAGCTCAGGACAAGCCTCTCCCGTATGGGGAGAGGGGTTTGGGGTGTAGACGCGCAGCGGCTTCTCTTTGAGTGGGCTGTACCTTATGGATATGAGAAACGCTATATCAATTATCAATAGAGGGCGGGTTTATTAGTCTTCTCGCCGAGAGATTTAATTGACAGCAGAACCCGCCCCTAGGCGATCGCTTCTAATTTCTGGGCTACCATCCCTTGAGTTAGTAACTCCTGCGCGTGTTTCAGACCTGTTTCTATGTCCGAACAAACTCCCGCACACCACAGATAAAAACCCCCATTCCAAATAGCAGCCTGCATTAATTCTCCCGGTTCCCCCTCCAAGACAGCCTTGATATTATTAATCAGTTCATCTAGGGAATTAAGAGGAACTTCTTTCCCCCCATAACCATAATCATGGGGATGCAATAACAGACGTTCAAAAGTCGAGGTTTCCGGGTTGTCTATACTGGGGCGGTTGATGCCAATAATACAGGTGCGATCGCGGGGTAAATCACAACTGCCTTCTAATCCCTTAACCGTGATAAATTGCCGCTGATTTCGCAATTCTAGAGCGGTTCGGAACATTGATTCCGTGGGAGGGTGAACATAGCCACAGGCGATAGTTGCATCTCCTAAATAGGGAGACCACATTAACTCTAAGGTAGCAATAGGCGGACGTTTCCCAATTTCTCGGCGGGGTCCCACTAGGTTCATAGCTAGGGGAAAATGGGTGGGAAGATGAATAAAGCCTAAACCGGTGGTCTGGAAGATTTCCTGCATTCTAATTAGGCTAATTCCTTCCCAATTTATGCCTAATTTTTGCCAAATTTCATGTAAACAAATCCCCTCTTTGGTCGGCATTCGATCGCCTCCATGCAAAATGGTCGGGACTCCGGCGGCGCTGAGAATTAACCCGGTGAGAATGGTCATGGGAACAGTACGCGATCGCCCATCATAGGGATGAGTTAAAATCATCGGAGGACGCACAGCATTAGTTAAATGGGGTCCTAATTCTGCATAAACATCTAGCATTCCCGCCAATTCTTCTCCCGTGGGTCGCCGAATGCGGTGGGCGATTAAAAAAGCCCCTACCTGTACGGGTGTTGCTTCTTGGTGTAACATCATGCGTAAGGCTTCGGCGGCTTCTTCGCGAGTTAGGGCTGCGCTGGTGTGGGTTCCGCTTCCCACTTTTTTCAGTAATGTTCTAAAGCGATCGCTCATTTAGTTGGTTGGTGTGATATAGTGAACAGAAGAGAAAACCAGTATAATCGAAAGCGGATACTTTGAGGAATTGTTAGCCATTTGATGTTAACCAATTAAGCATTTTATCCCCAGTTCTTCTAACTCCGAGTCTACCTCTGGGGGGATTAATTCATGTACCAATTTCCAGAAATATTCAATGGGGGGAATTTGCAGGCGATCGCGGGTGGTGACAATGGCAACTTCACGAGTCCAATTCAAGTCAGATCCGCCACTATAAAAGGAACCTGATTTACTATTTATAGTCCCTTCAAAAGGTGCGATCGTTCTAATCGCTAAACTGCTATCGTTGACTGCTTCTACTAATGCTGAACGTGGTAACAGAGCAATTACTTCCCCCTGACGCACTACACCCCGAAAAGCATCCAGCGTATTTAACTCTAAAACCGCCTTGAGAGTAGCGCCAGCTTGAGCAAATCTTTCCTGTACTAAACGCCGCATTCCATAACCATCTTTAAATACCACTTGAGGATAGATAATTAACTCGGTCCAAGGTACTTGATTATATCGCGCCAGGGGGTGATTTTTCGCCATTAATACTTGTATCGGTTCTTTATAGAGAATATCCACCAATAAATCGGAACTAGCCGTAAAAGCACGATTATTCATGACAAGTGCCACATCAACCAATCCATCTTTCAGGACTTTTAAAGCGCGATCGCTTCCTAATGATGTTACCCGCAATTGTACATCAGGATAAGCATAGCAAAACTTTTGTAATACTGGGGGGAGATAAGACGCACAAAGGGAGTGAATAGCCGCCACGCATAATTCCGGCTGCTGTCCCGCTAATAATGACGCTAATTCCTGTTGGGCATTTTCCCAAGCCTGACAAATTTTCCGCGCATAGGGCCAAAACCTTTCACCTCCCACCGTCAATTTAGCTTGGTTACTACGGTGAAATAGGGGTAAACCTAGTTCCGTTTCTAGTCCCTGTATCTGGCGACTAATCGTTGATTGCGTCACGTTGCAATTGATTGCTGCTTTTTGAAAACTTCCGGTTTCGGCAACAGATAAAAAGGCTTGAAGTTGCTCTAAACGCATAGAAATTGGGGATTTAATATGGCAACGATAGCATGGGTTTCATCTTAACCAATTTCTCGATATAATTTGGTAAAAATTGCTACAACTGTTGATTCTGTATGGTGTGTTTATGCTGCATTTTCAATACTCGTCCCTAATTAACGCCCCCGTTGATGTGGTTTGGAATTTTCACGCCCGATCTGATATCCTAGAGTTGCTGACCCCGCCTTGGCAACCTGTGGAAATTATCCGCCGGGAAGGGGGTTTAGAGGTGGGAGCTAGATCGGAATTTCTCTTATCTCTTGGTCCGGTTTCGGTGCCATGGGTGGCGGTGCATACTGAGTGCATTCCCCACCAACTGTTTACTGATGAACAGCAACAGGGTCCCATGGCTATTTGGGTACACCGACACCAGTTTTCTGAGGTGAATAATCACACTCGGTTAACTGATGCGATCGCCTTTAGTTTACCAGGTGGCTCCCTGTTTGACAAGGGCTTGAGTTGGTGGGTTTATTCCCGTCTTCAAGATATGTTCCGCTATCGCCACGATATTACTAAAGTTGAGTGTGAAAATTATGCAAAATACGGCTGAATTTACCTGCGCCTATTGTGGCGAAAGTAATGTCACATTTATCGATTTTAGTGCCGGAGGTCAACAGTCTTATATTGAAGATTGCCAGGTTTGTTGTCGCCCGAATCTTCTTTATATCAGCATAGATGAGGATACATTGGATGTCGAAATTTACACCGAATACGACGGTTAAAATCTCCATGATATTTCTTGGATTTTTTCGGCTAAGTCTTGGTGCAATTCTTGATTGTGTTTCCGGTTGGTCTGCACTTCAATAATCGCTGAAGTTTGGGAGGCGATCGCCTGTTGATAATCTCTCACAAATTCCTCCTGTGTTTTGGGGGAGAAATATTTGATATTAAACAATTGGGCAGCATGGTCAAAATTGAGATGGTGCGGAGTGCCAAAATAGTTTTCAAATACATCATTAAATTTAGCAATCGGTAAAAATGAAAATATCCCGCCCCCATTATTATTAATAGCAATAATCCACAGGGGATGATTCAGGGCATTAACCATAGATAAAGAGTTGAGGTCATGGAGAAATGCTAAATCTCCAATTAGCAGAGTTGTGGGAGTATTTAAACCCTGACCAAACCCAGTAGCAGAGGCGATAATTCCATCAATGCCGCTAGTACCTCGGTTGGCTGCTATTCTGACTGAATTTCCCCCATAAATTCCATATTCATTCATATCTCTAATCGGCATACTATTGGCTAAAAATAAGCCAGTGTCGGCGGGGATATGCCGCGAGACCAAATTGGCGATCGCCATTTCATTTAACGATGATTCATTAATTAAATAGGTATCAATCGTTTCGCGAATTTTCGCCGATTTTAGCCATAATTTATCTTGCCAATCTTGGCAAATATTCGGATCTAAAAGAGGGGATAATTCCTCACATAATTGTTCGATATTACTTTCAATGCGATGGGAAACAATATGGGCGGGGTCATGGCGGCTGGGTTCGTCCGCGATCATAATATAGTGACGAGGTGGGTGGATTTCCAAATACTCTAAAAACCGTTTTGATAAAATGCGATCGCCTATTTGTATCACCGTTTCCAGGGGTTTATAACTCTGTCGAATATCCGTCAATAATAGCTGTTTATCAATCTTATTTCCCAGTCTGAAACCTGAACGAATATCAGCAAATACAGGGAATTTCAGCCGTTTCGCCAATTCTGACACTGCCTGTATTTGTGATATAGAGCTTAATCTTCCCAACGCCAAAATACCTGTTTGGCTATTGTTTAAAATCTCCGATATCTCCTTAATATTATCTGCTGTTTGCCTCACCAGGGGAGTGGGGTAATCCGTCCAAGGACTACCACTACTTAGCCAACGCTTCAGAGGGAGAGTATAACCCAATGTAATAGCTGAATTAGTCGGGGCGAGGGGTTCGCGGAACATACAATTAAGGTGAACAGGTCCTTGAGGCGATCGCTGGGCACGATAAACAGCTTGATCAATAGTCGTCAAAACAAACGTCGGCGAAATCTTTTCATCAGGACAGGGAATATCAAATTTCCAACGCACATAATCACCATAAAGATTGACCTGATCAATAGTCTGATTAGCCCCCGTTTTTCGCAATTCTGGCGGGCGGTCAGCCGAGATAATAATCATCGGTAAATTATCCGTAGCCGCCTCAATAATAGCCGGGAAATAGTTGGCAGCAGCCGACCCAGAAGTAGATACCAAAACCGCTGGCTTTCCTGTCGCCCTCCCGTAGCCGATCGCATGAAAAGCCGCGCCCCTTTCGTCAAAAAAAACTCGCCGTTGTGCTTGATAATTACGGGCGATCGCCACAGTTAAAGGAGTCGATCGGGAACCAGGAGATACAATAAAATAACTCACCCCATGGCGAACTAACTCCTCGACAATGAGGTTTCCCCAAAGTATATTAATATTGGCTGCGTCAAACAAATTCAATGGTCAAACCTCAGTAAATTGTCAACGTTATCATAAATCTGCTATCTGGGACAAGTGTTATAGCCAACTGGCGGCAAGTTTGGACACCTGTAGACTAACAAATATAGCCACAGCAGGGAGTTGATGCCACAACCGCCCTTATAATACTTTTATCCTACAGTAGATTTCAAATATCGCTCCCTATAATCTCCTATGCAAAACACTCGTTTAAACCGATTTACTGATGCGATCGCCCAGCAAACCTTGCAATGGTTTCGTAACCCCTGGCGGCGCATCTCTGTATTATTGATTAGCCTATTTTTCGGCTTCTTCCTGGGAGTGGCGATCGCCACCATCGTTGGACAAGTCGGAAGTTGGGATGTCAGCGTCGCATTTATCACCCTGCTAGTCACTGAATGGATTAGTTGGTTATCTTACCGCAAAGTGTCTCGTAGTGAAATCAATTCTTTATGGCTTGACCTCCTCAATAGCATGAAAATTGGCATGACTTATAGTTTATTTTTGCTTGCATTTTTACTGGGTTCTTAGACCGGATTTAATCATGATGGAAATTTTACAATCTTTGGAAACTGATACCGAACCGACACCAGAACAATGGCAACAACTGCTGAGACAAGAATTAAATAATCCCCAGCAAATGGCGGCTTTTGGTATCAATCCAGAACAGCTAGAAACAGCAATTAAACAACGTTATCAATTATGGCGATCGCTCCTTAAACATAACCCAGATTTACCGATTCTCTGGGAACAGCTACCCACATTATGGCACTTTTGGCTACCGTTTGCCATACAATTATCTCAGTTAAAAACCATCCTTAATCGTCCTTTAGTACAGGGAATATTAGGCGGACAGGGAACCGGAAAAACCACCCTATCAACCGTCATTTCTCGGATTCTCAATCTCCTAAATTATCAAGCCATTAGTATTTCTATTGATGATTTATATAAAACTTACGCCGATCGTCAAAGGCTGCGAGAACAAGATCCCCGTTTAATCTGGCGAGGTCCCCCCGGCACCCATGATATTGACATCGGAATTCAACTTCTTGACCAACTCCGAAACCCTACACCCGGAGAAAAAATAATGATTCCCCGGTTTGATAAGTCTCTGTGGAATGGAGAAGGCGATCGCATAGAACCCCAACAAATAGAAGCACCTGATATCATCTTATTTGAGGGCTGGTTTGTGGGATGTCAACCCGTAGAAGACCAGGCGTTTAATCATCCACCCCCCCCTATTATTACTGATAGCGATCGCCAATTTGCGCGACAAATAAATCACCAATTAAAAGAGTATTTACCCCTCTGGGAACGTTTGGATAGATTAATAGTTCTCAACCCCGTTGATTATCGTTTATCCAAACAGTGGCGCGCACAAGCTGAACAGGAGATGAAAGCCTTGGGTAAGTCCGGAATGACCGACACAGAAATCAATCAATTTGTCGAATACTTTTGGAAATCTTTGCATCCCGAATTGTTTATTACTCCTCTGCTAACAGATAGCGATCGTGTTGATTTAGTAGTCGATATTCAGCCAGATCATTCAATCGGTCAAGTTTATCAACCGCCAAAAACTTGACAAATTCCCCATCAATCAGCCATAATTAATCACCGTAAATCCATCCTATGAGGCTAAAAAATAAAACTGGGCGGAATAGATGCTGTGAATTTCCTGCTAGACAAATTTAAATATGTCCTCAACTCACCATAATTAAATATACCATTATTCCCATTAATCATGATTTTAATATTTACAATATATCGGCATTGCTAGGAATAAATATGACCCAGATTATTCTAGGTTTACAGGGTTGGGTTTTAACCCTTACTTATATAGGGTTAGGATTAGGTTATATTCCCGGTTTACGGATGAACCGTGCCACCATAGCTTTAGTAGGTTCAGCCCTGTTAATTGCCATAGGAACCTTAACCCTAGAACAGGCTTGGGATGCCATTGATCCTCATACCATTGTGTTTTTATTAAGCATGATGGTGATTAACGCTTACCTATCCTACTCTGGTTTTTTTAACCTAGCATTAGTTTACCTATTACGATTCATTCATAGTCCCTTGGGATTGCTAGTTTTATTAACATTTGGCACAGGTATATTATCAGCCTTTTTCCTCAATGATACTCTAGCATTAGTTAGCACCCCCCTAACCTTAAAATTAGCCCGATCGCTCAAATTAAATCCTGTCCCGTATTTATTAGCGATCGCCGCCTCCACCAATATCGGTTCCCTCGCCACCCTCAGCGGTAATCCCCAAAATATCCTCGTCGGTTCCTTTTCCGGAATTAGTTATCTACAATTCGCCCAGACCTTAACCCCCGTCGCCATAGTAGGTTTAGGGCTACAAATTGGCCTCTTATGCCTACTTTATCCAGAAGTGCGAATATCACATCCTCTCCCCTCAAATTCCCTCACTCAATCACCATTATACTTACATCGTCCCCTCCTGATTAAAACCATAATTGTCACCACTCTTTTATTAACCGCTTTTATCATCAATCTTCCCCTAGCAGAATCAGCATTTTTAGCCGCCGCCATATTATTGATTACCCGCAGGATTAAACCTCAGCGAGTCTTACAACAAGTAGACTGGTCATTATTAGTAATGTTTTCGGGACTATTTATCCTCACGTACTGTGTGCAATCTTTGCAACTGTTAAATCATCTGTCAACTTGGGTATCCTATCCCCTAGGTTTATTAGTTATTACCGCCTTATTATCCAACATAATTTCTAATGTCCCCACCGTCTTACTCCTACAATCATTTATTCCCCCAGATGCCACCTCAAGCTGGATTCTCCTAGCCGCCTCAGCCACTCTAGCCGGGAATCTCACCCTATTTGGTTCTGTAGCCAATCTAATTACCGTAGAAGCCGCCGCATCTGGAGGCGATCGCCTATCATTTTGGGAACACCTCCGTTTCGGCTTTCCCTTAACAGTCATAACATTAACGATTACTTACATTTGGGTGATCTTTTGACAGTCATCTGTGCTATACTCCAATTGAGCTAAACTGAGTGCATCTTAGTAGCCGCTAATTCAACTAAAATCCTCGGAAATCAACCCCAATTAATAAGTATAAATACTCACCCTATAACCATTGATTGATTGATTGAGATAACTTATGGGATTGACAAGTAATTCTTACCTAAAACCATTGCTTTTTCACTATCCATAATGTGATAATGATTGAAAAAATATCAACCCGATGTTTAGGAGGGTGTATTAATGGATCATTATATAGCTTACGGACTTTTGTTAGCTTTGGTAAACGGCGCTATCTGTATCTCCATCCCCGCGTTAGTATCTTACACAAAGCGCAAAAGCCACCCCCAAGCCACCCCAGATGATGTCGCCGCCACAATCAACCTGAAAGAACTATTGTCTCAGGAAGCCAACTAGGAGAGCTTTTTTGAGTGACAGCCAAAAACCCGGCAATTTCGGGAGATAACCTAGGATTCGCAATGGCTTCTCAGGTTATCCCTGTTGTTTGGTCTGCTGATCGAAAGTCAATCAATCGCAGTAGAGAGTCTCGCGGGTATCGCGTCCTGTTACTGGATTTGTACCGTCCGCCACTTCACAAAGCAGTTGTTGCTGATCTCGACGCAACATGACATCAGTAAAATCAGCCCCAGTAATAATCGCCCCACGGAAATCCGCATTGTAGGCGTAGGCTTCCTCCAGCAAAGCATTAGTGAGATTAGCCCTAACTAACCGCGCCGTGTCTAGGGTAGCAAAACGTAAATCAGCAGACTCTAGGTTAACATCCTGCATTTTCGCCCCAAATAGGCTAACTCCCCGTAGGTCGGTATGACTGAAATTGCTACCCTGTAGGTTAGCAAAATCAAACTCGGAGTCCTTGAGGTCCTGTCCTGAGAAGTCCACACCTATCAGATTGCGTTTTTCGTAGTTTTCCGCGATCGCCGGCGATGTGGTAATAGTAGCTATTAGTCCCCAACCCATCCCTAAAATTAAAGCGATCGCTGCTATACGCGAGAGAATTGTCCTATTGATTATCCTGGGAAACGAGAAACCCATACCTTTTGATCTATCTATCCAAAAATCTATATTGAGTTTACTGTAATGTCGCGTCATATAGGAACATTGGGAGAACAACTCGTCGCACAATGGTTACAACAAACGGGCTGGCAGATTTTATACCATCAATATCATTGTCGTTGGGGAGAAATCGACCTCATTGGTCATCGAGAAACCGCCCTAATTTTTGTAGAAGTCAAAACCCGCAGTCGAGGAAACTGGGACGCAAACGGTGCTTTAGCCATTACTGCGACCAAACAAGCCAAACTGATCCGAACCGCAGAACACTTTTTAAGCGCCCATCCCCATTTCAGTAATCATCCTTGTCGATTCGATGTCGCCCTAGTTAGATGTCAACACCAGAACCCAGCAACAAACAACCCGATCGCAGCATCACCTCAGATTGTGACACCAGGTAAATCCATTCATATAGAAGCCTATCAGCTTACCCTAGAAGACTATATCGAATCAGCCTTTTCCTGAGCGTGCATTAGCGAAACTTCCAGCAAAACAATCAAGTTAAACCTCAGGCTAAAGCCTCTGGACAATAGCCCAGACCCCTAACAAACTGAGTGCGGAATGTTTCAATATCCTCTCGATTTGGGCTACCATGAGAAACCACCGCCACCTGGTAGCGACGCATCACACTCAAGGGAGATTGTCCAGTTTCCAGAGCCCACAAAGCCATCTGAATACGAATGTCCGGTTCATAGGGAATCCCCAATTCGTACATAAAAGCCCTAAAATCACCATGTTGGTGGGGCGTTAAATACTCACTCATCTTAACTTTGATGATCCAGCCGTCAATTTGATGAATCACGGTCATAAACTTGACCGGAAGGTGAGTCTGACCCCTAAGAAAATCAACAACTCTCAGTGTTAAACTCGTGTTGGCAAGGTAGTATAGATATTCCATTCCATTGTTTCTCCCGCGTCTTCCTGTCTCCCCCCACCCGCTTGCAACTCCTAAATGGTTAAGGACTTGTTACCTGCTGCGGTGGTAACCCAATAGTGATCAGGGTATCGGTTACTAGCTTTCGAGTGTCCGGTGTTAGCTGTCAGCCGCAGGCTTTCAGAAAAATTCCTTACCCCCTGTTCCAGTTTTCCTTATCCCCTGTTCTGTATTTCCTATTTTGACAAGGCTATACTTATATCATTGCGGGATATTACCCCTTTTAATAGGGGAAAATTACCCGTTCTGATCTGGGGGATTATACCCAAGTTTACCTCAGAAAGCGCGATTTTAGTGTTGGGAATGACAGAAGTAGTGGACAAATTAGATAGAACTTTGCAGGGGTATGATTATGAATTACCTCCCGATCGCATCGCTCAAAATCCAGTAATCCCTAGGGACTCATCCCGCCTGTTAGTGGTGGATTCGCCCCAGTCCCATCAACACCGTTTATTTCGGGATTTACCAGATTTATTACAACCACAGGATTTACTGATTCTCAATAATACCCGCGTACTCCCCGCCCGTCTCTACGGTCGCAAGAGTCGATCGGCGGCGATCGAGATTTTATTGCTACAGGAGCAAGCCCCAAACTGTTGGTTAGCTTTGGTCAAGCCCGGAAAACGGTTTAAGATAGGCGATCGCCTCGAGTTTCAGTCCAAATCTGGCGGCGAAATACTTTATGCTACCGTTATCGATACTAACCCCAGTACGGGCGGAAGGTTGCTCAAGTTTGAGGTTCCCCAAGGCCAATCTTTGGTTTCTATTTTAGATCAATTTGGCGAAATCCCTTTTCCTCCCTATGTTACTGATTCTCAGGCTTTAGCCGAACAGTATCAAACTATTTATGGCGATCGCCCTGGGGCCGTGGCCGCACCTACAGCCGGGTTACACTTTACAGAACAACTATTTCAAAGACTCTCTCAGCAACACATTGATCACGCTTTCGTCACCCTTCATGTGGGCTTAGGAACTTTTCGTCCCGTGGAAGTTGAGGATATTACCACCCACCAAATGCACGCCGAATGGGTCGAATTGCCTCCCGAAACCG